>CACYHU010000117.1 GCA_902774215.1 uncultured Chloroflexota bacterium
GGCATGTAAAACTCTTTATATTCCTTCTTGTAATCAAAGGCCATTGCGTCACTCCCTGTTAAACGATCCGATTTCGATCAGATTCCCTTCCGGATCCGCGATATAACAGGTCCGCTGTCCCCATGGCTCCGTCGTCGGTTCCATCACGCCTTCGGCTCCCATCCCGGTTACTCTGGCATATGCTTCATCAACTGCTGCGTAATTCTCCACGCCTAACGCGATCTCATAATGTCCGTTGATCCCATGACAATAGGAGAATTTCCGGTTCGTCATTTTTTCAAAATCCGTTTTCCGGTAAAGAAGGAACAGCGTTCCGTCCTTTTCCAGAAACACATTTGAGGTGTCTTCCGGTTCTTTGATCTCAAAACCCAGCACATCTCTGTAAAAGCGTACCATCACCGCCATATCATCAACCATGATCCCAAAACCGTCCAATCTCATCTTTATCCTCACTTTTTATTATATGCTCTGCATCATCGAAAAGAAAGCCTGCGCATTTCCCGTACTGAAATAGGTATACCAGGATTCCAAAGTATCCGGCTTGAAAACATCCAGATGCTCCAGGATGAGCTTAGCCATCAGCAGCCCGCCTGTGGAACCGGCTGTGATCAGATTTCCATCCCTCACGGCAGGCCGGTCAACATAGAATTTTCCGCCCTTGTAATTCGGACAGAACATGTTCAGAAATCCTTCCCCGTTGCTGGTATGCGGTCTGTTATCCAGAATTCCGAGTTCCGCCAGAGCCACGGTTGCGCCGCAAATCGCTGCCACACCGGCACCGACCGACAGAAACTCCTGTGCTTTTCTCAGAATTTGCTGATGCTCCGGTGCATTCCATGTATCCGACCCGGGAAGGCATTCCATGTATCCGACCCGGGAAGAATCAGCATATTTTCTTTATCCGCTGCAGCTTCATTCACAGTACAGTCAGGAATGATCGTCAGCCCACCCATCGAACATACAGTTTCTTTGGTACAGGAAATTGTTTTTAATTCAATGTTCTTTGCATCTTTTTTGAAAAACCTTCGGGATTTCAGCTCTGCCATTACATGGGCAGCCTCCCAGTCAGCCATTGTATCCATGACATAAACATATACTGTTGTCATCATATATCTCCTTCATGTATAGTATATTTTTCTGCAATTTCGGACGCAGTCCGGGCAAGTTTCTTCCTGATGCGTTTCGGCTCAATCACCGTGACCTTATCCCTGCAGGAAAGCATCCATGAAATCAGCCCTTCATCGTCTGAATAATCATGCTCAAACAAGAGATTTCCGTCCGGCAGGACCGAATAGCAATCAACGCCATACTCCTCAATGAGACGCCATTTCAGGGATGGATCAAAGACTGCTTTTACCTTTTCCTTTGCCGGAAAGACTTTCTCATTTGAGAGATCCGGCAAAGGGATCTCAGGCCTTTTCTCAAACGCATCTCCATGAACGATGGTATCCATGCGATTCAGCTTGAACAGCCGGAAATCCTGCCGCAGCAGACAGTAACCGTAAACGTACCAGCCGGACCATTTGAAAACGAGATAGTAGGGTTCGATCTCCCTTTTTGTGTCACCCGCCGGAGAATAATAGCTGAATTTGAGCATCTTATTTACCGCTATGGCATCCTGGATCAACTCCATCTTCGGAGCCAGAGACTCCCGATACCAGGATGAGAGGTCGATCAGGACAGAATCCCTGCCGCTGATAAATTCGGATGAACCGGGTTTGATCTTTTCCATCAGCTGACGGTAATAGCTGCTTCCGCTCACGCTGTCCAGGCTGCGCAGTCCTGCGAGGATCATCTGCATATCCTTTGATGTCAGGAGCGTCCGGTCCATCCGGTATCCCTCCATGATGCTGATCCCGCCGCCTGTTCCCTGTGTGGTCACGATGGGTATTCCTGCCATGCACAGGTCCTCGATATCCCGGTTGATGGTCCTGCGCGAGACCTCAAAGCGTTCTGCCAGTTCCGGTGCGGTGGTTTTTTCTTCCTGAAGCAATATAGATAAGATCCCGATCAGTCTGTCTATCTTCATTCTTTCCGACCTTGTTTATAGCATACCAGACATAACGTGACAACAGTATGTCATGTTTATTATAATGATTATTTCTCCATTCAGAGGAAAATGTTTGCTCCGGGTTGAATCTATACCATAATTTTATGCGAAACGGAAAAAGTGATATAAATATTATTGGCTGATTATTCAATGCTGAATCACTTTTCTGAGGTTTTGCTATGGGGAAATTATTTTCATTATTTGGTTTGTTAATCGTTATTTTCACCCTGGTTTTTGTTCCAGCCGGGGCAGCAGATGAGGAGAAGATCCACATCGATGTGCTGATCCTGCCGAAATTCGAAGTAAATGACATACAAGGGGATTTTCCCGGAGAAGCACAATACTATTATGAAAACTACCTTGCCGGAGGAGAAGAATATGATATCTTCGGCGGATTAGATAACCACAAGCTCTATGTGAAAGACGGGATAGCCTTATACCTCACCGGGATGGGAAAGCTGAATGCTGCGATCGGTACGATAGCTGTGCTTTCAGATGAGCGTTTCGATTTTTCCGATGCTTATGTCCTCTCAACCGGCTGCGGGGGAACGGCTATAGAGTATGGTGTAATGGGTGATGTCTTCGTTATTACGTCAATCGTCGATTTTGATCTCGGACATCACGCGGACAGCCGCGAAATGGAGGATCCGTCTGCACGGACAACCTGGTTCCATGACAGCGGCTATGATGGATCTGCTTATGTTATGCTGGATGCTGATCTGGTGAACCGGGTATATGATCTGGTGAAGGATGTCAGGATCGAGACGACAGATGTCACCCGGGATTTCATGGCAGCTGCCTTTGAGAATGCGGAGTGGGCAGTCAGGGATCCGAAGGTGCTTCGCGGGACAACGGTCACATCTGATAACTACTGGAAGGGTATTTATCAGCATCAGAACGCGTTGAAGATGATCGAAGAATACGGCTGTCCGGATCCATTTGCAATAACGGAGATGGAAGAAATCGGTATCGGAATGGCCATGAACCGTCTGAATAAGCTGGATCGTCTTATCATTATCCGGGACAGTGTGAATATGGATGTTTTTATGCTGGGACAGACACCGGAAAGTTTATGGGATCATGAATATCACGTGACTTTAGGTTCGGAAAACAACGTTGAGGCGGCTGATATTTTCGCTACAGCTCAGAAGAATAATTTTGCTGTTGGCAGTGTTATTATTCAGGCGATTTTAGACGGGACATTGTAACGAATATACGGAACCCGGCGGCTCAGCACGGGTGACAGGCTTCCCGGGCAGGGTTTTTCCGCTGCAGGGAGCCGGTCCCTGTGCTTTTTTTGTTTTGTATAGGTTAAATAAAAAAAAGAGCGGCTAACGAGATTCGAACTCGTATGATCACCTTGGAAGGGTGACGTACTGCCATTGTACGATAACCGCATCTTTATGTCCCTATTTTAGCATAAGTTCAACATTTTGCAAGGTGTTTTTGAAAATTGATGATTCTAAAAATAATAATCGTTGAAAGTGGTTAGGATTCATTGCCGGATGTTTGATCCGCGAACAGGGAAAGCAGATAGCGGGTGACATCAAGAATGGCTTCATCGTGACGTTCGGTGATCTGAATGAGGAGAACGTCACCTGCTTTTATATCGAGGAGTTCCCTTGTCACGACAGGATCTTCAAGCTCGGTGCGGAATAATACCGTTGATTTTTCAAAGTCCCTGGCATAAAAATCTTTATTGTAATCCCGCATCGAATCTCCTATCAAAACCATATTGTGACCGGTGCCGGCGGATGAGGTAAAGATTTCAAGTCGCCCGTCGTTTACGCTTTCCGTGGTGCAGGTAATTTCGGGTTTATAGGAGAGTATATAGTCCGGATAATCTGTCGCGTACCCGCTGAAGTTCGAAAGATCACCTCCCCTTTTTACAGTTTGGCTTATCTGTACATCGTCCAGTGATTGTGCCGGCATGCCCAGCAGCTCATAAACCTTCGTCATCGCATAATATGCTCCGATTTGGTTCCAGTGGGAATCCTGCTGAAAGTAAATAGTGCGGTCCGTTTTTAATTGCAGGAAATCTTTCAACGGATAAAGAATCGGGATCCCGTTTTGAGTCATATATTCATAGATGATCTCTTCCCGTTTGGGAAGGTTCTCAATTTTATAGGAAGCCATGAATTCCGGATAGACCTGTTCTTTATTCGGGATGATCAGATAAGCGAGACGAATCCCTTTCTCGTTACACAGCTTTTGCAGGGAGGCAAAGGCGTCTTTCCATTGTGGAAGTTCTTCAGGGTCAAGCAGATTGTTCCCTCTGTAGAAACCGGTGCTGTTTTCACCGTTGTAGTACAACCAGTCATCTCTGCCATATTCGGCCAGACCATCTTCCATGGGAGCAAGATAGGGAACATCCAGACCTGCCCAGCGTTTATATTCCTCATTGTACCAGGAGGGGGTAAAATATGCTGAGAGAACGGGGCGGATCCTGTTCCGGTAGTATCCATTATAATTTTGAGCAAGCTGCTTTTGCGCTGTGATCACTGTCAGCCGGTAAGGTGTGTGGTCGTTGTACCAGTTTTCGAGATCGGTGAAGAAACTCTCGGAAAACCGTTCCGGCAGCTCAGCAAGTCCGCGCTTTTCTTCCAGCATTTCCTCTGTATTTTCCCCGATGAAGAAATAGAGAAGTGTCGGGACAATGAGCAGTGTAAGGAAAATGATTATGCTGATCCATGAAGGAAGGTCTTTTTTCATTTTCAGGTCTGCTCCTTTTAGAAAGCTGCATATATGGAAGGGTTGTAGGACCCATTCATAATAAACATGAGTGACAAAACGAAAATTGCAATAGAAAATGCGGTGCGGAAAAGAACAAACGGGACCGTTGCTCCAAACCGGGACCGTACCGGTTCAAATGCGCGCTGCAAAAAGCCCGCGCATAATACAGATATGATAAGAGCAATGAAAAGCTCGCCATTAAAATAGCTGAGGACCTCATTTCCCGGTTTTTCCGAAATGCCGCTGAAAAGAGCTGTGTAATATTTTGCGGCGTGGTAAAGATTCGGCGCTCTGAACAGGACTAAGCCCATCATAAAAACGAAGAAGCTGTAAATACAGTTCAGCGGTTTTATCGGATTTTTTCTGAGCAGGGATCCAAGGAACAGTCTTTCCAACAGGTTGGAAACCGCGACAAAAATACCCCAGATAATATAGTTCAGATTTGCTCCGTGCCAGATCCCGGTCAGGAGGAAGACAATAAAAATATTAATGTACGTTCTTCGGCTGCCTTTGCGATTGCCTCCCAGAGGAATATAGATATAATCCCGGAACCAGGATGAGAGAGTCATATGCCATCTGCGCCAGAATTCCTGAACGGAATGGGATGTGAACGGGTAATTAAAGTTTTCACTGATTTTGAAGCCAAACATGCGGCCCAATCCCACTGCCATATCTGTGTAGCCGGAGAAATCATAATAAAGCTGCATGGTGAAGAGGAAAATACCGAGCCAGGCCTCTGTTGTGGATAAATCTGCCGCAGGTTTGTTCCATATCTTGTTTGCTGTTGCGGCAAGTGTATTGCCAATCAGGACCTTTTTCCCTAATCCGCAGCAAAACCGGTTGATCCCTTCGGAAAACTGCCGGGGGGAGTGAGTGCGGGTGCCCAGCTGACTGCCAAGCTCCTGATATCTCATGATCGGACCCTGTACAAGCTGGGCGAAAAAACAGGCGAAGAGGCTGTAATCAAGGAGACTGCTTTCAGCTTTGATCCTGCCTTTATATATATCTGCCAGGTAGGAGATGGATTGAAAGGTTGTGTAGGATATTGCCAGCGGCATCGCGATCTGATGGAACTGTACTGTTCCTGGCCCCTCAAACTTGACCAGTGCAAACAGCAATCCGGGAATATTTCTCCAATGAGTTACCAGTATATCCGCAAGTGTAACCATCATGTTGAAGTATTTAAAAAAGATCAGTATGCAGACATTCAGGATCAGTGATGCAATGAAGACTCCCTTCCGGCTTTTACGGAAGGCTTCACCTTCTCCGGAGAAACAATCGATCCACAGGCCGGCACCGTAATTCAGGAGGATCATTATGATCATCAAAAGAAGGTTTTTTATACCGGACCGGAGATAAAAAACGAGGCTTAAAACCAGCAGGACCCCGTTCAGCAGTTTAATATGACTTTTTTCTTTCAGAGGCAGTTTAAAGGAGAAGTAATACGCGATAAGCGAAATCGGAAGAAAAACCCAGATAAAAAAAATGGAGGAAAATTCCATACCGCCTTTTCGTGACCGGAGCATCGATATCGTAAAAATTTATGCCGGGGCTCTGCCCGGCACGGATACGTCCCTTGCTTTTTTATTTTAATACCAAATTGCGGTCATAGAGTTTTTTCGATGATTGTGTACAACTGTGCTTTTGTTATACATAAAGATAATTAAGCAAGGAAGCAGGATGAAGGCAGGATGAAGAAAAAAAAGTTGGATAAGCGTTATTCTTGACACCATATAAGACACCATAGTATAATTATGGACAGGAATAAAGGAAATGTCTAAATGGGAAAAATTAATTAGAAGGATACAATCCTTACCGAAAGATGTAAGGTTTGAAGAATTACAGAAAATATTAGAGACCTATGGATATGAAATGCAGGGAGCAGGCAGCGGCAGCAGTCATTTTACGTTTCGGAAAAAAGGATGTGCTCCCATAACAATTCCAAAAAAAGATCCAATCAAGCGGGCATATGTTGAACAGGTTCGTGATGTTATTGAAAGTGAGGAAAACAAATGACATTGGAAGAGTATCTAAAAATTCCTTACAAGATGGAAATTGTTGAAGATACAGAAGAAGGCGGATATGTGGCCTCCTTTCCGGATTTGAAAGGTTGTATTACGTGTGCCGGAACGCTTGAAGATGTTGTTAGAAATGCAGAAGATGCCAAAAGAGCCTGGCTTGAAGCCGCTTTTGAGGATGGGTATCATATTCCTCTGCCGGCGGAAGAAAAATACTCGGGACAGTTTAAATTTCGGATGCCAAAATCTCTCCATCGATCTCTTGCTGAACATGCTAAAGCTGAAGGAATCAGTATGAATCAGTATTGTATTTATTTACTTTCTATGAATGATGCTTTGCATAAAAATGTCAACGCGACAAAATAAAATCACAAAATGGCATTATATGAATTATGAAAAACAATACTGCTCAATTCTTTGCGTGATCTCTCCTAATTCACATCATATTTCCGAAGTGTGTATTTTTTTGAGGTGATATCTATTGTCTCAATAAAGGGGTCTCCGTCAATGTACAGCCAGCGCTCGATGAATGAGGGCTCAAAACGGAATAAACGCTCATTTTTCAGCGAGGTGTATCTCGTGAAAGATCCGGGAAAGGCCTTTTGATATGCTTCGCAAAATGCCGGATCATCTATGGGATGTCCCGTTTCACGGCAGATCCCTTCGATTTGAACGTTGTCGCTGCACAGAGCTGCATGAGGGTTTTCTGTGAGCTGGCTGTATTTTCTGGAAAGCGTATCCGTCTGAAAATAGAAACAGCGCTCAATGATCACAACACTCATCATTCGTGATGTGACGATATCGTTCAGCGATGCAGACAGCACCATCGTTCTGCCGGCGCCGAATTCCTGCCAAAAGCGTGTGATTGATTCTTCGTAGTTCATGGTCAGCCTCTGAGAGTTTCATCCTGAATTTGTTTGACACTGATAAACTCATAGTCTTCATCCTCAACAGCCTTTTGAATGGCGGATGTGTCTAATGGTCCTGAAAGGGTGATGCGTGCGGTACCCGCTTCATGGCTGGCTTCGGCATTTTCAATGAAGGGTAGTGCTTCGAGGGCGGTTTTGATGGCACGTTCGCAATGTTCACACATCATGCCTTCGATTTTGACAACAGCTGTTTCTTTTACTTCATTTTGTTTGATCCCGGATAATTCAACAGGGCACCCTGCAGGCGGTTCGGGTTTGGCTGCTTCAATATCAATGTTTTTTCTGTTACGCATCGGTTTGTCGTGGCTGCTGTCATGCAGCTTGAAGAGGTTCAGACGCAGCGCATTCATGCAGACAGTGAAGCTGGAAAGGCTCATGGCAGCGGCGCCGATCATGGGATTCATCTTCCAGGGGAAAAGACCTGCCGCGACCGGGATACAAATGGCATTATAGAAAAATGCCCAGAAAAGGTTTTCGTATATATTTTTCAACACAGCCCGACTCAGGCGGACAGCGGCGGAAACATCCGTCAGTCTGCTGTTCATCAGGACGATATCGGCACTATCGATGGCGACATCGGTCCCTGCGCCGATGGCAATGCCGATATCAGCACGTGTAAGTGCAGGCGCGTCATTGATCCCGTCACCGACCATGGCAACTTTGCCCTGTTCCTGCAGTTTGCGTATCACGGCTTCTTTCCCGCCGGGCAGAACTCCGGCAATAACATCATCCAAACCCGCTTGTGCGGCGATGGCTTTGGCTGTTTTTTCATTATCTCCGGTCAGCATTATTGTCGTGAGTCCCAATGCTTTCATCTCACTGACAGCCTGTGGAGAATCAGGTTTGATAACATCCGCAACAGCGATGATGCCGAGCAGTTTTCCGTCTTCCTCAAAAAACAGGGGCGTTTTACCCTCCTCTGAAAGCTTTTCAGAGAGTTCATTGATTTTTTCGTCCAGAGGAATGAGCGCCGAGATAAAGCTGCGGCTGCCGGCATGCAGTGTATGTCCGGAGAGCTTCCCTTCCAGTCCATTCCCGGGAAGAGCCCGGAAATTGATTACTTCGTCTGGTGCTCCGAGACCTTTTTGTTCCGCTTCCGCGATGATCGCCTTTGCCAGCGGATGTTCACTTTTATGTTCCAAAGCGAAAGCTTTTTCCAGAAGGCTATCATTAAAAGCGATCACGTCGGTAACTTTCGGCTCACCCAGTGTAATGGTCCCGGTTTTGTCCATGACGATGATATCAACTCTGCCGACAGTTTCCAGTGATTCACTGGTTTTGTAGAGGATACCGTTTTTTGCGCCAAGCCCGTTCCCGACCATAATGGCGACCGGTGTAGCAAGACCCAGCGCACAGGGACAGGAGATAACAAGGACAGAGATCCCTCTGGCAAGAGCGAAGCTGAGACTCTGGCCTGCGATCAGCCAGCCGATTATAACCGCAAGAGAAATTCCAATCACTGCGGGAACAAAAACCGCGGAGACTTTATCCGCGATGCGGGCAATAGGTGCTTTGGTGGCGGCTGCGTCAGAGACCATTTGGATGATCTGCGAGAGAGTCGTATCCTCTCCGACGCGTGTCGCCTGACAGCGGATAAACCCGGACTGGTTGGTGGTGGCAGCGGAAACGTGGTCCCCTGCATTCTTATCCACCGGGATGGATTCACCGGTCAGGGCGGATTCATTGACAGCAGTGATGCCTTCCAGAATGATGCCGTCAACAGGAATATTTTCTCCGGGTCTGACTACAAAAATGTCGCCGGTTTGTACTTCATCGATACCGACTTCAACCTCTTTCCCATCCCTCAGCAACACCGCAGTTTTCGGGGCAAGTTTCATCAGGCTCTTTAGTGCGTCAGTGGTCCGGCCTTTTGACATGGCTTCCAGCATCTTTCCTACAGTGATAAGAGCGGGGATCATAGCGGCAGTTTCGTAATAAAGCTGGTTATGGTAAAGATCCATGAGCTCCATATTCGCGGCGCCCACTGTGATCATGCCGCACATTTCATAAAAGACAAAGGTTGACCAGGCAAAGGCTGTGGATGACCCGAGCGCGACCAGCGTATCCATATTCGGAGCACCATGGAATAGAGAACTGAAGCCGCTGGTGAAAAATTTGCGGTTGATGATCATTACGATGGCAGCCAGGATCATTTGTGTCAGGGTAAGGCCCAGATGGTTGTGATGAAAAAAAGCCGGGAGTGGCCAGCCCCACATGTTGAAACCCATCGTGATGTACATCAGTATAAGAAGGAATCCGGCGGAAAAAATCAGCCGCCGTTTCAATTTTGGCGTTTCACGGTCCCTGAGCGCTTCTTCTTCCTCAGCGAGACGGTTTGTTTTTGAAGCCGCCTGAGATCCGGAGCCTTTCAGCGAGGCGCCATAACCGGCTGCTTCGACAGCGTGTATGATGTCGCCTGAATTGGCTGTCCCCTCCACGCCCATTGAGTTCGTCAGAAGGCTGACAGAGACCGAAGTAACGCCCGGAACCTTTGTCACTGCCTTTTCTACCCGTGCCTGACAAGCCGCACAACTCATGCCGGTTACGATATATTGATCCATATTAATAATTCCTCACTTCATCAATTTGTGCATCAGTTTGACAAATTCATCAACAGATTCATCGTTGTTATTACGGATATCCTCAGCCACACAGCTGCGGATGTGAGCGGCGAGCAGCTCTTTGTTGAAACTGACCAGGGCATTGGTTACAGCGGACACCTGGATCATGATATCAGGACAATAGGCGTTTTCTTCCACCATTTTTTGTATTCCCCGGATCTGTCCCTCCGCCCTGCGCAGCCTGCTGATGAGTTTTTGCTGTTCTTCTTCCGTGCGGTATTTTTTTCTTTCACTGCATTGCATGCATTCTTTGTTCATTGATGCCTCTTTCTGCATACCCATATAGGGTATATTTAATAATATACCCTATATGGGTATTTTGAGAAGTGAAAAACGAAAAAAGTTATATTTTCCTGATAAAAATTCAGAAAAAAAAAACGGATCATATGAGATTACGGTTCCCTAAGGAAACACTGATTATTGACTGTCTCGCAAAAAAAGAGTCGATGCAACCTGTTCTGTTGACTCAAAATGAGTCAACGAAAACAGGTCACTTCGACTCAAACTGAATAAATCAGCACTTCCCTAAAGGACAGTTCCGAATCG
>CACYHU010000118.1 GCA_902774215.1 uncultured Chloroflexota bacterium
ATGATTAGAAAGAAACGGATATAATAAACTTGAAAAATGTGTAAAGAGAGGCTGCTGATGAAAAAGACGATTCAGGTGATTTTTTGTTGTCTCGCGTCAATACTTGTTGGGTACCTGTTGCTGATAATTGTATATACGTTTCCGTCAGCTCGTATCTTTGATCATATAAAGCCATATAAAGGATATATTGAAAAATTAGTCAGTCCCCATCTGATCGATTCTTATCAAATCAGCAAGCTGGATACCTATGCGGAATCAATAATGCTTGAGGAAGCTATGATATCTGCAGAGGACGTTGGAATGCCCGCTTCTAAAGCGGCTCTGAATAATTTTTATTTTCAAAATGATCCGACGCCGCGCGATTCGATCACAAAGAAAATTAATGGTGAAGATTTACCGCTTGTCAGCTATGGAAGATATTGGCATGGTTATCTGGTTACTTTAAAGACGCTGCTTTGTTTTATTACTTATCCGCAAATTCAGTGGGTCAACATGTTTGTGCAGCTCTTTTTATTGATGTTGATATGTGTTCAGCTCGGAAAACGCGGCATGGAGATCTATTTATTTCCTCTCTCGGTAGTCTTCTTTTGGATACAGGCTCCGTATCTTTCATTAAATCTCCAGTTTTCGACAATTCTTTTCATCCTTTTATTCCAGTTGAATTTCATTCTTGCTCTTGATAAAGGAAATAAAACAAAGAATTTTTATGATTTTTTCTTTTTGTTCAGCGGGATTTTTGTTGCTTTTCTGGATTTTCTGACTTATCCGCTTGTCACATTGGGAATTCCGTTAGTATTTTGGCTGGTCATCCATAAACCGGAGAATGCATGGAATTCAGTAAAAACTATTATCCGGTTTTCTGTTTATTGGGTCGTTGGATATGGTGTGATGTGGGGTGGAAAATGGGCTTTGGACTATTTGTTTAATTCACATGAAATCATTGATGATGTGATTTTTCAGATACAGACCAGATTAGGTGTAACGAATGGTTTGACTGCTATATCACCTTTGCTTGTTTTCAGAACTGTGCTGGGGCGGCCGACAAAAACATTACCGATGATTATTTATGCAGGTGTGGCTGTTTATATTATTTATCTCCAGTGTAAAATTGGTTTTGATATAACAAAATCCAAACTAAGTTCATGTTTATCATTTTTATTAATTGCTGCTTACCCTTTTATATGGATGAGTGTTATGAAAAACCATTGTCTGGAACATAATTATTTTGTATATCGAATTTTGGCGGTTTCCTGGTTCGCTTTAATATCGATGATTGGAGTATTTTTGAAAGACTCAAAAATAAAGTGTGAGAAATGATAATGTCAATTGTATTCGCTTTTCTTACAGCCTGTGCCTTTTCACTGCCTTACGAATTGCTTGATACGGCGGAAATCGGCAGATTAATGCCGGAACATACTTTCCTTGAAGAGGTAACTGCGTTTCTTCCGGTTCTAGGAAAGCGGATGTATCCACAATGTATATTGCTTTTTATTCTCTTTGTCTTTCTATATCGTTTTTTATTCAGCAAAATTTGTCAGAAGCAGTTTTCTGTGGCTGCATTTCTGACGGCTTCTTTGTTTAGTTTTTATCTTCTTGCGGGAGAATGTGGGATAGCTTATAAAAATCTATCAGTTTTGTTTCAGACAATTCCACAATGCATCATAACGGTATTGAAATATTTCGGGTGGCTCCCCCTTTTTTATGTTGTGATTTATGCTGCATTTATCAAATTGGATGAACATAAGAATGAAAGAGGTGCAGGTCGTTTTACAAAGATTATCTTTGAAAAACAGCCATTTTTACTGCCTTTACTGGTCATTCTTATTTGTTGGCTCCCGTATGTTATTGTGTTTTACCCCGGTTTTGTTCCTTCAGATGGTTTAAAACAGCTGAATAATTTTTTTGGCGTTGGTAATTTCACAGATAATCACCCCGCGTTTTCAAGCATGCTTATGGGGTGGGCGATGTGTCTTGGACGGACAATGGGTTCTGATAATCTGGGCGTTTTCCTGTTTACCGGTCCGCAATTATTGATCAATGCTTTGGTAATGGCTGCATGTTTTCCGTTATTTAAGGAACTTAAAACACCGGTTTGGTTCAGAATATTGACACTCGCTGATTTTTCTCTGATTCCGATATGGCCGAATTATGCTTATTCTGTTTTAAAGGACAGCCTTTATATGGCGATGATTCTCTTATTTGTTTTGCAGATGATTCGGATAATTCGAGATGCTGATCAGTTCTGCTCAAAAAAATTAAACCTGTTTTTGATGTCAATCTCAATGTCTTTGATGATGCTTGTCCGGCATGAAGGTCAGTATGTGGGAGGCTTTGTGTTTCTTACACTGTTTGCACTGTCCGGGGTACGGAAACATTGGAAAAAATTGCTGCCGGTATTACTGATACCTTTATGTATTATTAATGTTTTTAACCACCTTATCCGTCCTTCATTGAATATTCCGGATGCTCCTGCCCGTGAGGCGTTGACTATGCCTTTTCGGCAGACTTCAGCAGTTGTTGTGAATTTCGAAGACAGTTTGTCTGAAGAGGAATCTGCTGTACTTCATGAGTTGTTTGTTTATGAGAATATTCCTGAAATGTATTCAATAAGTACTGAAAATGCTGATCCCCTGAAAGGACAGTTTGATCCGTGGGCACCCAGAGAAGCCATTTTTCGTTATATGAAAGTGTGGCTGGCGCTTGGGCTCAAGCACCCGCTGACATATTTAAATGTGTTCCTTTGCTCTAATACGCGGTATTATGATCCATTTCTTGGCCCCTTTCGCGATATATATGGTTGGTTTGGAATTGAACAAGCCGATTATGTTAACCAGGGTGTGTTTGATATTCATTACAATCCGGAAACAAAAGCTCTGCGGTCCGCGCTTATTAACCTTGCGAATGGATTGCCCTTTTTGCCTTTAACATCCCTTTTTTATTCATTAGGTTTCAATGCCTGGCTGATGATTTTTTGTCTTGCTTACCAACTGAGGAAAAAGATTCAGGGGATTATTATTCCTTTGCTTCCGGGGATAATGACCTTTATTATGATTCAGCATTCAGCTGTCAACGGTTTTTTCCGTTATATGCTGCCGCTTTTAATTACTTTGCCTCTCTCTGCAGCCTGGACTATTGCACGGCAAAAAGAAAGAAGTTATTATGAGAAATAAAGTCTGAAATCCCTATGACATCCTCATGATTTCAGTGATGGTAATGATAATGATCATTGTATTATTTATTGTGAGCTAATTTCTCAGATATGAATAACCATCTTTGTGTAAAAACTTTTGAACACATTTATTTGTGTATTTTCTGATATTGTCCTGGATTTCCATAAAAAGGTATCTCAGGGTTAAATATTAAAACGCTTAAATGTAATTATTGTTGATAAAATAATATGGTTTAGTTAATAACTTCAGCTAAAATATATATAATATGATTATTGGGTAAAGAATCCCAGAAATAGTTGTTTTTTTATTGACATAAGAGCCTGCGAGCAGGAGTTCGTCAAAATGTATGGAGGTTTATGGCTCGACCGGTGAAGGTAAGAAGGATTAATGCGCTTCCAGAAGCGTACAGGGAGGAAGGTCCGGCAATTCATTTAGGCTTGGATGAATTTGAATGTATTCGTCTGATTGACCATTGCGGCCTTTCGCAGGCAGAATGCGGTGAGCAAATGCAGGTTGCACGAACTACAGTCGCACTGATTTATGAACATGCACGGAAAAAAATTGCTGAGTCAATTGTATATGGTCGTGAATTGGTGATTTCAGGGGGTAATTATTATATTGATGGACAAAGTGAAGCTGTACAATAATTTGCTTCAAATAATTAACTGATTTTCTTTTAAATCTCCGGCTGAAATGTCGGAGATTTATTTTACCTGTGTTATTATTGTGTGAAAATGAATGGTGAGGAGAAATAATGTATATCGATATTTTAAAACTTATTTTGCCCATTGTGGCTATGTTGTTGATTGGTATGGCTGCAAGAAAATTTAACTGGTTCAGTCCGGAGGGGGCACAGGCCTTCCGGACGATTATCGGGAAAGTAATGCTTCCGGCAGTACTTTTGGATGCTTTTATTTTTGCTGATTATTCAACGGATATTCTGATCATTGGCGGTATGGTGTTGTTCTGGATGCTTCTGGCGTTGGGTATTGGCTATCTGGTACGCGGTACAATGAAAACGCATGGTACTTATTTACCGTTTCTTGTTACGGCAGATGAGGTTGGGATGCTTGGTTATTCCCTGATAGGGCTTCTCCTGGGTTCTGGCGGAATAGCTTCTCTGGCTATGTGTGATCTGGGGCATACTTTTTTTGTTTTTGCAATCGCTGTCCCTTTGCTTCAGGCTGTAACCGGACAGAAAACCAGTCTGAAAAGTGTATTAATGAGTATTGTTCAATCATATCCTTTTGATGCCATGATGATTGGAATCATCCTTGGTCTGCTTGGTGCCGGCAGGTTTATCGATTCGAATCCGGCAGTGGGGACAGTTTATCATGCTATGATCGATATGATATCCGGACCGACAACGGCATTGATCCTGATATCGTTGGGATATGAACTGGCATTCCGGAAAGAAGTAATGAAATCGGTTATCCAGGCTTATTTATGGCGTATTGTCATTATGGCCGGTGTCGGAGCGCTCTGTTCATTCCTGATTTTCCGTTTTGTGCCTTATTCCAAATCGCTTATGACCGCATTACTTCTTTTGGTTACCTTACCGCCCTCTTTCAGTATGGCCATTTTTGGAGACCTTGGTGAAGAGGGTGAATTTATATCCACAACCATGTCTTTCGGGACACTTGTGAGTCTTGTCCTTTACATACCTATATCCGTTTTTGTTCTGGCTTGATTATAAAATCCGGATGCAGGGCACAGGCTGTCTGATTATGAAGCAGCTGACTGCCCTGCAACCATTCCCGTCGCTATTGCCCAAGTGAGATTGTATCCACCGCATGGACCGAGTACATCTAATACTTCTCCAGCAAAATAAAGCCCTTTTTGTTTACGTGACTGCATTGTTTGAAGATCGACTTCCGCGAGTGGAATACCGCCTGCTGCTGCCTGGGCAAAGTTAAATCCCCTGTTGCCTTCGACCGGGATCAGACCATTTTCAAGCCGTTTCAGATGGATCCGGAAGGTACGGGAATCGATCCTCCTGCAGCTGGTTTCCCAATCCAGTTTCCAGATCTTGAAAAAGAATTCAACCAGTTTTCCGGGCAGAACCGAGAGGTAAATACTGCGGTAGGGATAATCCCGGTTGATATGCCGGTAGAAAAAATCATCAAGTTCCCGTTTCAGATTTCCGGGAATAAAATTCAGCCTGATCATATAATCTTTGGCGTCTTTATCACTGATATGGTGACTGACATTCATCACACCCGGCCCGTTCAATCCATAATCATTGAAAATGACATTACCGAAGCTGCTGCCAAGTTCTGTTTTCCCTTTCAGTACAGTGACATCAGCATCCACTCTGGTTCCCTGAAGTGCTTTGAAAATATCTCCTTTGGCATTGATCGGTGCTAAAGCAGGGACGAAAGGAAGATCTCTGTGCCCGAACTGGAAGAGCTCACTCAGAATACTGGTATTTGCACCAAGCTGCGGAAAAGCACGGCTGCCGCTGGTAAGAATCAGACGGTCAAATGGTTTTGTGTTCCCCGCCCCATCAATGCCCAGGACAAATTTGCTTCCGCTCATTGTGATCCTGTTTACCCTGGCACCACTGTGAATTTCTGCTCCCGCATGCAGCAGCGTGTCTGTAAGGATCTGTACGACGTTGGCAGCAGAAAAAGACTGAGGATAAACCCAGCCATCTTCAGTCTGAACGGTGGGAATTCCCAGTTCGTAAAGATATGAACGAATTGATTCAGGTCCGAGCTGGTTAAAAACCGGGGACAGATCTTCAGGTTTTACAGAATAATAACTTTCCGGTCCTGCTTTCATGTTGGTAATGTTGCATCGTCCGTTGCCGGTAGCAAACAATTTTCGGCCGATTTTCTGATTCCCATCAAAAAGTGTGACCGAATTATCCGGATTTTGTTCCTTGATCATCAATGCGGAAAAAATTCCTGCGGGTCCAGCTCCAATAATTCCAAAATTCATACTTGCTTAATCCATAGGTTTTGGTGTAAAATTACTATTGTCAGTTACATACTTCTTAATTGACTTGAATTCTTATGACATGTCATAACTGTTCAATAGTTACTTTGTCAATGACAAATAACGCCCCCTTTGTAAAGGAGTGATAGCCAATGTCCAAAATGCGTATTGTTTTAGTAGATGACCACGAAGTCGTTCGGCTGGGTCTGAAAGTCTTGTTGGAGCAGAGCGATCATTTCGAAGTCGTTGGTGAGGCCAACAATGCCAAGGAGGCCGTCGAGATTGCCGGGAAATTTCGCCCGGATATCGTATTGATGGACATCCGCCTCCCCGGTGCTTCCGGCATTGAAGCCTGCGAAGAGATTACTCAATTATATCCTGAAGTCCGGGTGGTTATGCTCACTTCCTATGCAGAAGATGAGATGCTTTTTTCTGCCATTCGTGCCGGTGCTTCCGGATATCTGCTCAAGCAAATCAACAGTGATGACCTGATCCGCTCGCTGGAATCAGTTCGCCGCGGTGATGCATTATTAGATCCTCTGGTCACACAGCGTGTGTTCCAGGAAGTCCGGCGGGCTGTGAAAGAAGAGGAGGCTTCTGCTTTTGCCATCCTCAGCCAGCAGGAAAAACACGTTCTCATACTCGTTTCAGAAGGAAAAACAAATCGTGAGATTGCCAAGTCCCTTTTCCTTGGGGAAGGTACTGTCAGAAACTATGTTTCCAGTATCCTGTCGAAGCTTGGTGCCTCCAACCGTGCGGAAGCGGCTGCTTACGCGGTGGAGCATAATCTCAAGGAGTATCTTTGACCTGCACGATATAAGATAGTATTCAGTTTTCAGTTACCAATAAATAATTGTCAGTTATCGGCTTTTAAAAACAGATTATTCTATTTTGAAAAACCGATTTCTGGCAATTTTTAAAATCTTATCAAAAATGTAAGATCATTCACATTTGTACCGGTGGAACCGGTTCGGATCAGACAGCCGAGTTTTTGAAAAAAATGCCAGGAATCATTATTTCGCAGGTATTCATCCGGATCCACCCCCATTTTCAGTGCTTCCGATAATGTGTCGGAGGTGACGAATGCTCCTGCCGCATCTGTGGAACCATCCTCCCCATCGGTAGCCAGCGTAAAAAGAACACAGCCGGGTCGTTTGGACATTTCTTTCACAGACGCCAGGGCGAGTTCCTGATTCCTTCCGCCAAGACCGGTACCCCGGACATTCACTGTCGTTTCTCCGCCGAAAATCAACAGTCCCGGAGATCCGAGCTCTGAGAAAAATGACGGCAGAATTGTTCCTGTAACGGCAGCGTCTCCGGTGAGTTCAGTATTGAGCACCCGGGCATCAAATCCGAGTTCTATACCTCTTTTTGCTGCAGTATAGGCAGCAATACGATTCTCCGCCAATATAAAGACATCTGCTGTTCCGGAATAACATGGATCATTGCTTTTCAAGGTTTCAGGGATTTTTCCTTCACATCCCTGTATCAGAATTTCGCGGATAACTTTCGGGAAAGATGCTCTGTCAGCATACCGGTCCAGTATATTCAGGGCATCATGATATGTGGATGGATCCGGAACTGTAGGACCGGATGCGATGACCTCCGGTGGGCTGCCGACAACATCAGAAAGAATAAGTGTGATATGGTCTGCCGGTGCAGCCCGCTGAGCGAGACGGCCGCCTTTTACGCAGTCCAAATGTTTGCGTATTGTGTTGAATTCTTTGATATCCGCACCGCAGCCAAGTACAGCGGAGGAAAAATCCTGGTAAGTTTTAAGATCAAGTCCGTCAAACGGCCTGGTCATCAAAGCTGACCCGCCTCCCGAAATCAGGAAAAACACCAGGTCGTTTTCTTCTGCCTTATCGAGAAGGGCAAGAATTGCTTCGGCACCGGCGATACTGCCTTCGTTCGGAACAGGATGGCCTCCTTTCATGATATGGAATCGCTGTCCGAGTGTGTTTTTTTCCGGCAGATGCTTTGTCAGAATGATCCCTTCGGTGAGGCGATCATGAATGATTTTATCCAGCGCGGAAGCCA
The DNA here is from genome assembly GCA_902774215.1 of uncultured Chloroflexota bacterium. Lineage (GTDB taxonomy): Bacteria > Chloroflexota > Anaerolineae > Anaerolineales > Anaerolineaceae > Flexilinea. The sequence continues at coordinate 8,151 of CACYHU010000118.1, forward strand.
TGCCGTAAGCAGCTTTGCCTATGGAAACGATATAAATGTTCCTGTATTTTCCCAGATCATAAGATACATCGCTTATCGTAAGTCTTTCCCCGTTTCGTGTAAGGGCAGCAGGTATGAAATTTTCCGGTTTTACGGCCTCAATTGCGGCTTCGGTCAAAGCCCCTATGATATCGGGAATGCTTTTATCGATTTTCACTGAACACTCTCGTTGTAGTATTCTTTGAATGAGATAACATCCATTGTCAGCGTATTTTGTCCCTGTGGTGAGGTAAAGAAACCGCTGAAGCCTTCGGAATAGGTATCATCCTGAATCGTGATCAGGCTGTCTCCGTTCAGCTTAATTGTCAGCTGATTCCCAAGGATCAGGGCGGTAATGACGTTTGCATCTCCGGAACTGTTTTTGAATGAACTCCTGGCATCCGCGGTGCTGAGGACGGTGGAATCCTTCATAATACTGACAGTGCCTTCGCAGGAGAGACTGAAATAATATCCCTGACCGCTGGAGTAATCCGGTGAATGCATCAGGATCCCGGTACGGTCACCGCGGGCACAGGTAATGATGGAAAATTCCATTTCTGCAGCTCCGTCATTGATCACAGGAGGACGCAGACGCCAGTTGATCCAGCCGTTATCTTTTTTCGGCTCGAGAGAAAGACGGTTGTTCAGTGCAATAATGCGTATATTTTCATCGTCATTAAGGCCTGCGCTTAGGCCAAAACCTGAGGAGCCCCGTTCGAATGTATCCTCTGTTTTTGGTGTTCCGAATAATATTTCCGGGTCTGTCCCGGTCTGACCGCTATTGGTGCTTTTGGGTGCTTCTGTGGCTTGCCCTGAGTCAGTAACATTCCTGGAAGCAGATTCATCTTCCTGGAATGACGCGGGCGGGGTAATGACCGGGCCGGATTCTTCCCCTGTTTCCGCGGTTTCTATTTCCGCGGCTGATTCTGTTGTTATGAGTTCTATGTTTTGATAACGAAAATCATCGGGTGATATCAGATGTCCAATGGCAAAAACACTTACAAAAATCATTAAAAACAAAATTCTCATAAAACCTCTCTTTGTTTGTTAATCGATGCCGTTTCCGGATCCAACCGCGGGTGCCGGATTGAAATATCCGTAGACAGCTGCTGAAATCTGTGAGAACAGTGTGTTTCCTTCATCAAAAATCAGGTTCTCAGGGTGCCAGGTGTAGATAGTGAGAATATAATCACCACCCGGCGAATAAACGGCAGCTATGTTGCCCATCGTGTGCAGCAGGCCATCATTTTCTTCGATCCAGCCATGTTTGTGCGCGACAGGAACGCTGTCAGGCACACCGGCACTGATCAGATAGGGCAGCAGGTTGTCCTTCAGCAGTCCCATCATTTCTTTACATTCATCAGACGTGATCTGCCCTGGGAAAGTTTCCGTAAGCAGGCCGCTGCCGTCTTCAGAACAATGGTAAAGCGCATCCATCAGTACGCCCATATCTTTTGCTGTAGTCTGATTATAAACGTCCGGATGCAGATTTACATCAGTTCGTGAGTTTGCCTCCGTTTTTACCAGGTCCAGCAAGGGCGCTCCCAGATAGAAGTATCCGGCCAGAAATGAATTGGTCAGTCCCATTTTTTCCAGATCTTCCGTTACGGCAAATGGGGCAAGGGGACCGCCGATTATGTTTTCCATCATCCAGTCTGTCTGGTCATTTTTTGATTCTGTGATCATCAACCGCAGCATTTTCATTGTAAAGGATGATGGTTTT
>CACYHU010000119.1 GCA_902774215.1 uncultured Chloroflexota bacterium
GCGGGAATCACTTTCGCTCCCAGCTGACGTTTATTCCGCGTCCCTGCGAAGCACTCCCTTCCGATGGCTTTTCAAAATTATAATTTGCGGCAGCTCCTTCGTTCTTTGGATTCTTGCTAATCTACGATAATTGTGATATCGACTACGTAGAAGTTTTCGTCATTTTCATTACCGAGTACAAGAGACATGCTGTAAGAACCCGGGTTGTTGGGCGCCACGGCGTCAACTGCGAGTGTTCCCACAGTGTTCGGTGCTACCGGTGACTGGAGATAGTAGCGGGTCTTGCCCGGCTTTGTGAAGTTGGTGCCACTGAAGAAGCGGACTGTGTAATCTGTTGTCCAGGTCGTTGTCCCTGTATTGAGAAGGTACCAGTAAATATCGAAAGCCTGACCGCGGCCTACATGTGTGCCGTCCTGCGGGGTTTGAGAGTCATAGGATGCTTTGTCGCCCGACAGAACAGGGGTGGCTGTGGGAGCCATGGGCAGCTGGATCTGCTGGGCTCCGGTCGGAGCAACTGACCGAAGACGACAGTTTGATCGCGGATAGTCTGGGCAGAAGTATCAACACCGCGTTTCTGAATTTCAGCCACGACAGCATCATATACAGCCAGAAGCTGCTGATTGGAAAGTCCGCTCAGCTCATCTGCAGGTGTATTCGGCATTGTCTGAGCCATGACCGGTACAGTCAGAATACAGCATGCAATCAGTACAAACAATAACTTCTTCATTGTTATTTCTCCTTTAATTTTTCCTTACTTTTGTAATTTTATCATAAGTTTCTCTATTATCCAATAGAGCTGTTCTTCTTCAAACGATTTCAGTTTCTGAATTGTTCCCGGGCTTATCGCTCAGGTTTCTGCGGACTGCTTCTATATTGCGGCGCAGACCTCTGGCTTTTGTTCTCAGTACCGCTGTATTTTTGTATTTTATTTTGAAATCCTCATCGGAAATGGCATAATCCTGCATATCCGGCAGAACAGGTGCCGGTGGTAGCGGGGACTTGCCTGTATTTTTACTGTTCCAGGGACAGGCACGCAGACATGCGTCACAGCCAAACAGGTGTGTGCCGGCCAATTCGCTTTGTTCGGGGGTGAATTCACCTTTGTGCTCGATGGTGAGGTAGGACGCACAGTGATCTGCCCGGATAGTTCGTGTTTCGGGATCTATGCAATGATTCGGGCAGGCATTTATGCAGCGCATGCAGCTGCCGCATCCATCGCCGGTGTATGGTTTATCCGGTTCAATGGGAAGGCTCAGCAGGATCTCGCAGAGAAACAGCGCTGAGCCGTATGTTGGATTGACCAGCATTGAACTTTTCCCGATCCAGCCCAATCCTGCCTGAACGCCAAGGCTTCGTTCCAGTATCGGGGAGGAATCAATACAGATGCGGTAATTAAGGTTTGTGTATGCTGAATATTCTTGATGTTCCTGAAGACAGGCCTGCATACGTTGGATCAGGGCTTCGGCCATTGGAAGGATTGCGTCATGATAATCAACGTAATGAGCGTAGGAAGCGACTTCCGGTATTCCGGCTTTCTGCAGTCCCATCTGGATGCCGAGTACGCAGATGCTCTGTGCGCCCGGCAGTAAAAGATGCGGATCTGCCCGTTTTGCCACGGTGTCCGGCCGTTTCAGATAACCCATCGTACCCAGAGGTTCCTTTTCCAGCCAGAGAAGGTAGCGTTCAAAATCTGCCGGAGCTGCGGCACCGGTAAAACCGCATAAACAAAAGCCGAGCCTTTCAGCTTCGGCTTTTGTAAAATTTTTCAAATCCTGCATGAACGGGAGATTCGTTTACTGAAAATCGCGCCAGTCGTCAACCTGCCAGCCGACCCAGATGTTGTCCAGGATCACCACGCCGTTATTGTCGACAAGTTCCCAATAGGAGTTGTAGATACCCGGTTCGGCGGCACATTCAAAAGAGCGTGAGAATTTGACAGTATCGCCGCGTTCCACATCGAATGGGATCATCCACAGGTCGCCGTTCAGAGAACCCTGCCCCTGCACATAGCGGAAATAAAACTGAGTATCCCAGTTCTTGGGGCCGATGTTGCGGATCGTCCATGTTACAGTGAACTGGACGCCGTGGGCATAATGCATATAGTTTTTGTCCTGTTTGACAAGTTGAGCCAGGTAAGTATAGTATGTGGGTGTCGGTTTCCAGGTTCCCCAGACAAAACCCTGACTGACCAGCGGTGACGGGGTGCTCTGGTTCCTGACGATGATTTCGATGTTTTCGGATTCAAGCGTCTGCTGAATCTCAGCTACAACAGTTGCTGCCACTTCTGTGCGTACCATGTTGATCAGGTCCTGGGTGTTGTCCGCAAGAACAACGCTGAAGCTCGCAAGGACGGTGATCATTAACAAACCAATGATTGCAATTTTTTTCATTTTTCCTCCAATCAGTCTACAATGATTGTAATATCAACGGTGTAAAAATTCTTATCCTCTTCATTTGAGAGGACATATGCCATTTTGTAGGTTCCCGGTGTTGTCGGTGCGATTGCATCGATCGTGCATTCACCGAGTTCATTGGGCGCAACATTATGCTGAAGGTAAAACCTTTGCCCCGGTCGTTTACTGAGATTCGTATTGCTGAAATAACGGCAGCAATAATTTGTGGTCCAGGTCGTCGTACCGGTATTGCGGATATACCAGGTAATATCGAATTCCGATCCTGCTTCGACATGAGAATTGTCAACAGGTGACTGCCCTTCCCAGCTCGCCTTGTCTCCTCCTGAAGCTGCAGGAAGTGTTGCTGTTGGCGGAAGAATGACCGGCTGGGCGGTCGGCGGGACCTGAGGCAGTACAACGCTTGCGGGAGGAGCCTGAATTGATCCTTCAGCGGCAGATGGTGCATCCGGTACGCTGCCTCTGTTGATGATCATGTCTGATTCTTCCGATCTTCCGCCGGGCATCGTTGGAAGGACCATGATCTGCCCTGCAGCTTCTGTGAAAGCGGGCTGCGGGGTGCCGGCAGGTTCCTGTATATCGGTTGGATTCAAAAGCGCAGTTTCTGTGAAATCTGCCGAAATCGTTTCAATTGCTGCCGTACCCAAAGCATTAACATCTGTTGTCGGTTCCGGTGTTGCCGCATTGCCGCATGCGCTCAGAATGATTGCAGTGAGTACCAGGATCAGCGGCTGCAGCTTTTTTACCCGGTCAGAAATTTTCATAGATCGCTGATAACCTTTCGATAGTTCAATTTGACATCACTGTTTTTATTGTACCAAAGGTTTTAACGTTTTCTTAGCGAATCCGATATTCTTGATGTTTAAACGCAGAGATTATCCAAAAGTTTCAGCAGGCTTTTCTTAATATTTTCTTAAAATTCGGGATATTTCTGAACAAGGCTGCCGATTTCATGTAAAATAGTATTATGGCTGAAATTGAAATTGGTGCAGCAACATTGGATGAAATGACTCAGATCGCGCAGATGGATCTGAGTTTTGAAAGCGACTATGTTTGGAAAACCCAGATGCTTGAAGGATTGGACAGCTTTGAGTCCAGTTTTCAGCGCATCCGGCTCCCGCAAACCATTCGTGTATCATTCCAGGCTTACAGTATGGCAAATCTTGAGACATTGATCCGGCAGCGGGAAATTCTTTCCGTCCGTTATGAGGATAATGTGATCGGTTATGTGCGCCTGGAACAGGATGAGACTGTCAACCGTATTATCGTAAAATCCGGCGGTGTGATGCCTGAATACCGCAATAAAGGTGTTGGCACAGTGCTTTTGGACCGAATCTGCGAAATCGCACGGCATAACAGGATCCGCAGCCTGGTTTGTATGGTTCAGGCAAAAAATGATCCGACTATCCATTTCCTCCTGGCGCGTGGTTTTGTTTTTTGCGGATATCAGGAATTCTTCTTCCGGAATATGGAGATCGGTATGTTTTTCTCGAAAAGCATCCGGTAAATAATAATATGAGTGTTGTTATTCCCCTGCTCCGGACGCTGAGCGAAGTGCTGACGGCGGCTGTTGCCATGGCTGCTTTTTCAGTCATGCTTTTTTCCCTGCAATTTCTTCGTAAAAGACAGAAACTGGCAATTGCCCTTGTTCCCGTATTGCTGAGTGTTACCGTTATATACAGCGCGGATGCTCTGGAAACCATCGCGGCAGGCCGGGACGCAAAAATGATGTGGCAGCTTATCCATTGGACCGGTTTTGTTATATTGCCTGTGGCTTGTTTCTGGTTTTCAATGGTGGTTCTGGAACTGACAGGACGTAAAATCGGCAGGGGAGCAGGTATTTTTGTATCCCTGAATGCCCTCGCTTCAATTATATTTCTCTGGCTGTTATGGAACGGACGTCTTTTCAGTGATATTCGCGTGATATCCAACATCGGGACGACGATGGTCCATTCTGATCTGACGGTCCTGTTTTGGATATATTTTTTCATCAATATTCTCGGGACTTGCGTTGATCTGTCAATTGCTTACTCAAGAACACGAACCAGGGCAAGCAGACGGCGGATGATATATCTGATCCTGGGTATCCTGGGGATAGTGTTCGGGACATTTCCGCTGCTCCTTTTCGGGTCCGGTCTGCTGATTTCGCAATATCCGGTCGTTTTCTGGTCTCTCAGTGTTATCGGTAATGCAATTGTGGCAGTTATGGTTGTCCTTTTAGGCTACGCCTCGGCTACTTTTTCAGTTTCCTGGTCTGATCGCTTTACCCGTTTAAGATTGATCGAATGGATGCTGCGGGGGCCGGTGACTGCCAGTGCCACGCTTTGGGTCGTAACAATGATCAACCGTTCCTCAAATCGTCTTGGCCTTGACATTACCGGGGTAAATACGCTGGCAACAGTGCTTTCCATTATCTTGCTGGAATATCTGATTACGGTCCTCATGCCTTATATTAAACGGGGCGGGATCGTAGGCCTTGGCAGGGAAGATTATGCCATTTATAAGGAATTCCAGGGAATGATGGTGTTTAAACCGGAGCTGGTGACCTATCTGGAAGCCCTGACCGGTGCCTTGTGTGACCGCTTTCAGGCTCGTGACGGATTTTTCGCGGTTATGGATGAGTCCGGTTCTTTCGATCCGGTCATCAAAACCGGTGAGAGCAGCTGGAAGAATCTGGACGAAAAGCTGAATAACCTCCCGGCTTTTTTCCGGGAGCAGGATGGTGCGATGTATTGGGATGAAACGGGAGTCCTGATCCCGGTTTTTAACCATGAACCTGATCTGGATACATTTCTCGGCGTATTGGGTCTTGCTGATATATCACCGGAGTATTTTCCGAACGGGAATGAAGAGGTCCTGCTGGATGCGCTGGATAAAGCCCGTACGGTCCTGTGGCAGCGCCGTTACCTGACTACAGCTTATCAGGTTCTGCGGACCCGTACGAATGAACCCGGGGCGGAAAGTTTCCACAGCGGCAGTGTGCTGAATCAGAATGCTTTGCTCGGAGAGAGCCCTGAGGCGGATTTGAACGAGGTCACGGTCTGGGTCAAGGATGCCCTGACACATTATTGGGGCGGTCCGCGTTTGTCGGAAAATCCGCTTCTGAAATGGAAGGTGGTTCAGGATACAGCCGCGGAGAATAATGATAATGAAGTGAATGCGCTGCGCAGTGTTCTGAAAAAAGCACTCGAAGAACTGCGTCCGGAGGGTGAACGGTCAGTCAATGGGGAATGGACACTTTATAATCTGATCGATTATAAGTTTTTTGAAAAAATGAAAGTCAAGGATATTGTCCGCAGGCTCTCTATGTCAGAAGCGGATTTTTACAGAAAGCAGAAGGTCGCAGTGGAAGCCATTTCCAAGGAGATCATACGTATGGAGAACAGCAGGGATGAGTGACAGGCAGACAGTTGTGAACCGGCCGCTGCTGCCGATATACAGATCATCCCGCATAATCGATATATTGTGTGTTGTGCTGGTGTTTATCGGAATGCTGCTTTCTGCCGGTTTTTTCAGCAGCAGTCCGGGCAGTCTGATCGTACCGTTCTGCAATCTGATGCTCTCCTGGTTTGGTACCTGGGCAGTGGTTTACTCCATGATGATGGTTGTTGTTGGAATATTACTATTACTGCTGCGCTGGGTTTTCCCGAAAATCAGGATGGGACGCGGAAAACAGATCCTTTACGGAGTACTCGTCATTATTTCGCTTTGGATCGGATTAACCCTCAGCGCGTTATACGGAGGTGCGGAAGCCGGAGGAAGTCTGGGACTGACGTTTGTGAAGCTTCTGACAGATGGAAGATCCGCGGGACAGGTGAGCTTCTGGCTGTGGACGCTGCTGGTGCTTTCCCTTTGTCTGTTGGCCGGCGGTACGAAATGGATGCCGAAACTTTTCCGGGCATTTGCCGGTGAAGTTAAAGAGCTTGCAGGCGGTTTGAAACAGAAGTCAAAACAGCTTCCGGAAAAAAAAGATCCGGCGGAATTTGACTGGCGTACGGAGTACAAGGCATCGGAAGATGCTGCAAAGAAAACTATACAGGAGGAGAAGAAAGAAGTTTACAGAGAAGAAAAGCGGGTCGGAGAAAATGTTCCTGCTGCGGCTCCTGTCAGAAAACTGCAGGATTCCATACCGGCTTTCTTTACGAAGAAAAAGACAATGGAAAATACAAATATTACAGAAACAGGCAAAAAAACAACAATTTCAGGTTCAAATTCTGTAAATTCCGCGGTGCGCTCAAACAGGCTGCCGCCGCTGAACCTTTTGGATACAGAACTGGGTTTTTACGGACAAAACGCGGATCATTCACAGTTTATTGCTGATATTGAAGAGGCTATGGAAGAATTTGGAACTCCGGTCCATGTGATCGGCTGTTCTGTCGGACCCAGTGTGGTGCAGTATCAGGTCGTACCGGGCTCGATCACAAAACCCGGAAAAGACACCAGTAAAAATATCCGTGTTTCGCAGGTCGCTCAGACAGAACGTGACCTCGCGGTGCGGCTGGGTGTAAGCAATCTTTCGATCCAGGCCCCTGTTCCCGGAGAATCCTATATCGGGATCGATATACCGAATCCGCAGACGATGAAGGTTCGTCTGCGTCCCCTTATCGAAAGCCCAGAATTTCAGCGCAAGCACTCTCCGCTGACTGTGGCTTTGGGACGTGACATTACCGGGGATCCGGTCGTGGTGGATCTCGGGTCCATGCCTCACCTGCTGGTGGCAGGTACTACGAACTCCGGTAAATCCATCTGTCTGCGCTCCATGGCAATCTGCCTGGCGATGAACAACACGCCGGAACAGCTTCGCTTTGTCATGATCGACCCGAAACGCGTGGAATTTTATCATTTCAACGGTCTGCCCCATCTGCTGGGCAAGGTCGAAACGGAGTATGAGCGCAGTGTAGCCGTTTTGGAATGGGCAGTCCAGGAGATGAAGAGCCGTTATGAGCTCTTCGAGAAGGTAGGCGCCCGCAAGCTCGAAAATTATAATAAATACGCACTGGATCATGGTTTGAAACCGCTGCCCTATATTGTTATTATTATTGATGAAATGTCGGAGCTTATGAAGGGAGCTGATAAGCAGGGTGAAGTCTGTATCGATAAACTGGCATCCCTTGCCCGTGCGACAGGCATGCATATGATCCTCGCGACCCAGCGCCCTGATGTTTCTGTCATTACCGGGAAGATCAAGACAAACATTCCCGCACGTATTGCGCTTACCGTTGCCTCTTCTGTCGATTCCCGCGTGATCATGGACAAGCAGGGGGCAGAAAAACTGCTCGGACGTGGTGATATGTATTTCGTCGATCCGTCGTTGAATGTCCCTGTCCGTGTTCAGGGCCCGCTGCTTACGGATAACGAGATCGATAAGGTTGTGAGTCTGTGGAAAAAGCTTTCACCCAAGCCTACGGCGGAAATGAACTCGACACCATGGGATGAGATCGTTGAAAACAGCAAACAAAGTGAAAACACGAAAGATGAAAAGAAGCTGAAGGATGCGATCCGGCTGGTCACACGGACGAAAAAAGCCAGTGCAGCTTATATTTCCGGTAAGATCAACGTCAGTTTCCCGACTGCGTCACGGCTGCTGAACCGTATGGAAGAGCTTGGTGTGGTCGGACCGATGCAGCTGGGCGGTAAAGCCCGTGAAGTATTGTGGGATGAAGCGGAAGGTGAAGATTTTATTCAGAGTCTCAAGTCCAACAGGAAGGAAACGGACGATGATTTTGATTATGACGAGTAACGCGGTATGTAATTAAAGCGTAAGAATGCAGCTGTAATTGTTGGAATTTCTGACAGCCTGCAGCTGTTTGTATCAGACGGAGGTATATCATGAAAGAGGAACGGAAGATCACTTTTACGGAAAAGTGCCGTAAATGGTTTAAGGGGTTCGGTGATGCGGCCGCGAAATTTCTGTTGAGCATCGGTCTGACAGCCAATGCCGTGACGGTGATCGGCTGCCTTGGCCATATCGGTGCCTGCTGGCTCGCTTATAAAGGCAAATTTACCTGGGCGGGGATCCTGCTGATCCTGTTTGCGGTGTTTGATTTCTTTGACGGGACGATGGCGCGTATGTCAACCGGCGGCAAAGGCACAAAATTCGGTGCGGTGCTGGATTCAACCACAGATCGCTATGCGGAATTCCTGATTTTCGGCGGTATTTTGCTTTATAATGCCGAACATGGCGATATCATCTGGGTCGCTGTCTGTGTGGCTGCCATGATGGGCTCTTTCCTGGTTCCCTATACCCGTGCCAAAGGAGAAATCTACGGACTGGACATGCGGCTCGGGATCATGTCCCGGCTCGAACGTTATATTGTACTGGTCGCCGGTCTGCTTATCGGTCGACAGCTCACCGCAAATATCGCCATGGCAATTATTGCGGTATTTGCCAATATCACCGCGATCCAGCGTCTGCTGCATATGAAAAAGAACCTTGATTAAGTCTTACCCTGGAAAGTGCTCTGATTTAAGACTCAGGTACTGATTATGAAAAAGGAGCAGAATGCAATTTATTCGTGAAGGGATCATCATCGGACCGCTTTTCCTGCATTATTACGGGCTGATCATAATGATCGGCGTATTGGCAGGCGTAGGATTGTCAATACATGTGGGGAAAAAACGCGGATATACTTCTGAGGATTATTGGGATATGGTGCCATGGATGCTGATCCTGGGTATTCTTGGCGCCCGCCTGTGGCATGTGCTGATGCCGTCAGTCTCTTCCGGATTGACCTTCTCATGGTACCTTCAGCATCCCGCTGAGATCCTGGCGGTCTGGAAAGGCGGACTGGGGATCCCCGGCGGAATACTGGGCGGAGCCTTCGGAATATGGCTTTTCTGTAAACGCAAAGGGTATTCCTATGCCGATTTTATGGATACCATAGTCCCCGGACTTCCGTTGGGACAGGCGATCGGACGCTGGGGAAACTTTGTCAATCAGGAGCTTTACGGCCGTCCATCCTCGCTTCCCTGGGCGATCAAGATCGATCCGCCTTACCGTATTCCGGAATATGCCGATATAGAAACCTATCATCCGCTGTTCCTCTATGAATCGCTTTATAATCTGGTTATATGTGCCTTCCTTCTGTACCTGGATAATTCAGAAAAGGTTCACCTGAAAAAAGGCAGTCTGTTTCTGATCTATCTGATCGCTTATCCTGTCGGACGGTTTTTCCTGGAGTTCCTGCGGCTCGATACGGCTCAGGTGGGCGGGATCAACATGAATCAGGTCATTATGGCTGTTACCGCAGTTGTAGCTGCCGTTGTTCTTGTACTCAGAGAGCGGGGATCAAAAGAATCTCCGGTTGAAAAAAGCCGATGACAGCAGACAAAGGAAAAAATATGATCAAAGTATTTGAAATTACTGAAATGTCGGAAAAGGTTTATGAAGCCTTTGAGCGGTTGATACCGCAGCTGTCCTCATCCGCGAAGATCCCGACACGGGAAGAACTGGATGAACTGATCAGGTCCAAAGCCGGGATCGTCCTGGCTGCGGTCGATGATGAGGACCCGGAAGAAAAGATCCTGGGATCCATGACACTGGTCATTTTCCGTATTCCCACCGGTATGCGGGCGTGGGTAGAGGATGTGGTCGTGGATCAGGAAGCCCGCGGGCAGGGGATCGGTGAAAAGTTGATCCGGACCGCTGTTGAACGGGCAAAGACTGAAGGCTGCCGGAC
>CACYHU010000120.1 GCA_902774215.1 uncultured Chloroflexota bacterium
TTATTGCTATATATTCTGCAAGAATAAATTCTGGCACGAGGAAGGCATTTGGGATAAACCAATCTTTTCTGATTGGTTCATGAAAATTACACGACAGTAACTTGCCACCTTTTTTGTGAAGAGTTTGATAAGAATATACCCTAATGGGCATAAATAATTCTTTTCCAAAAAGAATCATCCCGAACGGGTATATTTATCCATTCTAAGATTTCATCTGGTATTTCAATGTCCTGTTTTGATCTGCCATTATCCTTTTTTCATTATAAATCAGATACTCCTTGCAGCTTCGTAAACTTGCATAAAGCATAGAAAAAATCAGCTCGGGACTATACCGTTTCGGGCTGATTTGTAATTTCCGATTGTCGATCTTTAGCAATATCTATCATCAAATCAACATTATGCAAATAGATCTTCGCCGGTAATAATACTTTGAGCGATATTGGAGTATTTGTTTTTCTTTACTCCTTTGACAGACACCAGCGTGATATGCACAGCTTTATCAGTGTTTGTTTTCTTTTGGAAAGAAAACAGTCTGTTCTCCAGCTTCTCATATTCATCTCCGGTTATTTCATATGGTTCATTGCAGAATTTCATCTCACATAAATTAATGAGCCCATCTTTTCGATCGATCAGCAGATCGATCTGCGCTCCCGGATCTGATTTTGTGCTGGCCCAGGCATATTCATGTGTTTCTACACCGCTGATTCCCAATGCTATTTTCAACTGCGGAATATGATTGAGACAAACAATTTCGAAGGCATTGCCGCGCCAGGCATTGTAGGAAGGTGTATTGATATAACTCATCCAGGAACCATGTTCTTTTTCTTCCAGAAACCGCAGACTGAACAAAACAAACGGATCAATCAACTGGTAAAAAGCCTCATTCGTCGGTTTTACATAATTCCGATATTTTCTTATAAAACCGCATTGTTCCAGTTCAACCAGATTTTTGGTTATCAGTGATCCGCTTTCGATTTTCAGTGTCTGCAGGAGAGCCTGCCTGGTCATGCCTTCTTTTTTGAGGGCCAGGGCCTTGATAATAGCAAGATGTTTTTCCGGTTTTTTGAAGAGGGAATAAAACAGATTATCATATTCATTTATGAGTGAACCGTATTCTTTGAAGCAAAGTTCATCAATATTTTGAGCAAGGCTCAGACGGTGATCAAGCAGGTTCAGGTAGTACGGGATACCGCCAAACGTCATATAACATTCTATGATCTGATCTTTTGTCATGACAATACCGTTGTTTATCAGCAACGCTTCACATTCGTTCAGGGAGAAAGGCATCAAATGAATTTGCCTGGTGAGCCGGTTATGAAAGCCTCTTCGATTATTCAGCAGATTGTCCACAATCCAGGAGGTTGCCGACCCGCAAACAATCAGAAGCAGATCTTCCATAGAGGATCCAAAGCTGTTCCAGAAATAATCCAGTGCGCTTTTAAAATCGGAACGTGCAGTATCCATCCAGGGGAGTTCATCAAGAAATACGACTATCTTGTTGTTGACAGGTTCACGATAAACATTCGGAGATGTGATTATTTCCCGCAATCTGGAAAAGGCCTCAAACCAGTCCACAGGCTGCTTTTTGTCTTTGCTGCCAAAGGTTATCAGACTCTCATGAAAAGCCTTCAGCTGCCCTTTCGTTTTCTCTTCGGAAAGACCTGTTGCGTAAAATGAGAAACGGTTGTTGAAGTACTCTTTCACCAGGTAAGTTTTACCGACTCTGCGTCTGCCGTAAATAACAACAAATTCAGGCTTTTCGGACTCAATGCACATTGAGAGTGCATCCATTTCTCTTTTCCTGCCGATGATTTTCATGTTATCTCCTTATAATCTGCCAAAATAATCGAAATAGCATATATATTGGCATATTATATGTATAATGTACATTATATTCTGCCAATATAGATTATACCATGAGTAAATCATTTGTGATACATCAATCTTTTCTTTTCTGATTCAAGATAATTACACGATAGTAAACATAGACTTGTATTGTGAAGAGTTTTTGATTTTGCCAATGTCAGGGATGCGATCGCTGCACAGGATGAGGGCAAGATCAACGGAAAGATTGTTGTAAGAGTCTGATAGGTAACGCCATGGGAGTAGAACAGAAAACACATTTTCAGATTGATAAATTCAAGTGCATCAAATGCAGCAAGTGTATCAATACCTGCTCCGGCATGGTGATCGAGTTCGGCGCGGACGGATATCCTAAGATGAAGGAGTTTGAGCGTTTCGGCTGGCGAGGCTGCTGGCGGTGCCAGCACTGCCTTGCGGTATGTCCGGTCGGTGCGATCTCCATATTTGGTAAGAAGCCTGAGGATTCCTTGCTGCCAGAATACACCTGTGAGATCAGTGAAGCCATCCCCGCACAGATGCCTGCCGCGGTGATGCCCGGGATCAGCGGGGAAAAGATCCTGCTGAACTGTTTCAGCAAATATTTGTGTATGGAATTGTTAGGGGGCTCAGCCGCAGGTTTTGTTTCACCGGAAGAAGAACCGGGGATTCTTTTTTCCCGGAAGAAATCAACGCATTTCTTCGCTTTTCCCGGCCCGACGACGACCTCGATATAGTTCTTACGGTTATGGACGACTCCAAGGACGCCTTCCGCTTGCTTCAGCGCGTCTTCCTGGACAAGAGCATCATCCAGGAGCTGAACACGGACGTGGGTCATGCAGTTGACCGCGTTCTCGATGTTCTCACGACCGCCAAGAAGCTCAATGATGACTCCGTCAGCTCTTCGTTGCTCATGGTTTTGCTGCCTCTGCGTGCTCCCCGACGCTTCGTGAACTCCTGCCGATGGGATTCAGAAGTATCCTCCAAGGCTTTCCAGTGTATCAATCACGACGACGCAATCCGCACTGACCTTTTGCATGATCAGCATCATGATGTTTTCCGGCACGGCGATGCATCCGCCGGTGTAAGGCTTGAGCGGTCCGAGACAGTGGAGAAAGATCGCAGAACCCCTGCCCGGTGCGCCTTCCTCGTTGAAGCTGATGTTCAGGCAGTATTGGTACTGATACTCGTAATCGGTGATATGCTCGCTGTTTGTCTTGTCGAGATCGGGAAACTCACGGATATCGATCATCTCGTTATAATGCATCCCTTCCCGGTCGTCTCCGGACCACCAGGTATATTCATCGGCTTTGATATAAGGGATCGAACAGCCGGGATCATCCGCCAGACCGAAGGCCTTGTTGAAACGGTAAGTCCCGATGGGTGTCTGCGCACAGCCTTCCCGATGTTCGGCGTCCCGGACCATTCCGTTCAGTCCGATGAAACCCGGTGTGGAGAGGATCTGCTTCCAGCTGCCGTTTTCGTCCCGCTCATGCATGGAGATCGATGCCGCAGTCTGATCCGGTCCCAGCCCGGCTGCGATGAAGAGCTGCCGTGTATCGGGATCCTGTGCCGCAGGCAGGGCTTTCACCCAGTCCGGAGAATCGACCTCATGCTGAATGGAAGCATGCAGACCGTCCGTAGACAGAGCGGGATCATCATCAAAACAGTGAGCCGTTGTCCCGCAGAAGCAGAAAGCGGTGATCAAAATCGAAATTAGGAAACGTTTTTTCACAGAACTTCCTGCAAAGATTGAAAACAGGATCCGGGATCCGGAGACAGGGGAATTTTCCTGAATCGGGGAATCTGACCATTGACTCATTTTTCATTTATTTCCCGAGAGCCGGATGATTTTCGGGTAGTGATCCGTGATCACATCCTGGATCGTATTTACAAGGTAGAATATCTCCAGCGCCATATCTTCTGCATCTCCGTCCGAGGGAATCAGATAGTTATATTTATGATAAAATTGCATTCCTTCGCGGTAGATCCCATAGGCACCGAGGGGACAGAACAGGTTCCATTCCAGCAGGTTGTCTTTCAGCGCTTCAAAAGAGGATCTGATATCCGTAAGGATCGTGGTGTAGATTTGCACCACGATCATATCCTCATCAAAGTTCATAGCCATGACCTCCAGCAGGATGCTGTCCCCGGCTTCAGTCACCGGCAGCGCTGCCCGCAGCGTGTCCCCAGCCTGCGGTTCCTGGCCCTGCATCATGGCGGTCTCCAGACCGATCTTTTTCAGTAGCGACTCCAATTCTTTGAAAAAATCATTGATATCCATCCACTAACTCCTTTCATCTGCCGGTCACCGGCAGATGATAACTGTTATATAATGGCTGAAAGAGCTCACGCCATTTTCTGCGCCAGTATTTTCTTTGCTTCTTCCGTATACTTTTTTGACACGGACCCGCCGCTGCCTTCCTTTGTCCTGTGAACGCCCATGGAACGGACCATTTCATAGGCGATCCTGGATTCCGGTGTTGCCTCAGAAGTTTCGTGCTTGCTTGCCAGATTTATCAGGAAATTCGCCCGATGCTGATTGATCCGCTGGAAAGCAGCGTCAATGGTCCCTTCAGGAACACCATGGGCCTTCAGGATGATCGCACGGATCTCTTTCTTGCTGAATTTTCTGGTCTCGCCGCGGTCCGATAACCACGCACGCACATTATTCTCTTCCGTTTTCCAATCCGTTATGCCAAATTCCTCTGACACGACCTGTTTATGAAGAACGTACTTTCTGCCTTCTTCGTAAGCGATCTTTGCTCCGGTGACAGCAACGTTTGCCGCGGCAACACCTGCAGCAGCGGCCGGCACCAGCGGACCGCTGGCCAGCGCAGCACCGCTTCCGCCCAGAGCCACAGCAGCGGAAGCCATTTTAAATCCGCCGCTGGCCATGTTATATCGCGTCTTCCGCTCAATATGTCCGCCGATTTTCTTCATGTATCCGCGATACGCCGCAGCCCGTTTGGCTTCCCACCTTCTTCTTCGTTCACTCAGCGGAAGATTGGGATCATCGTCTTTCAGGACTGCCATTGCTCTTGCTTCTGCTTCCTCCCGTCTCGCCCGTCTGTCAAGTGCGCCGCTCAGCCATTGCTTCTGCTGATCCGACATATGTTCGACGTCAATGCCATTGCTTTTCATTTCATTATAATATCTCTGGCGAAGGGCCTGCCGTTCGAGCCGCCTTCTATCCAACTCATCTTGCGGGACCCCGAGATCAGTATCATCCAAAGCATAAAATTGCTTCCGCATCTGTTCTTCAGCAGCTTTCTTTTGTTCCAGCGTATCGACGTCCTTAAGCGCATGACGGTCCCTGCGGTGATGGACAGCTCCCCGTCCGAACTGCTCTATCCCTCTGAGACCGAGTAAACTCCCGGTGAAGGTGTTTACGATTGGGATCGCATTCGTCGTAATTGCTGCTGTAGAGCTGCCGCCGGACCAATCCGCGATTTTTTTCGCACCGCTTAATAATGAGGAGGCTGCTGATAATCCAGATATGGAGGTATCCATAAAGGATTCCGCCGGATCCATCAGATTGGCTCCGTTATACATGAAATTTTCGACATCGCCTGCAAATCTCTGGGCATTTTGATAGGCACTTATCGTATTGGCAGCAGCGCCTGCTGCATCAGCACCTATCCCGATAACAGGGTTGCCATAATTTTCCCAGCCGCTCAGTTTGTTGCGGGACTGGGGTTCACCCGGTACGCCTCTTGTCGGACCAGGCATACTGCCGGTTTGATGATGGTAGGAATCCTCAAGACCTGCATGGACAAAGGAATTTATCGCCGAAATACCCGTACCCGTGGGAGCGATCACTTTGGCTGCCGTCCCTAAAGCATTGGATTTAGGCTGGCCTGTGACATTTGCCGGAGTGTTGATCCCCAACTCTTCACGGCGATATTGAGCTGCAAGAGCATCGAGTGATCCGTCATCATCAAAGGCTCCATCGTCATCGTCTATGTCGGCAGCGTCAGCCTGTGCATTCCGGGCAGCCGCAGCCGCGGACGCGGCTGCCGTTGTGGTCGTGGTTGTGGTTGTAGCGGCAGCATTCTGATCTGATGGTGACTTCGCTTTTTTACTGTGATGATGATGGTGATGGTGGTGACTGTGTTTCTCACCTCGCTTTGATTCAGCGGATTCCGCAGCTGATTGATCGGCTGCAGCGGCAGAAGCTTCCCGCCCAAATTTTTCTTTATCAATTACGTCAAAATTATCATACCCGATATAGATTTCTTTTCCGGTTTTGGGGTCATTCCCGGGAACATACCATTGTCCGTCTCTGAATCTCCAGCCCCGGGCGAAATTATCCTCCGGAGATCTATCAGCATAAGAAAGATCCCGCTCAAATATTTCTTTATCAATTACGTCAAAATTATCATACCCGATATAGATCTCTTTCCCGGTTTTGGGGTCATTCCCGGGAACATACCACTGACCGTCTCTGAATTTCCAGCCCTGGATTAAACGGGATTCTTCATGAGAAAGTTCATTCGGATTGCCCGCGACGGCTTCAGCAGAACTGGCGTTGGAAGTCCCGGCGGCTGTCTGAGCTGATGGTGCCTTCGTTTCTTTTCTGTGATGGTGATGGTGGTGGTGACTGTGTCTCTCACTATGCTTTTGTTCAGCGGATTCCGCAGCTGATTTTTTCCTGCTGCCAGGTTTTTCGGATGGCGATTTTCCCGTTCCTGAAGCCAGTGCTGCAGCAGCACCGGTTTTTACTGTTGACGGGACACTGCTTTTCACAGAACCGTTATCAGATGATTCAGCCCTCCTCTGCTTCTGACCTGCCGGACCTGCTGCCAGCATACGCCTGCCGTAGGTGGAGCCTGTTGTGGTCGTAGTCGTGGTCGTAGTTGTGGAAGGTTGAATCATTGAAATATCTGGCATCCGGCCGGGAAAAACCATTGCATCAGGATAATCTGCACGCAAGCCGGTCATATTCCCGAATTCACTGTCACCTGGTTCTCTTTCGCCCGAATCGGAGTCATCGGTCGTTATGATTTCATCCCGCCCTTCTTCAACCTCTTTCTGTTTGAGAGCTTTTTCTTTCTGATCACCGCCAGAAGCCGATCCGGCACCTGTCGCTTTCGATGCCCAGTCAATCAGAACCTCCACATTTTCGGATTTGGATCTTTTGATCTTTATCACATAGAAATAACCCTCGGCTCTCACCAGCATAAAGTCACCTGAGAGCGGGGAGAGCACCGGGAATTGCGAAACATCAGGAATATTGGTATTTCCTTTTGCCTTTTCTCTTTCTGTTATCTGTGCCTGTGCCTCCTGAAAGGTTAATCTCGTATTTTTTTCGCCCGTTATCTGCGCATTGTTAAGAGTCACCGTGATCTCCTGAGATCCGACTACGACTTTCGGACCTTCAGCATTCTGTCCAGCCATGGGAGTGGCTTCTTTCAGATCGGGCACTGCCGGAGCCTCACCTGCCGAAGCAGATCCTGTCGAAACCTCATCGTAAGATTCCGGAATTACATGATTATCGTCTTCGAAATAATCTGCAGAATGTGAACGACGCCTGTGGAAAAGTCCCTTGACAGAATTTTTGAATCGCTGCCATCGGCTCTGTTTCCGAGGAGCAGCGGCAGCGCCGTCTTCCAGCCTCTGTACGGTACCGAACGGGACCTGCAGGGAGACGGTGCCGGGGACGGCGTTCTGCTGAACGGTATGGACCAGCTCATGGGCACCAACCGACGGATCGAATCCGTCCCTGCCGAAATAAACATCTCTTCCACGGGTATACGCTCGGGAGCCCATGAAATCATTTCTGCGGATGCTTTCAGAATCGGTATGGAATTTTACGGAGGAGAAATCTGAACCCAGACGGCTGCCCATCTGTCTCCTGACAGAATTAGGAGTTCCGTACCGGATCCCTCGCGAAAGGCGGTCAGCCTCTTCTTCTGCATCCGGGATCTGCGGATCCAGCAGTTCCCGCATAACGCTGTTCGGTGTTCCGGGAGGAGGCAAAGGCATACCCAGCATTATAAGACTGTTCGGGAGCCCAAAAGAGCCCTGTTCTGGAACAAACTGTTCTTCAGGACGGGCTTTTTGTTCACGTTCGGGAGCCTGTGTCTGTTTTTCATTTTGATCTGCCATAATACCCACCCAAGGCTAAATTTGCTTTACTAAAAGCCTGTGAATAATTATTGTATCAGGTTTTTTCCTGGTTTCTGACAGATATCAGGTCAGGTTTTCAGGAAAGGATTCTGGATGTATATAAATATAACAGAGATTTCATTTTTAATGAATCTAATATCGGCAATATTTCTTGTTTTTGGATATTCGGTGTAGGATATGGTTCGACGCTCGCCCACGTTTTACATCCTAAAGCATGTAAATCATACAGAGCACGGACTCTTTCTTCGTAAGAAGCTGTATTTGGTTCCATAACATTTCGGAATTGTTCATCAAGCGAAATTAATGAAATTCCTTATTCGTTGTTAGGAGAGAATTTGCCTAATTCTGTCGGAAGGATTCCTTTGGATAACACATTACATTTTATTCCACTCACATTGAGTTTATGTATTGATTTCAGACTCATTTGAGCAATTTCATCATATCCATACATAAAAGGATCCGTCGCAAAGCATAACATGACCGATTTGATTTTAGATTTCAAAGCAGGAATTTCTTTATCTAGCAGAGACAATGTATTTGAAACAAGATATGGTTGTTTCCATTCTTCATATGAAGAAACCTGACCAAATCTTTTTTTCATCATAAATGAATAACAAGGATACTTACAACCATGAGCACAGCCTAATACATGATTCATTGTATAATCGCCATACTCGACTCCTGTTTTATAAAGCATTGTCTTTCTTGTTATATATCCAGCGACATGGTTCATGTTAGTAGCTTCTTTTTTTATCAGAAAAGTCTATGTATGATGTTGAGATGTGAGCACCATATATTTCCTTCAATAATTTACAAATTTCTTTTTTGTATCCTTTAGTTGGAAAAACAGGATGCATATCGACGAAATTCCAGATATCATCCTTCAGAACATGTTGTTTTCCTAAAAATTGTCCCTGAATGTAATCAACGATATTATTCACTGTATAACAACGATCATCTGGTTGAATCGTCCCGATATCAACAAGTGATAATTGGAACGATTCACCTGACTGCATTTTAGATGATGATTGTCCATTGAAAACCTTCCATGCAGTTTCTTTGTATAATTTAAAACCCTCAAAATTACTTGTACAATGAACCAAATCAAAGATCAATGAGTTACATGTGTTGAAAAAAGGAAATGAAGCGACAAAATATTCACGATTGGGGTTTCCTTTTAATAAATCAATTATTTCCAGCAATCGATTCTCATAGTCTTCATCAAAAAGATCAATTCGAAATTTCTGCTTTCGTAATTCTGCAATCAGAAAAGATCTGAATTCGTACAACGACATGTGTTTACGAATTGATATAGATGATGCAAGTATGTAATATATAGTTTGGAGAAGTTTGATGTCTGATACATCCATACTGAAGCCTTTCCGGATTGAGTAAACAATCCATCCCCCCATTTGGATTTTATAGAAGACATCAAGATTAATAAAAAAAAGTAGTACCTTATTGGGGTACTACATATTCAGGCGGGAATGACGGGGGTAATCACCTCTGACTGCGCAGTACCCTATCTTGATGCTTCCTATTATGTAATTATTTTAAACTCTTTTTTATTCGTTGAAACTGGTTTGATTTAACTTGGAACCTTTTTGTGAAGTGTTCGATAAGAATATACCCTAATGGGTATAAATTCTGGGAATTCATCGAGTATTTCAATGTCCTTTTTTAATAATTCAATGTCCTGCTTTGATCTGCCAATGTCCTGTTTTTTCATGATTAATCGGATATGGAGAAAACAAAGGACTGCCGGCCATGTAAATAATCCCCAACTATTCTCTAAGACAGTCGACCGGTATATGAACCATGCTCCTAGATTAGTTGGACCTCTTTCATAGAAATACTTATTAATATTTTTGTGAGATACTACATTTGAGCCTGCTTATTCTGTTCGTAAGGGGTTACTATTTGTTTCAAAACTGAATCATAAATAAATGTACAGACCGAATACTGTATAAATGAAAATAAAAAGAGCAGAAAAATCCACTGAGAAATGGGAAAAACAGCAATCATGAAAATCGTGGTCAGGAGCAGAGTCAGGAAAACTGCCAATGATGTCCATCTTTCCTTCAATGCAAGGATCCGGGCATTTCGGAGCAATTCTGAAACCTTCAGATCCAGCATCGCGTT
>CACYHU010000121.1 GCA_902774215.1 uncultured Chloroflexota bacterium
CTTTATACTTTTCCAGACCTGTGAATGTGTATGTCCAGTCCCTGCTTTTGTCATATTCGTTCGGGATCAGCCCGGCTTTATTTCCGGTTTCAACTCCGTCCTTCAGCAGTTCCACTTCCACATAGTCCGGACGCTTCCCGTCCCGGTTGTTGTCATCTTTCCATGACTTCCGGACGATCAGATCCGTTTTTTCCGGATTGAACGTGTTTTTCACGTTGTTTCCGCTATATTCTGCGATATACCCTTCCGGTACGCTTTCGCGGATCGTATACGTGATTTCTTTCCCGACTTCGCCCTGCTTGTATTTCGGCAGTCCTGTCCATTTCCAGCTCCACGCCTTTCCTTCTATCTCCCGGCTGCTTTCACGAACCTCTTTTTCCATTTCCAGCTCCATGCCTTTCCATCTATCTCCTGGCTGCTTTCATGAACCTCTTTTACCTTGCCTTCTACCGGCTCTCCGTCCGCATACAGATAGATCGTTATCATTTCCGGCGCATCCGGATCCATGTTCCGTTTCACCCACGTCTTGTAACCTTCCACTTCCACCGTTTCCGGTTCATGCGTATTCGTCATAGTGTATGTGTTGGTCCCGGTATCCAGCGGTGAAATGGAAACGGTATATCCGGGTACAGCCACATGTTCTTTGACGGTATAGACGATCTCAACACCGGTCTGTCCGGGCTTGTAGATCGGCAGGTCTGTGAAGCTGTTCCTCCAATTATTGGCATCCGCCAGCGCCTTGGAATCTATCGCCGTGCAGCTCTCATAGCTCGGGTCCGTGCAGTCTGCATAGAGATCCACAAAGACATAGGTCGGGCGCTTGTTGTCGCGGTTGCGGTCATCTTCCCATACCTTCCGGACAGTAATAGTCTTCGTCCCTTCATTATAGGTATTGGCGACGTTATAACCGCTCGGATAGGTCGTCTGATAATCAACGACCGTGTTTTCGCTCACGGACCAGCTGATTTCGTTTCCTGCCTCAAACTGCGGCAGGTTCGCCCACTTCCAGCTCCATTCTTTGTTATCGTATTCCTTTGTGTCGGCATCGATCGTCTTCGGGTTCGTCACACCGTCAGCTACGTATTTCACACCGTTTTTCATCAGTGTGATCACGATCGATTCCGGACGTTTGCCAGCGCGGTTGTCATTATCGATCCAGGTCTTGTAACCTTCCACAGAGATCACTGCGGGTGTGTGGCTGTTGATGATGGTGAGTTTATCTTCGACTCCGCCTTCTGTTTTATATGACTGAGTATAATACAGCGGTGTCTGCGGTTCTACGACATAATAAACACATCTGGCAGTGCCGCAGTATTCCGGCAGGTTCTCAAAGGTGTGGCTCCAGGTGTTCGTTAATTTGCCGCCCTCTTCCTTGAAATCATCATCATTCGTACTGGTATAGACAGCGACCGGATCGGGGTCACCCTCCTGTCTCAGCAGATAAGTGATACCGGAACGACGGACATTGTCCTGGTTATCCGCGTCATCCCAGATCTTGGTGATGGTCACATCGATCTTTGTCGGTACGTTCTTGAAAGCCGCGGTCTGCTGTGTACCGGCAGCCGCGGTGCCGGCAGTGTTTGACTGGCTGTCCAGCTTCCAGCCATCAGCCGGAGATCCGCCAACTGCGACTTTGCTGCCGTTGGCATCCACTTCCCAGACTTCATAGGCATAACCGAAAGGAACCTTAATATCCACCGAACCGGAATATCCGGAGGTCGTGATCACAAATTCCCAGGTGTCATTCGTCCCTGAAACCTGCGTCAGTGCCGCGCCATCGATAGACGGGGCAACAGGATCTCCGCCCGTCAGTTTGATGTAGAATCTGAACGTTCCGTCCTTTTCTTCGGTCGTTTTCGTCACCGGGAGGTAGCTCTTCGGAATGTTGGTGATCGTCAGGCCGTTAATGACCGGATCAAAGCCATCCAGCTCTTCCGTTACGGTCCATTCCTGCACCGTCTGTCCGTTGATCCTGCGCGGCAGCTTGTCGACGATAACGGTCCAGTTGGCTTTGCTGTTTTCAACGATCGTCACCACCACATCCGGATGGGCGCTGATGGAATAGGTCCAGTAAGTTTTATTGTCGCCGGTTTTGCCTGTGCCGGTACGCGTGAAGCTGCCGTGATAGAAATAATCACCGTCGGCAAAAAGCTTGATACTATGCAGGAAGGCATCCGGATCATCCGGGGCGCTGTTACCGGTCCAGTTTTTGGTGAGCACACCGCGCGTCATGTTCAGGAAGTTGTCGCCGATGAAAGCGTAAGCGATCCCTGACGGAGCATCGGCTGATTCAACAGTGAAATCATAGGTATCCGGATTTTCGTTGAGGCTCCATTCGATCGGCTGACCGCCCCTGTTCTTCGGTACGCCGCTGATCGTCACGGTCCAGCTGTTGAGCGCGTCTACAGAGACAGTGACCGTCACCGGATTGCCGTCAACACTTGCCGTGTAGTTATAGTCGACCGGATAAGCAGCAACGCGCTTTCCCGCCGCTTCTGTTGACGGATTATCCGGATCCGCGGTCAATCCCACAAGGCTGTATTCCACCGTTGAAGTCGGATCGGTCTTGTCGATCAGCCTGAGCCGTTTCAGCAGCTTGAGGGGCTGGTCGCCGCGCAGATCATAAAGGTTGTCGTTATCATCCCAGGTCTTGGTCATCCGGATCGCAACAGTTTCAATAGCGCGCTGGTTCCTGAACACCCATCTGTATGTATCCAGCTGCGGGTTATACTCGGCAGGCTGAGCATACTCGGTGGGTACAACCTCTTCAACACTCCAGGTGATCGTGTCGCCGGTAGCCTGATCCGTGATGTCAACCGGGCCGTATGTACCGTAGGTTGCACTGTTCGAGAGAACCAGTTCAGCGGCTTTATCCTTGGTTCCGCTGCCGACCTGTTTGAAAATATTGAATCTCAGTTCGGTCGGGCGTTTCCCGTCACGGTTGCCGTCATCCAGCCATTCTTTACTGACATGGATAAGTGCATGACCTTCATCATAAACGTTCTCGATCGTATAGGTTGTCAAGCCCTGTTCGACAGTTTTAACCGGAGACATTCCGATATAATTGGGAACCTTGTCCTCCCGGACTGTATAGGTAATTACACTGCCTTTGGAGGCATAAACCGGCAAATTATCGAATGTATGGCACTCATTCGTTTTTCCGGTAAGCTGCCAATACTGTACGGAACCGTCATCGCCATGCAGGTAGATATTAACATTCCCGCGTGCATCGGTATGGCCTGCATCATTCCAGGTCTTGCAGACTTTAATTTTCGTCGTGTTCCAGTGATTGGTGAAGCTGAATCCGTTCGTCATGCTGTTATTGGAGAGGGCTTCCACATAATAGCCGTCCAGGGCTTCATTGACCTTGTAGACGATTTCCTTTTTCTCACCGGCTTCGAACTTGTATTTCGGCATGCCGTTGACGATGATCGTCCAGGTGTTCCCTGCCATGCTAACTGTCCCGGTCACCGCTGTACCGTTGAGAACGCCGCTGAAGGTATAAGCCGTTGCGTCATAGCTCAGATCCGCGATGCGGTAAAGGTTGTCATCGATGTCGAACACCAGGTTCCGCAGCAGTGTTTCCGCATTGCGGCTGGATTCATTCCCCGCGTCATCCCAGGTCTTGGTGATGGTGAGCGGCCGCTGCTCCGGGTTATGGGTGTTGGTCCACACGTATCCGGTTGCCATTGTTCCGGACCGGACACCCGCGTATCCGGTAATGCCCGGGTTATCGCCCGGTTTTTCCAGTACAGAATATTGAATTTCGACCCGCTTGCCTTTAACATTCTTATATTTAAACAGCCCGGTGAATTTACCTTCCCAGATATTGTCATCTTCCGTTCCGCCATCAGGTGTCAGCTCAAGCGTCTTGCCGGGAACTTCCACGCCGTCCGCGGTAAGCTGGAATACAACTTTATTCGGACGGATACGATCCCGGTCATTATCATCCTTCCAGACCTTGGATACCGGTACCTCGATCTCTTCCGGTGTGTAAGTATTCGTGATCTTAAAATACTGATCATACACATCGCTGTTATAATTCTTATTTTCTGTCTCTTCATACTTCGACATTGCAGGGAGATATAATTCACCCGCGCTGTATGTAATCGGATCTCCGGCAGCATTATTTTTCGGTACTCTGAAAACAACAGTCCAATCCTCACCCGCAGAGCCGGTGTTGCTTTCTTCAACATATGATGTCCGGACGGGACTGCCGGCATCATCATAAAGAAGGACAAAAACCCTTTCCGGCCGGAAGACATCACGGTTATCACCATCGTCCCACACCTTGGTAATGGCTACCTTGATATCTACATACGTGTTCGTGATCGTCGAATTGATGTAACTCCCGGATAAACCAGGCACTAAAATATTGCTTTTATAACCTTCCGGAGGATCCACTTCCCTTATATCATATATATAAAGGGCGCCGTTAGAAGCATACATCCTGAAATCCCGGAATATACCCTTCCAATCATTCCCGGCATTAAGCTTAAGTGTAGCACCTGTATCAACAAAAGCACTATCAGGCTGCCCATCCAGTTTTCTTCTAAGAGCAACCGTAACGCTGTCAGGCCTGTTGCTGCTTTTGTCACCCTGCCAGATTTTCTCGACCCTTATACTGATTGTTTGATCCATTGGGTTGTAATTATTACTAAGATTAATTACGCCATTATTTATCTCATCAATAATCTGTTCATATCTATCCGAATTTTCAAAACTTTCAGTTACAGAGTATTTTATTTCATTGCCGGCACTATCAAATCTCGGCAGTTCTTCAAATGTATATTTCCAGTTGCCTGACTCATCCTCCTGGATGCTATGGGTTTTCGGAGGATTCAGTGAATTTCCATCCGCGAGCAATTCAACCTGTATTGATCCCGGACGATACCCGTACCTGTCATCATTATCATTCCATGTTTTTATCACCTGTACAGAAATCGTATTCAAAGTATTTGTAAAAGACCCTGAAGGAAAAATCGGATCATTGGAATACCTGTCAGGTTTGTTTAATGTCACTGTTTGGGGAGTAAATTTATAATTTTTATTTGCATCTGTGCTCTTTTCCGTAACCGTGAAATAATCCGGCACTCTTCCGGGATAGGCATATTTCTTCGTTAAATCGAAGCTAAATTCCATTTTCCAATTACCATTATTCAGCTCGGAAATATTACAACTTATGGTCCTTGTCTTACCGGGGATCACTTCATTGCTTTCTCCCTCGTAATTTCCCTCATTTTCCTTCCAGTTCGAAAAGCTGTATGTACAATTTCCTTCAGTACAGAATTCCTCACCCGGATCAAGATATGTATATGTAACCTCTAACCAGTTATTCAAATAATCCAGTTTATCCGGAATTAAGCTGTCAGCCTCGCCGGAATAATCACCAAGATCCCAGGTTTTGTTAATTGTAAAGCTTGCAGTGGAACCGTTTTGCTCGGCGGGTTTTGGAACATACTTCCATAGCTCCGTATTCATGTTGTCAGGATCAGTGTAAAGCAGCTCCTTGCTTTCATAATACTCGACCGGTTCAACAATACCGGTTTCACCGGTTTCCTGATCCGATGCTTCCAGACTGGTGACCTTGTAACCTTTCTCATGAGTATTCAAACGAACTTCTTTATAAAACCCGTCTGTGCTGTGATAACCAAAGATAACTTCTTCCTTCACATTTTCATTTAAAAGACCGTTTTCATCAAACGGTTCATGGAATTTACCGTCTTCGTAAAAAGTGTAGTTGATCCCGTAAAGCTTCACTGTCCGCTTCCACATCTCCAGCGTGGAGGCGTCCCCATCCTTTAAACCATAAGCCGGACCTTCCATCAGGTCCGTGGTGCCGGTATGTCTGGGGTCGATCGGTTTGTTCCGTGATCTGCCGCCGATGAACTGGTTGCCCGGGTCGATTTCATATTTCGGAGAGCCGTCTTCGGTAGTTCCTTTCCAGCGGGCCCACCAGGTCCACTGCAGTTCATCACCGTATGAAGGTTCATGGGCGGAAAAGTAACGCAGAATAGGGCCGGCACCGTCGTCCATCGTCAGACGTTCATAGAGATCCTCACCATTTTTGATAATGAAGGGATCAGCCGGGAGCTGCGGGATCTCGCCGTCACCGGTGGAGAGGACCGGGTTCCGGGGATCTGCTTCGTTGTATGCCCGCAGGGAAATCGCGTAACGGTCACGGGAGAAAAAGGCGAAAACCAAACTGGAACCGTCCGCCCGCAATGCGGGAGACTCAGTCGGGATAAATTCATCACCATCAAAATAGCCGGTGACGGTTTTCCCGTTGACCAGATACGCCGTGGCGTCCGCCCGCATGCTGCCGTCGGTCTCGTAGTGGGCAAAGATGAAGGCCGGTGTCGTTTTTTCGGAATAAGTTCCCGCGGGTTTCGTGATATCCTCGTTCGGCAGGTAACCTCTGATCTCGGCGCCTGTACCCGTCAGATGAAAGCCCGTGAATTTTCCGCTGAACTCCGCAGCATTCACCAGATCCGTCATCAGCGCACCGGCCTGTCCGGTTCTTACACTCTGCTGGTCCTGACGCGTGTTATTGGTGTCATCGTCCGCGTTTTCAAGATTATACAGGACGGTGTAATTCGCCTGCTGAGCGGAAACCGCTCCGCTGAACGGGACAAAACCAAGCAGAGCTGCCAGCAGCAATGCGAAAACAATACAGAATTTCTCACGATGGGAAATGCAAAGGGAACTTATCTTCATATCTCTCTCCTCAGACACTAAGATAATACACAGACAGCTTCCGTCTGCCCATCCGTCCCGCGGGTCCCTCTTTTCTCTCTCTACTCTCTCCCGGACCCGGGAGCGCAGGCAAACATTCACTGCCGGCGATCGATTCTTTTATATCAGTTGAATATTATAGTGCAAAACGAATTAATTCACAAACCTTTTGATGATTTTTCCCTGACAGATTGTGACAATTTTATTTCTTTCCTTAAAATTTTCACTTTTTATTTTTATCAGAAACTTTCCCGCGATTTTACCAATGTTTACACGCATTTATTCAGTTCTTAAGAAATATAATATAATAACTTTATTCAATCTTAAGAAATTCACCCTGTCCCTGGCGGGACAGCTTGCATACGTCCCGCAGACCCTATCGGGTCAGATGAATTTTCTTTCTCTTCCAGGAGATCACCGCCGCAAGCACCAGAACAACATACGCGGCAATACTTCGCCCCCGCATCCATGATCTCAAACAGGCCCCACAGCCCGCCGCGGTAAAAAGTCACGCTGATCGCATGCGCGTCCTGAATGTTGTCAAAAGCAACCGAGATCACCCCGTTCTCATCCCGCACAAAACGATAAAGAACCGTCTCACTTTCCCGTCCATAATCATCCGTGATCTCATAAACCGCGCTGCCGTTCTCATCCCATTGCAGCCGGTCAAACGGAATCACCGCATTATCGATCTTCACACGATAGACCCGGTACCCCTCATCCGGTGCAAAGAAATGCACGGAACGCGAACCGCTGCCCACGACCTTCAGCAGATCCGTATTCTCCACCGGACGGCACCCGTCCCGAAAAGAAGCATCCTCCGACCAGATCCGCCCGCCCCCGGCCGCGGACTGTTCGATCTTACAGCCGGCACCCGGAACAAAGAAGGGCATCGAAATACTGCCCCGCCTGCCCACTGAAGCCGACATCACCATGGAGCCCTCCGGCCGGATCAGCAGCGATACCCCGGTATCGGCGGTGTTCCCGTCATTGCGGGCGGCATACCCCGAGGCGATCGTTGTATTCGCGGAAAAATAAAGCCCGTTCGCGGTACCGTCCGCGAAAGAACCTTTCATCCTGCTGACACGGATGAGAGATGTATCCCCGTTAGGGCTGTTGACTGTTGTGCGATAAACATCGGGGATCGTATGATTATAATAAGGAAGCACCGCGAAGCTCGCGGCACCCCGGACGATCCCGAAGCCCTCCGCCCAGCGGTAATCATTTTCCTGCTCATTCAGGCCCCAGTATGCGTCAGTCTGCAGCCATGGAGCCATACTCGGGTTATCCAGATCATTCATCGAAAAGAAGATCAGGCCTTCCGGCCGGACGCCGTTCCCGTCTTCTATGAAATAGTCAAATTCGATCCGGGCGCCGATCCGCACCCCTTCGTCCGCTTCTTCGTCCGAAAGCCGGTCGGAAGCCGGCAGTTCGATGGTGTACCGGCCGTTTTCCGTCAGCAGCGGGGCAAGGAAAATACTGCCGCTTTCCATCAGCGCCAGCGCCCCTTCCACGTCCGCCTCCGAAACAAAGGTGACTTTTGTAAAGCGCAGGATCAGGTCATATGTGTCCGAATTCCTGTCCCGGACGGAATCCTTATATCGAATGGTAAAAAGGGGCATTTCAACGGAACCGGCAGCCACCGTTTCCGTTGATCCGCCCTTCTCGTCCCGGACAGTTTTGCCGATGCCGCCGGTATAGACGACCCCCATCCAGTCTTTTACGGCCCCGCCATCCTTTGCCGGATCCTTCAGCTGATAGGATGTGATCCGGTCGCTGCCCGTTTTGATGGAAATATTCCGGGGAAGCCTTTTCCCGGGACTGTTAAACCCGAACGCGTCGGAATAAAATTCATATTCGATTGAACCACTGCCAAAGCCAAGCTTCTCCGGGGCAACATAGAGCGAGGCGTAAGGCAGGATCCGGCTGAAGTCATTCGGATCCTCATCCAGGTCCATGGTATCCAGCCGGGAGCGGGCATTCCCGCCGATCAGCACTCCGGCATCCATCGGCAGCGCCGTGCCCTCCCAGACCCGCGTGAACCAGTTGTATTGATAATAATCGTTGATATCCTGAAAAACATATCCGTATTCATAAGGAAGGGTCTCATCATCCGCAAGGAAAAACCGCATCGGGTCATCCGTGCTGAGCGGCAGAGCCCGCTGATAAAGGGGCATGATGTCCTCAAGGCAGAACTCGCAGGAATCCTTTTCCCCATAAGTGAATTCACCGGTATCAGTCTGTCCTGCAGCCGGAAACGAAAAAACCGCGATGCACAGCAGAATACAGCAGAAAATACAGATATTTGTCATATGTTTTTGAATTAATCCAATATTATCGTTAAACATAATTATGAAATTATATCCCATTTTCAGCAAATATCCGGATAACTGACCCGGTTCCCGGGTCAGTTATCCGGATATTTACACTTATTCTTAAAAAACCTGACAAGCTCAGGTAATTGGTTATAATTGAAGTCGGGAGCCGGAACACAATATCCGGAAAATGACAAATATGAGAAAACAAGCCATAACCATCTTCATAATAATCGCAGGCATATTTCTGCCGCTGTTCACTGCTTCGGCAGAGGAACGGCTGGCTTTTCACGACGACCGGAAAAATATCGGGATCTATCTGAACGAGTGGAGCGACCTGGATATTTTCGGACCCAACAGCTTTAACAAACTGTTCTTCTGCGCCGAACAGAAAACCGCCACGCCGTTCATCACCTGGCAGCCGCAGAACATTCCCCTGCAGGAGATCGCATCGGGAATTCATGACGCTTATATCATTACCTACTTCCAGAACATCACTTCTATTGCCCCGGACATGGATATCCTGATCCGTTTCGCCCATGAGATGGAAGTCCGTCCCCACTACCGCTTCTCGTGGTACTCCTGGCAGGGAGAGCGGAACCCGTCTGCCTATATCGAAGCCTGGCGGCATATCGTCACACTTTCCCGTCAGATCAATCCCAATATCAAATGGGTCTGGTCTCCCAACCGGGCGGACCAGTACTCCGACCCTTTTTATCCCGGGGATGATTATGTAGACTACGTCAGTATCACCTTAAATCTGAAAGAAAATTTTAGTTATTATTCAGATTACAGTGATTTCCAGTCTTTCTATGAAGAGATCGGTATCCGGGAACATCTGGAAAAATACGGTAAGAAAATCATTATTTCCGAGGTCGCTTACTCAAACCCGGATGAGAATGCAAAACGGGATTACATCCAAAGCATTTTTGACTATTACGAGAAAGACCCATGCATCACCGCCATCATCTTTTTTAATGAAAACGATGGAAAAGAGAGCATGTACAATATCACGGACAGTGCCGTATTGATGAAAGTATTTACCGAAGGATTGCAGAAAATCATGAGCGGGAGATAAACCTCTCCCGCTTCACAGATCACACAGGTCAGCAGTTTATTTTGGTTCTGTATCCCGATTATCGAAATACGCCCTCAGCATCTCTTCCGCCACCAGATCAGACTTATATTCAGTCTGCCATGCTGCCTTTTGCCGATCCATCAGGGAATAAGTCCCGCCGTCATCCCACAGGATCATCGGTATACCCATCTGATAAAACGCTGAAACATGTTTCCGCATGAAATCAAGCCTTTTTTCAAGGTCCTCGGTACGGGCAATGCCGAATTCACTCATGACCAGATTATATTTTTCCAGCTGCTTTCTGTCCGTTTCTTCCAAAAATGTCAATGAACGAAGTACTGTCTCATCCTCGAACAGGTAGCTGTGTACTTCCGTAAATATTTTGTTTTCTGCCGAATCTGACGGTATCTCATAATATTCCAGGTTTTTCACATGCGCATACCAGGGACCGACCATCAGCAGACGGTTCGTATTTCCGTATCCGGTTGAGCGGACTTCATCGACAAAGATCTGGTTGATTTGGTTTATCATCTTAATATCGGATTTAAGTGTGCTTCTCCCGATAGTTGTGATCATTCTGTAATTCGAGACTTCATTTGGACCGCCCAGGATCAGCTTTTCCCCGTAATCCTTGAAATTCTCCGCGATCTGCAGCACCAGATAGCGGTATAAATATTCATATTGGCTGAAATACGGCAGGTCTGCCTTGATCCAGCCTTTCATTCCGCCGTCATGGTGGATATTGATGATCACATAAAAATCATAGCTCAGGATCCGGTCAGCCACCCGCTTCACCTCTTCGAACCACTCCGGGTCCACTGTCCCGGTCGAATCCATATGGGCGTACCAGGTGACCGGGAGACGGACCGTGCGGAAACCCTGTTCCTTCAGGAATTTCAGCTGCTCATCCGTCGCCGGCTCGCCGTTATAGGTATCTTCATAAACCTGTTTGGGTGAATTTTTATAATCCGAGATAAAATGCTCCAGCCGGATATCTGTCTGAAGCAGAGCACCGGACCCGATGCCATAAAAATCTCCGACTGTTGTTTTCAGCGGGATAGTAAGAATAATAACTTCATAAGGATAGACCGGTGTTTCATATTCTTTCAATATTGACTCGTTATCGATCAGATTCTGCTGTTTTCTATCCAGCAGCTTCAGATACTTCAAATTCACCGTTACAGGAGTGAGGGAAGCCTCCGGGAAATCATTGGAAATGGAAATCGTAAAACGATTTATCGGATCGTTTGGCCGAAGCGTCAGATCCTCATTCGGCCGCATAAGAAATTCTGCATAAGGGATCGTGATAAGGGGACGGTTTTCAGGCGTGAACAGGTTCCCGGTCATGTTGAAATAGGATTCGTGATAAAAATAATCGGTATCATCAAATCCCGCCGAAAACCTGATCTTATACCGGCGGGCTTTGTTATTTATAAATGCCCAGTCCAGCGAATTGCCGAAATTAAACCCGATCCCCATTTCGCGTTTGACGGCTTCGATGTCCGGATCAAAGAATTCCCCGCTGTCTTTTCCCGGATCTGCCTGGACAGACTCCTTCAGAGCCAGATAATTCGCTCTAATCGCATCTTCCATTTGATCTGCCCGGACAGGCATAATTTTCACAAAAATGATAAATATGACCAGAACCGGTATTATCGCTGTCTTTTTTAACATAGCTTGCTCCGCATTATTTGGATCAAAAGTATCTGTTCAGATCTTGCCCGGAGACGGTTCTCCCGAGGCGCTTGCACCGGAGAACTGTCCCCTCACTTTCGCAGGAATGGTGCTTTCTGGCAGTGAGTTCTGAATCATTATAACATCGGAGCACACGGTGACCGGCACTTTGCTGCGGCGAAGCCCGCACAAAAGGTCTGTTATCCGTGCTGCGTCACCCGCTCCTGAACAGATACCCGCTACCATTATAACGTATCTGAGAAACCACTGATTTATCACCTCAGAATCGAAGTGACCTGCACAGGGGACGGTTACGCATGCACGGGCGGCAGCCCATCGTCCCAGTCGTCATTCGGCATGCGTAACCGTCATCCTGGCTCACGGCATCAATTCGCCGGAGGTAAACCTCCTTCTCATCTGACCACCAACCACTGACCACCGACCACCGGGTACCGGTCACTGAAACAGTTTCCCATCCTCCGGAGGCCGGAAATTTACATTAAAATAAGGTAACCACCGCTTTTTGCGTGTGAGTCAGAAAAGAGCCCTGAAACACAGCGGAGGTATGGGGTCCGCAAGCCCCCGGAAATCAGGCGCGGGTGCGGCTTTTGCAAACACACGAACTTTCGATCCCGCGCCTTGCGAAGCATACCCTCCGGATTGCAAAGTGAGCTCTTATAGCAGATAATAACCTGAGGACAAAACAGCGTCATTCGTTTTGCCATCATAAAAAACGGGAAGAAGGTATCTGAATGTATACATATTTGCTGATGTGCATTGACTTTTTCAAAACAGGCAGGCTGCATTGGTATATGATTTTCATTACCTTCATCCTCATCCGCTGGCTTATCATCCGCATCTTCGCGGACCGCTATAAACCGTACCGATGTCAGAATAAGATCTTTTTTACCAGCATCATCATCCCGGTTGTCGATGAATCGGTTGATATATTTACCCGGGTCGTGACCACCATCGCCTCACAGCAGCCTGAAGAGATCATTATTGTCATCAATGGCCCGAAGAACCGGACCCTTCAGGATGCCTGTCAGGCCCTGCGGACAGAAATAAAAGAGAACGGCAATGACCATACCGAAATAAAAATTCTCTACACCAAAACCGCCGGAAAGCGCAATGCCATCAGGCTCGGTGTTGCCCGCACAAACCCCCTCAGCGATATTTGTGTTTTATGCGACAGCGATTCCATCTGGACGGAAGGAACGCTCAGCAATCTGCTCATGCCGTTTTCAGCCGATGAGAGGATCGGCGGGGTCACCACAAGACAGAAAATTTTTAAACCCGATCGAAACCTGCTGACCATGATCGCAGCCCTGCTGGAAGAGATCCGGGCTGAAGGGACTATGAAAGCCATGAGCGTGACCGAAAAGGTCGGCTGCCTTCCGGGCAGGACGATTGCTTTTCGCACCGCCATCCTGCGGAAGGCCATGCATGAATTCATGACTGAAATTTTCATGGGGATCCATAAAGAGGTGTCGGATGACCGCAGCCTGACGAACATCACATTAAAAATGGGATATAAGACCGTCATGCAGGATACGGCTGTCGTTTTCACGGATGCGCCGACGACCTGGAAAAAGTTTATCCGCCAGCAGCTGCGCTGGGCGGAAGGCTCCCAGTACAACAACATCAAAATGACAAAATGGATGTTCCGCAATGCCGGATTGATGTTTTTCATTTACTGGGCTGATATGATCATGCCGTTTCTGCTGGTCAGCACCTATACGAATCTTGGGTTATGCTTCCTTTTCCGCAGATTAGGCTTTGAGATCTAGATGATCATACTGCTCGTCGTACTCGGTGCAGCGGTGGGAATGGGCACCCGGAATTTTATAGCACTCACAAATCTGCCTCCGAAATACATGCTCCTCCTGCCGCTTATGACGCTCGTTTTCAGTTTTGTGATGACGCCGATCCGCATCATCGGCCTGCTGAAATGCGCGGACGGTCTGTCCTGGGGCACAAGGGTCCTTGACAAGGAACAGCCGGAAATCCATGTTCTGTCATGAACTTTGAGCCGCTTTTTCCGGCGCGAAGCGTCCGGCACAGCATTTGACCGGCTCATCTGCTGTAAGCCCGTGCAGTGACCGTGGTTCCCAAAATACTTTCTAATAATAATGAAGTTTATCCGCATCTTTGGATTATTGCGATAAAATTACAGAGCAATGAAAAAGAACCTTCGCAAACGGAACCGTTATCAGATCTGGATCAGAATTGCCGTCATCGCAGTGCTGCTCTTTTTCATCGCGCTCAGCTTTGGCTTTGAATTGCTATTCAACTACATTCCCTGACCCGCCCCGCCCGCACCCCGGCCAAACCCATCCACATCCGGATCACCGCGAAGCGGTATTCTCATTTGAACTTTGAACTTTAAACACTGATATCACGTTATAATCAAAGCTATGGACTGCGAATTTCTCCAAACCACCAGCCTCTTCCGGGGCCTCACCACTGAGGAGATCCGGCAGATCCTCACCTGCCTCGGCTCCCATGAGACCCGCTTCAGCAAAGACGCTGTCATCTTCCGCGGCGGAGACACAGTCACCGAAGTCGGGCTGATCCTCGAAGGCAGCGTCAACGTCATCGCCTACCACTACTGGGGCGGCTCCTCCATCTTCGGCCATGCGGAAAAAGGCCGTCTTTTCGGCGAAGCCTACGCCGCCATTCCCGGCAAAGAGCTCCTCTGCGACGTAAAAGCCGCGGAAGACTCCCGCATCCTTTTCATGAACATGGACCGCCTGCTCACCACCTGCACGAAAAACTGCGGTCCCCATCAGCGGATCATCCGCAACCTGCTGCAGATTTCCGCCTCCAACACCCTCGCCCAGATCACCCGCATGATGCACACCGCCCCGCGTACCATCCGGGAACGGCTCCTCTCCTACCTCTCCGAACAGGCAGCGCTGAACGGCAGTCCTTCCTTTACGATACCCTTTTCCCGCCGGCAACTCGCAGACTATCTCGGCGTCGACCGCAGCGCCCTTTCCAATGAATTAAGTAAAATGCGGAAGGAAAACCTTCTTTCCTTCCGCAAAAATGAATTCACCCTGCACGAAAAATGATCTCAGTCAAAGACTGAAAGGTGCAGCACCGACCCGACCAGACGCGAAGCATCCTGCGGCTGGATCGTTACATATTCCGTCACCGTCCCGGCTGCCACATCCTCTGCCGTCAGGTAGTAAGTGTAATTGGCTTCCACCGTACCACCCACAGGGACCTCATCGAACAGCATGACGTCCGCAGGACCGGAAAGCGCGCTGCGGATCATGATCGGACCGAAATCCGAACCATCCGGATTCCCGACGACCACACGGAAATACATCTCGGAACCTTCCACCCAGCCCTGATCGGAGATATAACCTTCCAGCGAAGCGTTCAGGTTCACAGCCGGCTCGGCATAAGCCTTCAGTCCCGGATTATCATAGAAAGTAATGTAGTTGTAGTCGGGATCGTCCGTGTCCATGTCCCCCGACATAAATTCGGTAAGAGTCGACCAGTCCATCCATTCATTATTATCATTGAACATAAAGAAGCTGTCCTGCTCATTGACGACCACCACGCTGTCCTGTGCATCTTCAGCTTCCATATCCTCACTGCCATCCGCGCTCACCTGCATCTGCGAGATTTCATATGAATCCGCATACATCACCAGGCTGTAGTCTTCCCCGGCGGGAATGAAAAATTCTGTATCCAGGTCGATCTTATGCCATCCTTCATATGGGAAGCTGAGTACATCAGAGTAGAGCTCTTCACCATCTTCCGGACTTTGCCAGTCGGGATTCAGTTTGTAGATCGAAAATACAATTTCCTGATTCGGATCTGCTGTATTCAGGCTCACAGCCCTGATATACTGGTCATAGTTTGCGTTGAAAACATTGGCCACACCCATTTGCTCGATACCGAATTGTTCAGCTGATTCTTTAAAGGATCCACCGTTGAACAGGTCATACTGGTCGATCACCTTGAACAGATAATCCTCACTGGATCCTTCCGAAAACACATCAAAAATAAAACTTGTCGGTGCATATGTCGATTGATCATAGTAGGAAAGGTAAAAATATCCGGTGCCGTCTATGCCCCAGCCGCTGTCTTCATCATCCGGGTCTGTCTGTACACCCCAGCTGTTTTTGGCGATCCAGGCACCGTCAGCCGGCGGCTGGTAAAGCGGATTGAAATTTTCACGGGAATAATTATCATCCCAGCCCACAATGCAGACCACATGGTTGGAACCCAAATGCTCCGGTATATAATGGGCATAGGTTTCCTTGTTCAGAAATTCATATCCTTCACTTTCATCATCTCCCCGGGTCGTATCCGAGCAATAGGAGATGGCAACGCCGCGTTTCTCCATCAGCTCGGCTTTGATCGTGTTGATCGCCTCCGGATGGAACTCATACCCCTCATCATCGTCTCCTGTCCATAAATCAGGAAGAGTCCGCGACTCCACCAGTTCAAATGCGGAAGTAAAACGCAGATATTCGGGCACATACCAGATATCTTCCGCATCGGAGCGCTCAATTTCATTCAACGAATAATTCACCTCATCATCGATCTCACCGTCCCAGACCTTGTAAGGTGCCAGTGATTCAGGGATCGGGCCGATGCCGTCCGCAAAGGAATTCCCCAGCATATATGTGGAACCACCGGTCCCAAGCCGGTACATATTCAGCATGGAGACGCCTTCACCGGCCTGCGAATGCGGATCGTATGCGTCATATTCCGGCAGTTTGGTATAAGCGAACCATGCCTGCTGCAGCTCGCTGAGGTCCAGCTTGTCGGGATCCGCGTAATACTCCGCATGGTCCGGGGAGATCTCCCGCAGCTGGGAAAGAATGCTGATCTCCGCCGCAGCCGTCGCAGCGAATGCCCAGCAGGACCCCCACGGAAACTGGTTCTTAACGCAGGAAACCAGATTTTCATCCCTCAGGTCAAATCTGGAGGGATAACCGGATTGCGCTCCCGCGGGAATTACCTGCGCGATCAATGAAACAATAATGATCATAAACAAACAAATAATGCTTCGCTTTTTCATATTTCAGCTCCTCTTTTCTCCATTATAACGGCTTTTTTTTGAGCGGAAATTATTCTTACCGTTTTTCGATTATTCTGTATTTCCATCCGGTCTTTTCGAATTTATTCATCAGCTTATCAGCTTTATTTTTTGTTTATCGTTTCAGCGATAATGAAACGATAAATTTATCGTCCCATTATCGTTGCAATAATGATACAATATTGAAGGCAAAGGAGAAACAATAACGGCATGAAAGAGAATCGATCACTCGAATATAAGCAGGATATCACAAATACTTTTCTGAAAACAGTCAGTGCATTCGCAAATTTTGGCGATGGCACGATCATGTTTGGCATAGATGACAATGGAAAAACTGTCGGGATCCAGGATCCGGATCACATGTGCCTTGATATAGAAAATCGTATCAATGATAACATAAGTCCGAAGCCCGATTATTCGATCAGTGTAAATCGCAGAACAAAAGTGATCAGTTTGTTTGTGAGAGAAGGTAAATATAAGCCGTATTTATATAAAGGGAAAGCTTATCGGAGAAGTGATACAGCTTCCATAGAAGTCGATCAGCTTGAACTCAGAAGATTGACATTGGAAGGAGAAAACCTGTATTATGAAGAGCTTCCATCAAATACGGATAAATTAAGCTTTGATTATCTGGAATTCAAATTTAAAGAGATTTTGGGAATAAAAGAATTGAACAGTGATATTTTGCGTACGCTGGGCCTGCTTAATGAAGATAAAAAATATAATATAGCAGCAGAATTATTTGCTGATATAAATAAGTACTCCGGGATTGATATTGCCCGGTTTGGGGCTACGATTAATGAGATAATGGATAGAGAAACTCTGGCAAGAATGTCGATCCTTCAGCAATATGATAAAGCAGTAGAAATATATAAACGATATTATCAATATGAAAAAATTGAAAGTATTGAAAGAAAGAACGTCGAAATTATCCCGGAAGCTGCTTTTCGTGAGGCTGTTGCAAATGCTCTTGTCCACAGAACATGGGATATTAACGTTCATATCAGGATTGCCATGTTTTCAGACAGAATTGAAATAACATCTCCCGGCGGCTTACCCAGGAGTATTTCAAAGGAAGAATATCTAAATGGATATATTTCAATTATGAGAAACCCCATCATCGGAAATATTTTTTTCCGGTTACGGCTTATCGAAATGTTTGGAACCGGCATCAGGAGAATCATAGACGCATACGAAAATGCACCGCTTCAACCGGCTTTCGATATTTCGGATAACGCAGTTAGAATTATTCTTCCCTCTTTGATTAATACTTTCAGCGGAACCAAAGAAAGTCAGAGTGTTCTTGAATTGTTAAACAGCAAAATGCAATTATCCGGCAGGGAAATATCCGAAGCACTGGGTTGGAGCAAAAATAAAACGATCCGCATATTGAACAGTTTGATATCTGACGGCTATATTAAGAAAATCGGCAGTGCCCGGGGAACAAAATATTCAAAGAGCTGATTCGCCGGTATAATCACCCTGATCAGGATAATTTTGTTCTCTTGCCATTACAGAGTATGAAGTCCGTTTACTATTGACTGATACTCTGTTTTTTTAAATTCAATTCTGTTAATCCGGTTTACCCGATCACAGGCGCTATTGAACTGTGCTTCATATTTTTTGTTTTCTGAGAAACGCCTTTTGCTCATCCGTGATACGGTAACTCTCCACCGCTTTTTGGATCGTCTTGTTATGCGTCCATTTATCCAGACGGCGTTCCGTGAGATAAGGCAGCACCGCCTCATATTGCTTCGCCAGTGCAGTCGCGAAATACCATGCGGTCATCATATTGATGTAATATTCCTCTGAACGGATCCGTGCCGCCATTTCCGGATAGGCAGGGTCGAAATCCTCATCCAGAAAATGCTCCATCAGCATCCCGACCGCAAAGCGCACCGTATAGGTATGCTCTGATTCCAGCCATTTTTTTATATATTCCAACAACTCCGGACGGTGCTTTTTAAACACCTTCGGCGACATCTGGTCACAGGTCGCCCAGTTGTCCACAAACGGCAGGAAATGGCAGAGCTCTGCCATACAGCGTTCATAATCCTTCATCCCGGAAAGAATAAACGCGTGCAGCTGGTTTTCATCGAAATACTGATGGGGAAGATCGCTCAGAAATTCAGAAACCCGGGCATCGCCGGCAAGCTCCTTCGCGTACTTCCGCAGCTCCGGCGTCCGCACGCCGATAATAGATTTCGCGTCCACCGTCGGGATGAGTTTTGCCTGAAATTCGCCGTATTTCTCATCCCGCAGCGCAAACAATTTCGCAGTGATTTCATCCTTCATCATCCCGTCTCCTGACCGATCCCTCATCCGGCATTCCGGTTCATCCGCGGCCGCCACTAACCGCCAAAAGACTTTCGTCTGCGGTAGCGGATCATTGGCCCAAGGATCTTCCGCAGGCAGTATTTGGCGTAAATTACCGAAAAAACAGATCCGCCGTTCCGCTTGTGGATGCGCAGCATATCAGGCCAGCAGCGGTCATCCTCCGCGATCGTCTTGGCATCCGCGTGCAGCCGGAATGCCGCCCAGGGCCGTTCACCCGGCAGGTACCGGATATCCGAAACCTCCGCCAACCGCAGCCAGAGATCATAATCCATGGCAAAATAAATGCTGTCGTCCAGCGGCCCCACCCGTTCCCACAGGTCTGCCCGCCAGAAGGATGCCTGCTGGGGAATGTGGACATAACCCTGCGTGAGCTTTTTGTGATCCGTCTGCCGCGCGTTGAACCTTCCGATGACCCGGTCCTCCGCGTCAATAAAGTCGCAGTTCCCGTAAACCAGACCGCAGTCTGGGTGTTCCATAAGAAATTCGACAGCCTCGCTCACCGCGTGGGGGTACAGAATATCATCCGAATTCAGCCAGGCAAGGATCCCGCCGCGGGCATGGGAAAATCCCCTGTTGATCGCGTCTGTCTGACCTTTGTCTTTGGACGACTCCCAGTAAGCCAGCCGGTCCGCGTAACGCTGAATGATCTCCGCGCTGCCATCTGTCGATCCGCCGTCCATGATGATATATTCAATATCGGGATAATCCTGCCCCAGAACTGACAATATTGTCCGTTCCAGGTAAGCAGCCTGGTTATAAGAAGGTGTCACGATAGAAACAGTCGGATGATCGTTCATAAAATCTCCGGAGCAAAGGCTCAGTGTTCAAAGAGAATAATTATACAGTACAGCCGCTTCCATATTCATTATCCGAATCAGGATTCACCGGCAAGTAATAAAAATCAGAAGCTCTGACACCTGATACCCGGATCCTTTTTCAAACCTGAACTTTTCGTCCTGA
The DNA here is from genome assembly GCA_902774215.1 of uncultured Chloroflexota bacterium. Taxonomy (GTDB): domain Bacteria; phylum Chloroflexota; class Anaerolineae; order Anaerolineales; family Anaerolineaceae; genus Flexilinea. The sequence goes on from CACYHU010000121.1 coordinate 20,165, forward strand.
ACATTGCAGAATTAACCTATTTCACATTCAGCTCAAAAATAATGTAGTCCTCCTCCTGCCGGAGGATCTCAGCAGTCTCATTCAGGTAGCGCTGCAGGCGCGGTTGTTCATAAAATTTGTTAAGGTTAGTCACAACCAGATACTTATAGTTCCAAAAAGTTGTGTTAAGCTTTATCAGAGCATCCAGCTCTTCCAACCCTTCGGCTGAGGTATCCCAGATGCCCGGATTGCGCAGTCCCCAGTAGGTCATGCCGCCGCCGTAATCATCCATGATGCCAATGGTGCTGATCCGTCCTTCAAAAGGCTCCAGCTCCGGCATCCAGCTCTCCCAGCGTCCCGGCCAGGCACGGAAATCCGTCCGGTGCATCGTCATCACACTGTCCGCCGCCCACCATCCGCAGAGGATCATGCAGCAAAGGATCCCGCAAAGCGGTACGAACCGGCTGTGCTTCCGAGAAGCCTTCATCATCGCCCGCGCTCCGCTTTTGACCAGCGAACCCAGCCCGGCAGCGATGAACGGGAAGATCAGCAGCTGATAATAATTGTGCGTCCCGATATGATGCGGCAGGCTCAGCCCGTAGAGGATGTATCCTCCGAAATACGCGATGAACGCGGTGCGGATGTTCTTTTCCCTGATCATCAGGATCCCGAAAATACCACAGAAAAACAGCGGAACGGTGAAAACCTGCTCGATCATACGCATCCAGCGGATATAAAACGTCACATCCGCAAGCTCCGAAAGGAAAAATCGTCCCTGATACTGCTGGACGAGAAATCCCTTCACAAAATACCCCCAGTAATTATACACCAGCATCGGTGCCAGCGCCAGTACCGCAGCCAGCCAGACGAACGGATTTTTCAGCGTTTTCTTTAAGCCCTGAGCAGAGAGCAGTCCCGCGGCCATCGCCAGTCCCAGCGGGAATGCCGCCACCTGTTTGATGAGGATGCACAGTCCGGCGCAGAGTCCTGCCGCCAGCGCCCTGCCGAAAGAGTCCGGCCTTTCAAGCCAGCGCTTCAGCAGGTACATCGTCCAGATCAGCAGTCCCGTCATGATGATATCCGGCTGAAAAGAGCGGGAAGCGATCACACCGTAAGGGAAAAACAGGTACCAGCCCAATGCGCCGAACATTCCCGCTGTACCGAGAAGCTCATCGGTGAGTAATGCCAGGCCTATGCCGCCGATGAGCCAGAACAGGATCGAGGTGAAGCGCGGGATCCGCAGATCCACCGAGTCAAAGAGGTGGTACAGCCCCGCAGTCAGTTTTTCATAGATCGGCGGCTCGATCCAGGCTTCCAATCCGCCCAGGATCATCGCCTCATTATTATATTCCGGCGTCCGATCCTTTATATACCCGCCGTCCTGCAGGTAAAAGCCGCGCGCCATCAGTGCGGAGTGCATCTGCCGCGCCGGATGAAAATCCAGCGGCGGGTCGTCAAAATCGACCATCCGCAGCCCGAATCCCGCCAGGAATATGAGGATCGTGAGGATTATCTTTAGACTTTTATTCATTATCCCAGGTATTTTTCATATATACGCAATCCTTCCAGCCGTTTCGCCGCACGTTCCCGGAAGACCTTTTCAGCCGCTTTCGGGCTGAGCATCATCAGTGCCGTCAGCGCCAGCCGGTTTTTATCCTCCATCACACGTCCGGGATACAAACGGAAAGCCTTCGCGTAAGCCTTCAGACTCTTGCCCGCTTCGCCGCCGTCGGAAAGATAATGCGCGTCCAGCCACGCTGCGCCGCCGCGGATCTGCTTTTCGATCCGTCCAGCCCGTTCCGCCGTCAGCGGATCCGTGAGGAGCCAGTCCGCCAGACGGTAGGCTTCCCTGCCGAAATCTTCTGTATGTGCACGGTTCTTGGCTGCCGGATGGAATCGTGCCGCTGCCAGCGGCTCCGGCAGATAAACGAATTTTCCCCGGCTGATCATACGCAGCCAGAGATGATGATCCAGCAGGTAATGATAGCTCAGGTCCAGTCCCCAGGCCTTCTCCCACGCACTGCGGCGGAAAAATACCCCGGGCTGCGAAATCACGCGGAAGGTCATCAGATCTTCAGCGCTGTATTGTCCAAAGCGCATCACATTTATCAGCTTCCCATCCCCATCAATGGAAAGCACATCCCCATAGACCGCATCCGCATCCGGATGTCCGTCCAGATACGCCAGTGCCTTCTTCACCGCTCCCGGCAGGTACAGATCGTCCGAGTTCAGCCAGCCGATGACATCGCCTTTCGTCCGTGCCGCGCCTTTGTTCACCGCGTCCGCCTGTCCCCGGTCCTTTTCCGAGATCCAGCCGGTCAGACGGCCTTCATACGAACGGATAATATCCACCGAACCGTCAGTGGATCCTCCGTCGATGACCACATATTCCATTCCGGGAATACCCTGGCAAAATACCGAATCCATGGTCTGCTTCAGATAGCCAGCCTGATTGTATGAGGGAGTTATAACGGATAAAGACAGATCCATAAAACAGAAGCGAACTTCAAATCAACAAAGAAAGTTTATGATAATTTTGCTAATAAATCAGCCTGTTCACCGGCGGGGATCAGCAAAGCATCCATTGCCTGCTGAGCAGTCAGCGTCATGGTCTTCATAAGATTTTGAATACTTTCAAGACGATTTTGTTCTCTGCCTTCTGCTCTTCCTTCTGCTCTGCCTTCATTTCTTACTTCTTCAAACGCTTCGCACATAATTGCCACCCCTTTCGGATCTTCTTTAAAATATCGTGTTGTCTCCTTAAAACAATGAATCATAATCCACTTTCGGGTAAACCTGCAGCTTGCCGCCGATGGTGGCATCGATAATCTCACGGCCATCCTCCGCATAAGCCTCCCGCGCCATGATGTAAGCCCGTTCGGAGGTATCCAGATCCGGCAGCTGCCAGCGGAATCCTTTCCCGAAA
>CACYHU010000122.1 GCA_902774215.1 uncultured Chloroflexota bacterium
ATCTCACGGCCATCCTCCGCATAAGCCTCCCGCGCCATGATGTAAGCCCGTTCGGAGGTATCCAGATCCGGCAGCTGCCAGCGGAATCCTTTCCCGAAATACCCCGCGTTGAAATGGTTCGGATCATCCCCCTGGGAAACCACCGTTTCATTCGGCTTGCCCTTCGTGGTAAAGCTGTGGTCGACCCCGATAAGGATCACCTGCTTAAAACCCAGGTAATAAGCCGTCTGCAGCGCCATGTAAGTAACGGTAGCCCCCTCCCACATCCGTTTGCGGATATCCTTCGCGAAGGTCGGTCCTGTGTAGGTGCCGAAAAGATAATAGAGATTTGCCGACGGATGGACCCACTTTTTGTGCCGCAGGGAAACAAAACGCGGCATAGTAAGCTTTTCGATATCTTCATGAGTCTGCTCTGCCACCAGGTCATTGACGCAGAGGTAGTAGGATGTTTCAAATCCCATCTCAGGGAAGGCAAGATAAATGCGGTTCAGTCCGAAAGTATATTCGTTCCTCAGCTTTGTAAGGTCCGTCTGCTTGAGGCTGGGACCGTTGCCGATGATAAAACAGCGCTCACCCTTGTGAATGTTCTGCAGAGCTCCCAGACGTTCGATGGTGTCCAGCCGCTCAGGGCTGAAATACGCGTCCGGAATAAACTTCAGCCGTTTAACGGTATCAAAACCGCTCCGGGCAGCATCCGCCACCGGTGCCGGCAGTATTTTTTTTATAATGTCTTTCAGCATAATACAGCTTCCCTGAGCGGACAACTACATGCTCTTGCTGAGCGCGTCCAGATCACCGTGCGGGATCTCCAGACCGATGAGCAGATTCCGGATCGTGTTCCAGTGGACCCGTTCACATGCCACCGGGCTGTAATTACAGTTATGCGGCGCGATCAGAACGTTCGGCATGGACCGCAGCGGCGAATCCATCGGCAGCGGTTCAGTCTCAAAGACGTCCATCGCCGCCCCGGCGATCTTCCCGGCAGCGAGAGCCTCAGCCAGCGCCTTTTCATCGATGACCGGTCCGCGGGACGTATTGATCAAAACCGCGGTTGGCTTCATCATCGCAAGCGTCTTCTCATTGATCAGATGCCGTGAAGTCGGATTCAGATCCGTGTGGCAGGTCACAAAATCAGATTCGTTCAGCAGCTGTTCCAGCGGGACCTGTTCGATGTGGTTTTCGACAAGGAAATCCGGTTTGACCGGGACGATATCGTTCACCAGGATGCGGGTACCGAAGGGACGGATGCGGCGCGCCACAGCCTGACCGATGTTGCCGCAGCCGATGATGCCCACGGTCGTTTCGGAAAGCGTGGTGATGGCCGGTTTGTCCCACTTGCCCTCATGCATCGTGCGGTCCATAAAAGGCAGCGAGCGGGCAAAACTCAGCATATAACCGATAGCTGTTTCAGAAACAGGGATGGTAAAAGCGTTGAGCGTGTTCCCGATCATCACGCCGAATTTTTTACAGGCTTCCTTATCGATAGCGTCGATGCCGGTTCCCCATTTGGAGACCACCTTCAGCCGCGGGGAACAGGCTTCGATCACCCGGGCACTGTATTCATCGTCCCCGCAGATAGTACCATCAAACTGTCCTGCATATTTGATAATGTCATCTTCCAGTAATTTTTGTTTCACATCCGGGACGATCATTTCGATCCCGTAATGTCCTTCCAGCACCCGGCGGAACCGCTCCACCGAAGTCATCATATAAGGTGCGGAAAAAATGATAGTCTTTTTCATAAATACCCTCAAATTGCAATGATTATCTTTCCATCTCTAATCTGCTGCCGGAATATCACCGGAAACAGCTTTATTATCCGTTCTCTGATTTTTCACAAAAACCAGCTCTGAGGCAATGGACAGGGCGATCTCTTCCGGTGTCTCCGCCGCGATTTCGAGACCGATCGGCGCATGGACTTTTCTCAGCTGTTCATCAGGAACACCCCGCGCCCGCAGATGATTATAAATTGTTTGAACCTTAAAATTGCCTGCGAGCATACCAATATATGCACTCTTTCGCTGAAGAATGCGGAAAAGGATCTCCTCATCCTGTTCGAAGTTGAAAGCACAGGCAATCAGATACTGATCCTCCCTTTCCGGGATCTTAGCCAACCCTTCTGTGAAGGAAGATGCACGGATGAATTCATCCGCGGCTGCTGTCCTCTCCCGGAAAACGGCCTCATCGCGGATATCGATCACGGAGACCCTGAAACCGAGATTTTTTGCCAGCGGGATCAGCTTCCCCGCCACATGGCCCGCTCCGCAGAGGATCAGATGAGCAGGAGGAAAAACCGGTTCAATATAGATCGTCTCACTGCCGGAAACCAGTCCGCCGGACTGAACCACATCCATTTTCTTCATCACAGGACTGCGGCCGGCGATGCAGCACCGGGCATCATTGATCACCTGCCGCTCGATTTCCCCGCCGCCGATCGATCCGGCGATACTCCCGTCCTCATAAACGATCATCTTTGCGCCCGGATGGCGCGGTGTCGCACCTTCCGCCGCGGTGATGACCGCAAAAGCATAGGCTTTCCCTGAGTTCCGGGCTGTGTTCAGCATTTCGACAAAATCCATTCCGCAGCTCCTTTTCTATATTATATACCATATTTTATCCCCCGCTGTCATGGCACTGCGGAAAGCAAAACCGGTGCAGGGTCCCGCACCGGTCTTGTAATTACTATCTGAAATTACGGCGCAAAGCGCCATTTTATCTCACTGATCCCTGATCAGGCAATTTCCGGCTCGATAACACCGTAGGAGTCATCAGAGCGCTTGTACAGAATATTGATCGCGGCGGTATCCGCGTTGTAGAAGACAAAGAAATCATCGTGAGCGGTGAGCTGCATCTGTTCGATAGCTTCCATCTCAGTCATCGGCAATACCGCAAACTTCTTATGGCGGGTGATGCGCGGAGCTTCTTCTTTTTCGAGATCAATGCTGTGATCCATCTCAGCCGGGATCGTCTCACGAACAGCGGTTCCGTCACCGCGTCCGCGTGCCCTCTTGCCCTTGAAGCGTTCGATCTGGCGGGACATCTTATCCATGGATGAGTCAAAAGCCGCGGAAAGATCATCGGCCTTTTCCTCAGTCCGCAGGATATATCCCTTGCCGCGGATGGTGATCTGTGATGCATAACGGTCTGCCGCGTTGCGGGCATTCTTCATATGGGAGAGGTCTACGCGAATTTCGTCAATATCCTGAAGGAAGCGGTCCACCTTGCTGACCTTCTGGACTACATAGTCATTGATTCGATCTGAAATCTCGAGATTTTTGCCATAAATTGCGATTTTGTCTTCCATAATTACCTCCAAATGAATAATAGGATTGCGCTGTTACTTGTTCAGCAGTTTCTGCTTTCCGTGATCGACCGGCGTAGTTGCCACGCTCAGGCACATCACGGATCTCGCACCGGCCTCCAGCAGCGCTGCGGAACATTCCGCGAAGGTGGAGCCGGTGGTCATTACATCATCGATCAAAAGGATCCTTTTCTCCCTCACCAGTGAAGGCTCGGCCGCAAACGCACCGCTGAGATTTCTGCGCCGCTCCCCGGCACTCAACCCGACCTGGCGAAGGGTCTCATGAAGCTTCATCAATGCCCGCGGATCACATTCCAGTCCGGTTTTTCCGCAGAAAGCCCGGGCGATCAGATCCGATTGATTGAACCCCCGCTGCGCCTGACGCTCACGCGACAGCGGTACAGGGACGGTCAGGTCGATCCCCCATCGAAGCTCCTGCCAGAAGTCCGCCAGACGTTTCGCCAGCTCCGGCACCAGGGAAATCGTTCCGTCATATTTCAGTGCTTTGATCATCGCTGAAACCGGACCTTCATAAAGATACGGCGCCCTGCTGGATCGGAAAGGAAATTCAGCACCGCTGCAGTGACGGCAGTAATGTCTGGGCTTTAATGGCTTGCCGCAGGTCGGACAAAAATGCTCTCCGACCGGGGGAAGCTTTGAAAGACACTCCTCACAAATCATTGCACCGGGCTTGCCGCAGCTCACGCAAAGAGGCGGATAGACCCAGTCCGTGACCTTTCCAAAAATCTTCCGGAGCTTTTCTCCGGTCATCACACGGATGCCATCAAATCGGAAATGAACTTGGAAATGGCAGGACCCAGCAGGGTGACGAGCACGAAGACGATGATCCCGACCAGGATCAGGATCAGCGCATATTCGATTATTCCGGCACCGTCTTCTTTGGATGATAAGTCTTTCATCGGTTCCTTCTTTCTCTATACTGTAATTGTAGTTAGACTTTCCGCAGTTGTCAAACGATTTTTTGTCTTTTTCTATCAGAAATTCATAAGAATGAGCCGTGTCACATTTTTTTCAGTATTTTTGTCATAAATATCAAGGTAATTAATCCGGGAAAAAGCGTCCGGCGTGCAGTTAAAAATCCGCTCCGCGGCAATTAAATTGGAGCTGTCGCAAATTATAATTTTGAAAAGCCATCGGGAGGGAGTGCTTCGCAGGGACGCGGAATAAACGTCAGCTGGGAGCGAAAGTGATCCCCGCGTCCCGGTTAATTCAGTCGGGGGACACGCGCTGAGCAAGCTCACGCGTGTCCCCCGACACCCCTGTTTAAGCTGCTGAATCACTCCGTTGATGATACGATTATACAGATGATTCCCCAAAAAGGCTGTCGTACACCATAAAACACCATAAAAGATGTGCGGCAGCTCCAGCTAAACGCTGTACACAAAACACTGAACGCTGTAATTGAACTTTATTTCGAAACATTAAACCGGATATTGAGGATATCCCCGTCTTTGACCAGATATTCCTTTCCTTCCAGCCGCAGTTTGCCTTTGGCCTTAGCCTCATTCATTGACCCCAGCTCCATCAGGTCATCATATGCCACCACTTCCGCGCGGATAAAGCCCTTCTGCAGATCTGTATGGATCACACCGGCTGCTTCAGGAGCGGCAGCATGACGCGAGGTAGTCCAGGCGCGGCATTCGTCGGCACCGGCAGTAAAGAAGGACTGCTGGTCCAGCAGGTCATAGGAAAGACGGATGACCTGCTTGAGTGCCAGTTCCGTGATCCCGTACTCTTCCATGAACATCGCCGCATCATCCTCCGGCAGCTGGGCGATCTCCATCTCGATCTTCCCGCGGATGGAAGAAACCATCGTTTCCGCTCCCTGATCCGGGACGGCCGGTGCATCCTGGGTCTCATCCAGGTTCAGCAGGATCAGGATCGGTTTCAGTGAAAGCATCCCGAACCCGGAAAGCGAGCGTTTTTCTTCATCCGAAAGTCCCAGTGAGCGCAGCGGTTTCTCATCCCCGAGGCACTCATGCATACGGTCGAAAAGGGCAATCTCACGGTCAATGACGGCTTTGTCACGTCCCCCGCCTTTCTTCTTTTCGTCGTGAAGACGTTCCAGACGCCGCTCCACGGAGATCATGTCATTCAGGACAAAATCGGATTCCATCGAGGCAATATCCCGCAGCGGGTCAACAGAGCCGTTGGGATGGACAACATTTTCATTTTCGAAACAGCGGACCACATGGATAAAACCGTCCATCTGTGCCAGCTTGTTTAGCAGTTCACCGGAAATACCGGATTTAGCACTGCCGTCCAGGCCGGAAATATCATCATAAGTGACTTTTGCGTAAATGGTCTTCTTCGGCTTGAACATTTCAGCGAGCTTGTCGACCCGGTCATCCGGGACGTCCACCACTGCCTCATGAACTTCGATTTTACCGGTAACGGTCCCCGTCGGCTGGGTTCCCCGGGTCAGTGCATTGAAAATCGTGGTTTTACCGCTCTGCGGTAATCCAACAATACCTAATTTCATGGATCTGCGTCTCCTTAACTTTCATTCAGCGGTTCCACCAGATGAAACCGTACCTTCTCTACTATAAGAGCTCACTTTGCAATCCGGAGGGCATGCTTCGCAAGGCGCGGGATCGAAAATTCGTGTGTTTGCGAAAGCCGCAGCCCGCGCCTGATTTCCGGGGGCCTGCGGCCCCCATACCCCCACTGTGTTTCAGGGCTCTTTTTCTGGCTCACCCGCAAAAAGCGGTGGTTACCTTAATGTATCCGTTCAGAACGGGGTACACGGTGCTGCGTCATCTCATCCTGAACAGATACCTCTTATTATAGCAAAAATCAGCATAATCAAAAGAAATTCCTGAAATCGGGGACAGCAATAAACAGGATTTCTCCTGTTTTGTGTGCTATGACGACGGTTCGGCGAGGATGACCCGGCGGTTGATGTAGCCACCGTCAGAGGATTCATCTTCGCAGGTGATCAGGATCATTGAGTTCTCTTTCACATCACCGGCGATCCTGCTGAACCCGTCTGCCGGGATCTTTGCGTTCCTGTACACATGCCAGGCCTGCATCGTACCTCTGCTGTCGGTGATCATGAAGCTGTCTCCGGCTTCGAGTTCACGCAGCAATGCGAAAGGTCCTGCTTCGGTGGTGTTCAGATGGTTATGCCCGGTGAGTACCGTGATGCCTTCTCCCGGCATATTGCTGCCTTCCAGCATGCCCACCGCACTGCCCAGCCATTCCACCGGATAATTTCCGTCGATATAAGGCACCGTCACGATCTCGGATCCCACATCCAGCGTCGGCAGCTGCAGCGTCAGACGTGTCGGTGTATAGTTTACACTCATTGGCTGTTCAGGCAATGACAAAGGATGGATCGCGGAAAAACCGGTCTTCGGCATTTCGTGATGGTCAAAGAAATCTGCGATCCGATAAAATTCGATGGAACGCTGAGGTTCCGGCTTGGGAAACGCCTGCGCAAAGACATGCACCGGCCCGCCGTTCCGAACAGTAGTGAAGAACAGGCCATCCGTTGTTTTGGAAAGTCTCCTGCCGGTTTTTTTATCAAAAACCTGAAAATCATATTCTTCCGGATCAAAATCATCTGATGCGATTGGAGTCACCGCAAAATACACATTTTCTCCCGGATTAGCAGTCCAATAATCATGGTTTATCTTTTCCCTGTCTTTTCCCTGTCCATCCACAACAGTGATTACCCCGTTTTCCGGCTGATCCATCCGGATAATATAATTGATCGATCTTTCCATTGAAGTTTCGGCTGATCGATTCCCGGTTTTGGATATTACGACTCTGTTTTTCGGATTGATCTCATAAGCCGTGATCGTTACATTAGAAAGCGATGCATTTCCGTTGTCAGCTTTCGGCACAACGTTTTCATCGAGCAGAATTCCGGCATTTCTGCCCTCGATCTTTTCGGTAACCAGAATATCAATGGTTCCGCGGCTGTTTTCATCAATAACGATCGCCGCATTGTCAGCAATAACATTTCCTGTCACAGAAAGGGAGAATGCACCCTCTTCGGAGGTAACTTTTGCAGCAACGCCATTTGCGTTCCTGCCCCCGGCAGTGACATCGCCGGAAACGATGACTTTCGCCTTTTCATCATTCAATTCTGCAGCGATTGCGGCTTCCTTATTTTCAGTCCTGACCTCTCTGATCAAGGTAACGCCGCTGTTTTCATCGCTGATCATGACTGTATCTGTCTGAGACTGCGGTTCATTAAAATTTGAAAAGTCCAGAACCGGTTTTGTGAACGGAAATACGGTTCCGGTACCATCATCTGTAGTAAAATTCAGGTTTTCTTGATTATTTGAATTCCGTCTGTCAGCGGTTCTGGTTGACATTTCCACAAGTATCGTTTCGTATTCTTCGAGCGTTTTTCCGGGAAAAGCTTCCATGATCAGAGCCAAAGCACCGCTTACAACAGGCGTGGCCATGGATGTGCCGCTCATCCGACCATAAGTGTTCGTGCCGGGTTTCCCGTCATTATCAACTAAATATGCTGACCAGATGTTTGTCCCGGGAGCGAGAATATCAACAACAGGGTTGTGATTGGAATAGCAGACAATGTAAGGTGTGTCCATGTCCGCAAGCGCGCCGACCGCCATGGTGTTTGACATACAGCCCGGTGAGGCGACAGCATCATCAAGGAATTCGTTGCCGGAGGCGGCTGCGGGAAGGATCCCTGCCGCGTTCAAATACCGTAAATATTCATATTCTTCGGCGCAATTATCATCATTATCACAGTAATCTGCATGTTGTCCGCTGCCAAGGCTCAAGTTCAGGATAGAGATCGGTTTCCCTTCCTTTTTCAGTTCATCCTGTATTTCCAGAAGCCAGTCGTATCCGGCATAAATATCATGATTAAACAATGTTACCCCATATCCATCCGGGTTGTCGTCTGAAATATTTTCCGGGAAGTAATATTCCGACTGGACCTGCACTGCGACGATCTTCGCCTCCGGGGCCATGCCGTCCTTACCCGCGGAGATCCCCGCTACATGGGATCCGTGATTGAACTTGTTCAGTTTCACGGCACCGCCGGGAAATGCTGAATACGTTTCGCCGTAGTTTTCGATAGATCCGCCTTCACAGGCAGAAATAAGATTGTTTTCGCAGTCATAGCATTTTTCCGGGTCACATTCTTTGTCGTTCTCATCACAGGGAACACAGCCCGGTATCGGTTTGCAGTGCCAGCTCCAGCTAAAACAGTTTTCCCTGATCACCCGGCCGGCAAATTGTTCATGATCCCGGTTCAGCCCTGTATCCGCGATGGCAAGGGTGACCCCTTTTCCGGTATAACCCAGTTTATGTATGGTGCTAACGGATGTCAGTTCTTCCACATGTCCCTGAAGCATCGTGGTATCCGTGCCCTGCGTATCCTTGGACAGCAGGGGAGAAGCATCTGATTCCGGACGCGGATCAAAGATATAGATATCATGCCCCTTGAAGATCCGGATCAGGTCTTCATTGTCTTTGACAAATTCAAGTATCTGTGAAAGTGTCCCGTACAGGCTGACCAGATGCAGATGCTTCATGGGATATGCTCTGGTCATTCCCAGCGCCAGTGCCAGTTCGCTTTCCGCTTCTTCCGTCCCCGGACGGACCTCCGCCATAACATCCATGGTCTGGTTTTGCAGCTTTTGAAGCGTTTCCTCATTGAAAACAGACATCTCCAGAAGATCGAGATACCGGTTGATCTGTGATGCTTTTATCTTCGCCCGGTCCTCTGCGGAGAGCATAAGCAAAGCCTTCCCTTCCACCATCCCGGAAAGGTCTTTTTCCTGAGTCCCGCTGACCGTGATCTCACAGACCGCATAAGCTTCTTTGTCAAAGCTTTCCGCCATGACCTTTGCGGTTCCCGGTGTCAGGGCTGTCACGGTGTTGGTGAGCTGATTGACCGCGATGACCGTATTGTCGGTGTTGAACCAGGTCAGCCGGGTAACGGGCGGTTCTTCGGGTTCAAAGCTCACCGAAAAGGTATATTTATCCCCAACTTCAAGCGTCAGTGAAGTGACGCCCAGGTCCACTTTTTCGATTGGCCGGTAGGATGTACCGGATTCCCGGACCTGTGCAGAAACCGGTATCACAGAGAAAGAAAGGAATACGATAATTATGACAAAAAGGTATTTGATGTTTTTCATTGACTGTCTCCTTTTTATGCGCAGCCGGCAGAAATCCGCTATGTACAGCCGGCAGAAATCCGCGGAGGCGCCTGTTCCATCTTTGTTTTTAACTGACTGAAAAGAGGACTATTCTGAATGATCCCCGGATCAAACTGAAAGATCAGGATTTAATTATTATTCAGTGCAGTTTCCATACCAGTATGCAGACAACATCCTGTTTTTGAATTATGGGTATTCTGAAACAAAGCGGAGGTATGGGGGCCGCGGGGATCACTTTCGCAGGCAGGCAGATTATATTATTCTCACATCATTTTACTAAACATTGACAAAACCGGAGAAAAAAGATAGACTTGTTATTATAACGATAACTTGTTCATCGTGATTTTGGCATACCAAAGATAAACCCTGCATTTTACGGATGAGTCAGAAAAAGAGCACTGTAACACAGCGGGGGTATGGGGGGCGAAGCTCTTACACCGCATAAAAAACAGGCGAAGCCTGTACCTTACGGTGTAAGCCCCCGGAAATCAGGCGCGGGCTGGCAGGCCCGGTGTATCAGCCGTATCCGGATCATGATCCCGGGATTGAGCCTGGGATTTTACGCGGTGTGCTGCATGAAAAATACACACTGAAGGAACAGGCGCCGCTGCGCCTCCTGATTCTGAACAGCTGCAGAAAAACAGGTTTCTGATAAAGTGAAGGTGGAATTATGAAAGAAACAGTTTTGATGGATCATGTGAATTTTCGGCAGGGAATGCTCAGCATGTTTTTTATGGCGTATATACTCCTGCCGATCAGAAAACGGAGAAATTCCGGCGCGGACAAACGCGGCAGGTTCTTTGAACGCGGAGTTTGTCCCGCTCATCATGGTTTCAGGCTGTGCACTTCATATTTCATCCTGTGCTTCATGCTGATGATCCCTCTGCTGTTTACCGGAATGGCGCCGGCGGAAGCACAGGGTGGCGTGGCGAGCGTGACTGTCGGGGGATCAACGATAACTTATCCCACCCTGCAGGAGGCGCTATACAAAGGGGCCGGCAGCATGGTCAGGCTGCTTAAGGATATCGACACCGAGGCAAAGGCGGGCGGCTGGCCGCTGAGGATCAATAACACCGTCACCCTTGACCTGAACGGGAAGTCAGTTATTTATACCGGCAGCGGCAGCGCATTGAATGTGTCAGGAAGTGTCACCTTCACGCTTACCGATACTTCCGGTAACGGCGTTTTGTCGTCGAACGCGATAGATGGAAGTGTTGTTACTCTCGAAAATCAGGCTTCTATGGTCCTTTCCGGCGGCAGTGTGAAAGCAGGCGGCGATTACGGATCAGGCATTTATAATAAAGGTACCGGAACTGTGAATGTTCAAGGCGGCAGTGTGAAAGCAAGCAGCGAATACGGAATAGGCATTTATAATAAAGATACCGGAACTGTGACTGTATCCGACGGCAGTGTGGAAGCAGGCGGAAATGGAGGTAGGGGCATCTTTAATGAAGGTATCGGGACTGTGAATGTATCCGGCGGCAGCGTGAAAGCAAGCGGCGATTACGGAGGTAATGGCATCCGTAATAACGGGACTGTGAATGTATCCGGCGGCAATGTGGCAGCAGGCGGCATTTTCGGATCAGGCATCTATAGTTATGGCAGCGGGAGTGTGACTGTTTCCGGCAGCGGCAGTGTGACAGCAAGCGGCGAAGGCGGATCAGGCATCGAAAATGACAGTACCGGAAATGTGACTGTTTCCGAAAACGGCAGTGTGACAGCAAGCGGTGAAGGCGGATCAGGCATCGAAAATGACAGTACCGGAAATGTGACTGTTTCCGAAAACGGCAGTGTGACAGCAAGCGACTATTACGGAATAGGCATCTATACCGGTTCCGGGGATGTGACTGTTTCCGGCAGCGGCAGTGTAACAGCAAGCGGCAATTACGGAATAGGCATCCTTAATAAAGGTTCCGGGACTGTGACTGTTTCCGAAAACGGCAGTGTGACAGCAAGCGATAGCGATTTAAATGGAATTGGCATCCAAAATGACAGTACCGGGACTGTGACTGTTTCCGGCAGCGGCAGTGTGACAGCAAGCGGCGTTGACGGATACGGCATCAATACCAGTTCCGGGACTGTGACTGTTTCCGGCGGCTTAATCTCCGGAACAAGTTATGGGGTTATGTTAACCAGCGGTTCCCTGGAAATTACCAGCGGCACCATCAGCGGCACCGGCGCTGACGGCACTGGCGTTGACTATCAGGGCGGTACCTTCAATCTCAAAGGGAATCCGGTCATCATCGGCAGCAAGGGCGTCAATATCGCGGGAACCAACAAGATCACCATCAGCGATACGCTGACGAATACGACGCCCATCGGCATCACCCTTGTGAACGGCACCGGCGTCTTCACCACCGGGCTGGATGCCCTGGGAACCACTCCGAAGGGCGGCGCGTCCAGCTTCAGGAGCGACAGCAGCGCCTATACCGTCGGACTGACGGCAGGGGGCGAAGCGATCCTCGGCTATAAAGTCACCTATGACGGCAGCGGGAATACCGGCGGGGAAGCCCCGGCGGCAGCCGTTGCAGATCCACGGAGCAGACTCCGAGCGATACAAAGCCCGGGGTATCTTATAAAGCGGGAGATCCAATCTCCCCGACGGATGACATGACGCTCTATGCCCAATGGACACCCAACAGCAATACCGGTTATACAGTCGAATTCTATTATCAGACAAACGGAGCCTATCCGGCAGCCGCGGACAGCAGCGTATCGCGCAGAGGAACGACCGGAACGGAAGCTTCCGTGACAGAAAGCGACAAGGTACCGGCAAAGCCCGGCTATGTGCCGGATGAGTCGATGCAGAACGGCTGGAAAGGACAGATTGCCGGGGACGGAACACTGGTACTGAAGGTTTACTTTAAACAGCAGTTCACGGTTACCTTTGACGCCAACGGGTACGGGACGGCACCGGCAGCGATCAAGGGTGTTGATTACAATGCCCTGATCACCGCGCCTGATCCGGCACCAGCCGAAGCAGGTTACAGCTTCGGCGGCTGGTACAGGGAAGCGGCATGCACGGCCCCGTGGGATTTCAGCACGGACAAGGTGACGTCCAACATCACGCTGTACGCGAAATGGACTGCTTTGGATTATTCCATCGAAGTGGTGATCACAGGCGAAGGAACGGTTGATATTCTTGTCAGCAAATCTGAATATGCACAGTCCGGAAACACGATAAGACTGAATGTTGAGCCGGAAGAAGGATATAAGCTCGGCAGTCTTACTTATACGCCGGAAGGCGGTGAGGCTGTTGATATCACCGGCCCGCGGCAGTTCGTGATGCCGGCTGCCAATGTGACGGTCAATGCCGAATTCACGAAAGAAGAACGGCCTGAACCTGATCCGCACCACGGCGGAGACTTCAGTCTGTTCCGTCTGGATGCTTTGTATGAACTGCCGAAGACAGGATTCTCAGCGGTCAGTCCGCAGCTTCTGCCGGAGAAACCGCTGGATTTGAATTACAAGCCGCTGCGGCAGACGCTGGAGATCCCCTCCGCTTCTGTAAATGCGGAAATCGTTGCGGTGCCATTTACGGATGGGGAATATCCGGTGACCTGGCTGGGCGATGATGCCGGTCTGCTGGAAGGCTCCGCGATGCCCGGTAAGGGCCAGAGTGTGCTGACCGGGCACAATCATCTGAATATGTCGGAAGCCGGTCCCTTTGCCGGTCTG
>CACYHU010000123.1 GCA_902774215.1 uncultured Chloroflexota bacterium
ATCGAAGCCCTTGATTTCGTTTGGATAAAGATATAATGCATTCCCTTTTATAAATTTTTCCAAAAGATTTTGAAGGATCAGCGACTGATCCTCATTCACAAGGCTGCCATACATTTCCAATGCTTCACCATTTCCGAGCAAGGCTGCCGCTGCGTCAACAGTGCCGGATCCGAGATTCTCTATCAACGGTTTTTCATCCCAATACATGAGATATACTTTATTTCCGCTCTCCATAAGTTTTACTGCGGATTTATACATGCAGATAACCTGCCATTGCTCAATAAGCTTCGATTTCGCTTCAAGCTCGCCCATTGAAGACGTCTGATCCCTAATATAAGCCTGAATTGCATCGTTCAGGGAATCATCTGTATGGTTTTGCAAATCAGTCATTAGTTCGGATATATAATCCTCATATTTCTGATCGCCGACAATGGATCGGAATACCATCCCTTCATTTCCCGGAATGCCAAAGATAAACTCGATGCCAGAAGCAGCACCATCCTGATAGGCTTTATACACATCAACAGGAACCAATGATCCGTCACAAGTAGGAGCGCACGTATTCGGCCAGAATTTTTGCGCCGCATTCCTCAGGTCTCCCGTTTTCAACTGCAAAAGCTCATCCATCGACTTTGTTTGTGTTTCATTTAGCAGATTCTGTGCGAGTGCCCGGGATGACTCAGGTGTCACATAAGCTGCTCCCGGACTTCCAAAGAATACAAAGGCTTTCTGAAACAGGCCTTTCGCCTGTTCACTGGCAGCAAGCAGACAGATCGATGTTGCGCCGGATTCAAAACCGATCACCGTGATCCTTTCGGGATCTCCTCCGAAAGCAGAAATGTTTTCTTTGATCCATTTTAATGCCGCGATCTGGTCAAGCAGGCCAAGATTTATAGCATCAGGATAAACCTCTCCACCGGGGATTTCAGAAAAATCAATAAACCCGAAAATACCAAGGCGATAATTAAAGCTTACGAAAACAATGTCCTGATGATTTTCTGTGAAATTCCCGCCATACAGCAAGGGATCTGCTGAGCCTCCGTAAGAAAAATCACCCTGATGGAACAACACAAGAACCGGTTTTTTATCTGCTGTCTTTTGACTTCCTACACCTATATTCAGGGTAAGACAGTCCTCGTTCTGCCTGTGAAGCTTTAAAATCGACCCTTTATGTTCGAACTGTATAGCTGAAGCACCGAAATTTTTCGCTTCAAATACGTTCTCTGATGAGGGAAGCGGTTCAGGTGCTTTCCATCTCAGTTCACCAAGGGGCGGTTTTGCGTAGGGAATCCCCAGATAGGAAAATCCTTCTTTATGCTTCGTACCGATATAAATGCCGGTTCTTGTCTTTACAGCACAATCGGTATCGTATTCTCCAACAACAGGCTGATTCTGCTTGTTTATCATATCAATGTCTTTATTATCCACATTGAATACATAGCCCCCACTTCCATCCCCATAAAGCTTACGGATCCTTTTCGTACGGAATGCACGAATAATAAGGTTAAAGATAAAACCAAGAACAGGAAGACAAACAACAGATACGATCTGCCCGCCTAAATATTCAAACATGGACACACCCATTTGGGTAACTGAAAAATAATGACCAGCCAAAAAAACAAGAATAATTGTCACATATACGAATATACGATACGATCTTTTTTTCTGAACAGCTTCACTATAAACGATCCTGTTTATGATTCCTTCGGCAGCAACACCAAGAATAAAACTGAGCCCATAACCTATAAGCTCCGGCCAACCCATAAGCTTTGAAATAGCATCACCAAAGCCATATCCCATTGACGCAACGAAAGCAACCATAAAATCATCAATTGTAAATAATTTTTTCATTTATACCCTTGTAAAGCTGATGATCTGAATTTTACAGTTTTGCCTGTTTTACAATGCAGCACATTCCGGATTTTCAGGCATCTTGTCATGAACATATCTGTCCGTTATGCGAAATTTATCTTATTTTCTTTGATTTACAGATTATAAAAGCTGCCGCACTTATTTGTGCGACAGCTCCTTCATTGCAGAGACTGAGTCAGTCTCTGACATTATTTAATTATTTCTCAGCCGGCTTTTCAGCTTTTTTTTCAGCGGGCTTTTCTGCCTTTTTTTCAGCGGGCTTTTCGGCCTTTTTCTCAGCGGGCTTTTCAGCTTTTTCAGCCTTTTCGGCAGGTTTTTCAGCCTTTTCAGCTTTTTCGGCGGCTTTTTCAGCAGCTTTTTCTGCGGATTTTTCGGCAGATTTTTCTGCGGGTTTTTCACCCTTTGCTACAGCCTTTTCAACAGCTTTTTCAGCATTCTTCAGTTCCTTCTGGAACATTTGATCGAACTGCATCATCATCTGATTATCCTGTTCGAATACCTGCTGCATCATCTGTTTGTCCTGTTCGACAAGCTGCTGGACCATCTGTGTGTTCTGCATATACATCTGCTGAGCCATCTGGCTGCCCATCTTAGTCATCTGGAAGATATAGGCTGCCAACTGATTTACTTTCTGGCTCATCGCCTGAGTAGCCATAACACCTAACTGCTGGAAAATCGGCGGAACCGGGAACGGGGCGGGCATATTGCCTTTTGCTCCGGACTGTTCCATCCAATTCATCATCGGAGCGCTATATTGCGCAAAAGATTCATCTTTCTGATTCATATTATTCATCTCCATATTTATACTTAGATTTTGCAATGGCAGACTCTTTTTCATATCCGCCTTGATACCATCGAATACTTCCTTGATCATATCAGCCTTTTTCTCTTCGAAGAAGACCAGCTCAATATCGGTGATCCTGTTCCTGTAACGGATCACCTTTACCTCATATACATCTCCTTCAGCCTGACCTTTTGCAATACCGTATAAATCAAGTTTACCGTTTGCATTCCGCGGTAGTTCAGGAGAAACGAGGACACGTTCAGGAATATTTTCTTCTGAAAGCAATTTTTTATTAACATACACTTCACGCAGAGCATTTTTGACTGTATCCAGTGCTGATGGTTCTTCCTTCAGCGTCTGAACACAAAGCATGGGAATATTATCATGGTTCGTTTTAATGAATACAGGGACTACACAGCAGCATTCTATACCGGATTGCCGTGCGATCCCGGTTTCCACTTTGCCCGCTTCAAAATTTTTACCCTTTTCATTGATGAAATACCGCCTTGCTCTGCCAAGATAAGTCAGTTTTCCCGTCTCATCCACATTCACGACATCATTTGTGCAGACATAGGGCTTTCCATCGATCGTTGTAATTTTCAGTACTTCCTTATCATCCAGCATCGGGGATGCGCATGAAGGGGATGTCAGATACAGGATACCTTCACAAGGAGCATCCGCGATAGAATAAAACCTGTCGTTTTCATCGTCATATAAGCGGAGATCAACACCGGGCAGCAGATAACCGATGGACTCATCATTAAGGTCAGGTGTTGAAAGGCAGCACGCCCCTCCCATCTCAGAGATCCCGTAACCGTTCAGGAAGACAAAATTCCTGCAGCCATTTTCACGCAGAAACTCACTGTATCTCTGTTTATCCTTTGCGGAAACTGCAGCTCCGCCGACAACAATACAGCGCAGGCTTGAAAAATCGAAATTCGTTGTCTTCGAAAGCTTCATCCAGCTTTCCAATGCCGCGCTGATCGCGAACAGAAATGTGATCTGGAATTCAGGGATCGCCTTGTAGAAGAGCGGATTGAGCATACCACCCGGAACGATAGCGATCGTCCCTCCAAGGGCAAGGGGTACATGAACCTGGTCAATAATGCCGTAGGAATTGCTCAGATCAATTGCCAGACCGCTTGTCGGTTCTGCCATAAATTGTGACAAATGGGTCAATTTGGAAAGGCATACCGGAACGGCATTGAATGCTCTGTCTGAGAGCACAACGGGTTTTCCCACCCCATTGGTCGTACCGGAAGTGTGCAGAATAAAAGCACTGTCGCTGACCTCTTCAGACACATAATCCACCGGTGCATTGCCATACACATTCAGAAGATTTTCCATACAAATGGACCAGAACCAGTTTTTGAGGTAAATATATTTTGTTTCCTGCGTTCCGCTCATCGTAGCAGGAACAGCAGATCCTCCTACCGGCAGGTGAAGCAAAATTACATTGTTCAGTCCCAATTCAATTTTCCGGTTAAGCAAATCCTGAACCAATTCAGGCATGGCAAAATCATCCGTGATGATAAAATCGGTCAGTTTTTCTTCAGTGATGACCTTTTTCAGACCGGCAGGTCTGAATGCCATGTACGGAGCAATAAAGGAAACCGCATACATCACAAAAATCGTTTCCGCAGATGCAGCGCCAAGCACACCGACACGGGCTTTACTTTCTCCAGTCATCCCAAGAGCAGAAAAAACCGAAGCATATCGGTCCCACTGCCGAAACATCATTCTGTAGGTATAAGTATTTACACCATCTTTAATGGCTATACGGTTTAATTGTCTGATATCCTGACTGTTGGCGTCAACAATAAATTTCCAAATCTTTTGATTTTGCTCAATTTGCAATCCAACTGATTGTGCTGACTCAGCTGATGTTTTTTTCATCTATAGATAATTCCTGTAAATTTATTTACCCGGTTATGGCACCACCGGTTTTAAAATATTTCTATGACAGTATAATACATTGCAATAATAAAAACAAGAAGGGTATTCGAAATTCAGGTTTGACAATCTGGAAACCCCCTTGATTTCACCTTGCAAATTTTTACAAAATGCAATATAAGTAATCGTTTGAATACTTTTTATTATACATATTATATTACACATTATTGTTGCTTTCGAAAAAATTCCGAATAAGCAGGTTTCCTAATATACATATATATTGGAATCCATCATACATTATTATATTTCATATTACATTTAAATAATATTACTAAAGTTATAATATTTATAAATAGTTCCAGATTGTCACACCGGATTCTGCCAATCGACTTGATTTTGATACTTTGCTGGATTATCATAAAAGCAAAGATTAGACAGGGGCATTTAACGTGAATGATTCTTTTGCGAAAACACTGCGAAAGCTGAGAGCGGAAAAAGGGCTTTCGCAAAAACAGCTCGGAAAACTGATGTATGTCAACCATTCCACCATCGCCCGTTGGGAAAACGGCAGCCGCCTGCCCGATAACGCGATGATTATTCGTCTTGCCGACTGTCTCGAAGTCGATCCCATCACACTGTTACAGCCCGCGGTCCAGAGTGAAGCAACACCGAACATCATCATGGTGGAGGACAGCAAAGTCATACTCACAGACGGCCTGTCTGTTCTGGAAAAGGTCATGCCAAACGCCGAAATCTCGGGGTTTATTTGGCCGCATGAAGCGATTGAATACGCAAAATTGAACCCGGTCTCGCTGGCAATTCTTGATATCGAATTAGGAACGTCCAGCGGGTTTGATCTTTGCCGTACCCTGCTTGAAATCAATCCTCATACAAACGTTGTGTTTCTGACCGCTTACTCCGACTATTCCCTTGACGCGTGGAAAACCGAGGCCAGCGGTTTTATGCTCAAGCCATTGACACCTGAAAATGTAAAGGAGCAGCTGCAAAAACTGCGCCATCCGTTTTTGACGGGAGCTCCGGACGAGTGATCAACTGGATCGATTTCTTCTACTTTTTCATAGGCGGTGCCTCTCTGCTGCTAAGCGTACTGGGACTATGGTTCACCGTCATCATGCCGGGCAACGATCCCTGGAGCAAACGCTTCTTTCAAAGCTTTTTCACAGTTCTTCTGATCAGCTGCTTTTTCGGGCTTGCTGAAATGGTTATGCAACAGTATCACGTCCCGAGTACGATATTCAGTTCCATTCTTTTTCTTGAATCCATTTTTCTCTCTCTGACGCAGCCCATGCTTACGGTCTGTCTGCTGCACAACTGCGGAGAAAGTCTGCGCTCAAGCAGGCTTTTTCATACGGTACTCATCCTTTGGGTAATATTTTTTTTCCTGACAGTCAGCTCTGTGTTTATCGGTGATTTCTATCATGTTACCCCTGATCTGCGGTACTTCCGCGGGAGACTTTATCCGCTTGTGCTGCTGCCTATGGCAATAATCATGCTTTTCAATCTTGCGGGAACGATAAAACGCCGGAATCTTCTTTCTCATAAAACCTTTCTCAGTTTCATTATCGCCATGCTGCCGATTACAGCCGCGCTTATCGCACAGATGTTTTTTGAAGTTTACCCGCTCATCGATATCAGCATCACCCTTTCCGCCCTGTCCATGTACACACTCATACTGTCGGACCAAATCGAGCAGGATCTCAGCCGCCAGCGGGAAATTGCCCGGCAGCAGCGTGAAATCGCTGATCAGCGGGCCAGCATCATGGTCCTGCAGATGCGTCCACATTTCATCTTCAACACCATGACGAGCATCTATTGCCTCTCCAAACAGGATCCGGAGAAAGCCCGGCAGGTCGTGCTGGATTTCACTTCGTATCTGCGCAAAAATTTCACCGCTGTTGCAAGCTCTGAGCCCATCCCATTCACCGATGAACTCGAGCATGTAAGGGCCTATCTCGCTGTAGAGCAGGCTCAGTACGAGGACAGCCTGATCGTCGATTTCGATACGCCGCATACCTGGTTCCGCATACCGCCGCTGACCCTGCAGCCTATAGTGGAGAACGCCGTCAAGCACGGCAGAGATCCCAATGCCGGTCCGCTTCACATTTCCATACGGACACGAAAAACAGATACCGGCAGCGAGATCATCGCTGCGGATAACGGCCGCGGTTTTACCCACACCGATAACAGCGAGCCGCATATCGCGCTGAAAAACATTCAGCAAAGGCTTGAAATTATGTGCAGCGGGAGCCTGACGGTCACATCCAACGATGGGGGCGGGACCGTTGTTACCGTGACGATCCCGGACAATGCAGCAAAATAAAGCAGTGCTTTCCTAAGTCTTTTGAACGGGAAAAAATTTGACGTTCTGGAAACCCTGTGAAGAAAACGGTGAAAAAAAGCTAAAATACAGTATGATTTGTATTGAGAAAAAGGTCAAACGACCATGTTTTTCCCTATTGGCATAAACATAACAGAAAGGAATTATGTAAAATGAATGAAAACGTTATCATCGTGAACTGCAAGGTGCCGAGCGAAGCTTATCAGATATTGAGCATGCTTCGTCAGGATCTCGACAACGAAAGTTTTGTACTTTCCCAGGCGGCTGTTGTCAAGAAGGACGCGGGACACCTCTCACTCGAGGATGGATTTACTGTTGACAACCCGGATGAGGACAGAGGTTTGTTCGGCGGTCTGCTCGGAGGTCTGGTGGGTATACTTGGCGGTCCTCTGGGCGTTTTATTCGGCGGCGGCGTCGGTGCGCTGATCGGTGATTCCATGGATGAAAAGGAAGTGGAAGAAAAATCCAAACTGCTGGAAAAAGCCAGCGAATGCCTTATCGACGGAGAAACAGCTCTTCTGCTGATGGCGAAGGAAGACGATGAAACCGCACTGCCGGCTATGCTGAAGAATTTCCAGATTTCCATTACCCGCATAGATGCCGCGGAAATCGCTTCTGAGATCGAATTCGCGAAAAATCAGGAGCTTCAGAAGAAAGCGGAACAGGAATCTGCAAAAGAGCTTCCGGGCGAATGATCCGAAGCGTAATAAATCTTTAATAAGACTTTCACATCCGCAGCAATCATGGAGCGGATGAAACAATAAAAACAGGAGAAATAAATGAGTAAATTTTCAGTCAATCTTTCATGGGCCGGGTACCTGTACAATCTGGTCGCAGATAACAACCAGATCATTCTCACTTCCCAGTTATACACCTCAAAAGACGCCTGTCTCAAGGGTATTGAAAGCGTCCAAAACAACGCATCGGATGCAAATGTCGAAGACCAGACCGTGAAAGATTTTGAAATCAAAGGAAATCCAAAGTTCGAGGTCTATAAGGATGATGCCGGAAAATTCCGTTTCCATCTCAAGGCCGGTAATGGTCAGATCATCGGGACAAGCCATGACTATTCGACAAAGGCTTCCTGCCTCAAGGGGGTTGAAAGTGTAAAGGATATCGCTGAGGATGCCGATGTTGTGGAAGAAAAGGTCTTCGCGGACAAGGTCATCTTAGGCAATATCTTTTCCGCAGATAAAGAACAGGCTAAAGCCGAAGCTGTGGCGATCGTCGATTTCCGTCTCGCATATTTCGGAAACGCGGAAGCCGTCAAGGAATTCATCGGCAAAAATACCGTTGTAGAACATCTGGAGAAAGATTTGCTTCTGCCCATCAAGCTGGAATTAGGTGCTGAAATCCGATAAATTCAGCACGGCAGGATCTGCATCTTTGTGCAAGAAAGATCATAAGTAAAAGAAGCACCGGCTGAGTCCTTCTGGCCTGACCGGTGCTTCTTATGCGCTGGTTTATTATATCTTTTTCGAAAGGGAGCACACGATTACAGTATCGCTGCAGCTTACAATTCAGGTTCAAAGAAACTGATTCCGTGCCGCAGTCAACAGTGTTTTGAGGTAAGTGAAATGAACAGAAAGAAAGCGATCATTACCGGAGGCGAAATTGGTATGGGAAGGGGCATCGCCCTTGTACTTGCGGAAAACGGGTATGACATAGCATTCTCCTATTACCCGGATTCTGAGAACGCTGAAGCGTTTGTTGAAGCCACGATGTCCATGCTGAGTGAACGCGGCGCAAAGAGCTGGGCTTTTCCTGCGGATCTTTCCAAACCGGATGCGCCAAAGCAGCTTTTTGAGAAAGCCGTGGATGCTCTCGGAGGGTTGGACCTGCTGGTCAACAATGCGGGTGTGAACATTCCACTGCCGCTGCAGAACATTACCGAAGATAATTTCGATTATCTGGTCAGTCTTGACCTGCGGGCATATGTAATGATGATGCATTATGCGGCCCGCTACATGATCGACAATGGTATCAAAGGCTGTCTGATCAACGTCAGCTCTTCCAGGGGTGAGCGGGCTTACCCGAATGCGGGTATTTATTGCGGCATCAAATCCAGCCTGAACCGCATGGCAGAAGCTTTTGCCCTGGATCTTGCATCCTTCGGTATCCGGGTCAACAACGTAGCGCCGGGCGCTGTGCGTGTTCGCTCAGACGAGGAGCTTCTTTCAATTACCCGGGGCAGGGCGACTGATTACTTCTGGAACAAGGATTTTCTTGAAAAACCGGAGCTTGTCAAGGATCACGATTTTTGGGATCTGCTCGGTCCCAGGATTCCGCTGGGCCGTGTGGGCACACCGGAAGATATCGGCAATGCCGTTGCATTTCTTGCTTCGGAAAAAGCATCCTATATCACAGGCGTCACGCTGCGGATCGACGGGGGACTGATTTTGCCGGGTATGCCGGAGGACACCTCCATGATTACATCAAATGAGGGCTGGTAATTCAGCGGTTAGGCTCGTAAAAAGGATTTCCAATTGATCATTCTGAAAGTATTTCTAAGCCTGATTGCAGCAGCCCTGCTGATCTTTGCAGGGCTGGCAGGCTATGCTTTTATTCTGATGAAAAATCGGCCGCCCCTCAAGCTCTATGCTATGCGCAGTGAAGAACCGGATTTTTTGCCTCTTGATCAAATACCATCGCGGCTGATCGAGCTGATCATCGGGCAGGAGGATCCCAACTTCTATATCCATCACGGATATGATGCGGAAAACATCCGCAAAGCCTGGAAAAAAAATTTCATGCAAAAACATATCGTCTTAGGCGG
Organism: uncultured Chloroflexota bacterium; assembly: GCA_902774215.1. Taxonomy (GTDB): domain Bacteria; phylum Chloroflexota; class Anaerolineae; order Anaerolineales; family Anaerolineaceae; genus Flexilinea. The sequence goes on from CACYHU010000123.1 coordinate 9,685, forward strand.
CAGCACCATCACCCAGCAGCTGGCAAAGAACCTGTATCTCCACTTTTCGAGAAACTATCTCAGGAAGCTGGTGGAACTTCTGGTCGCGCTGAAGCTGGAACAGGTATATGGAAAGGACCGTATTCTGGAGATGTATATCAATATCATCTATTTCGGAAACGGCACTTATGGCATTACAGACGCGGCACGGTTCTATTTTGACAAACCTGTACCTGAGCTTACTCTCAATCAGATGGTAATGCTGACCATTATTCCCCCGGCTCCAACCGCGGGAAATCCGATCCAGCACCCCGATATGTTTTTGCGTTTACGCAGCAAGTTTCTGTCTAATTATACGAAAGGGGACCATCCTCTTGTCTCTCAGACAGAGGCGGAGGCTATCAGCGCCCATGGTGCAGATTGTCTGGATCCGGAGCTGAGAAAACCTGACGATTTCACCTGCAGCTATCCGCAAACCATCCCCCTGATCAACGAGCGGTTCGGTCCTTTTGCCGTAAAAAGGGAAGCACGATAAAAAAAAGTTATCAGCCTGTTTCACAGTTTGAATTTTCAAAAAAAAAGCCTGTTGTGTGTTAATATGGAACAATACTCATAACAGAAACTGTGAACCTAAGGTAATAAAGTAATATAATATTTTACGTGTATATTTTGCTGAAAAGCGTAATAATTTTTGTTAAAAAAATATAACAAAAGAAGAAGAATAAAATATGGGATTTATAACATCGATCATATCATTTATATTATGCGCTGTTCTCTATGTCAGGATGGTCCGGAGAGAAGTTCCCGCACCGATCAGTAAAAAACAGGCATGGGTCCCGGTCGCTGTCGGCATCCTCGGCCCGCTTATTTCCAGCGCTGCCGCAATCGGGATCGGTATGCTGATATTTAAACTGCGAGGTGGCGAGATCACAGCAGATGGTGTTGTGAATATGCCGGATCAGAAGGATATAAGCCTTACGCTCAAGTCAATTCTTTTAGCATTCCGCAGTGCCGGTTTTACGGAAGAGCTGGTCAAGCTTCTCCTGGCACTGCTGATGGTGAAGGTTTTTAAACCGAAAAACGTCTATGAATTTGCACTGGCCTTTATCGGTATCGGCTTCGGTTTCACAGCGCTGGAGGAAGTTTTATACAGCAGCGGCAGAATCATCTTATTAATCCGTCTGCCCGTTTTTGCCATGCATATGGTGCTCGGTATCATCATGGGAGTAAACCTCGGTCTTTCGCGTTACCAAAAGCAAAACGGCGGCAATGGAGGCAAATATATTTTTCTTGGTTTGTTTCTTCCCGTGCTTTGGCACACGCTTTATGATGCAGCTACGGCGTTTAACGCAGGTATTGATGCCGCAGATGAGTCAACTCAGATCATCGCATTCCTGATCGCTGTTGTATCGATCATCATCTCGACAGTGCTTGAAATTATCCTGCTTATCAGATTTAAGAAAAATGCTGTACCATACTGCGAAATGGAGCTGAAATACACGTAAATTCAACCGGAAATAATTACTAACAAAATAAAGAATTTCGTCAGGAAATTTATTGAGGTGATTGAATATGAATTATTTTAAAAAGCTCAAACTCATATTAGGTGAAAAGAGCGGGAAAAAGCTTGCCGCCTTTTCTGTTGTCGTCTTTCTGCTTATCACGGTGCTTGTATTTTATGCTGCCTATGAATTCTGCAGGAACATCCATCTGAATCAGATGGAAATGTATCTCCGGGAGATACCGAAAATCATTGAAAGCCGCAAGAGTGAACTGCTTATGCGCAGTCACGTATACGAAAATGACATTCTGTCACGTGCGGAGCTCGGTTTGAGGCTCTACGAGGAAAAAAACGAGATGGCGGATGCCGAACTGCTGGAGCAGGTGCGCGGCGCGGTTTCCGCAGAGAGTATTTCCATACTGGACGGACAAAGAAAGGTTCTTACCACCACCGGTCCTGTGAGTCCGGAAAAGAATTTCCAGGCCTGTATCCAGGAGCTTGAACCACGCACATCTCATCTGGAGGTCTATCCTACCGACGCTGAAGACGAGCATGGGATGGAATCCTATGACGGGAAAGGCTTTGTGCTGCTCCCTATAAAAGATACGAAGCGCAGCCTGGTCTTTGAATTTTCCTGCGAAACGATGCCGGAGCTGTACAAGGCTCTCAATGACTGGTCCGATGTGCTTGAGCACATTATGTCCGGAGGAAAGGCTTCTGCCTATGCGAAAGCCGGCGACCGACTGGCTGTCTATCAAACGGATGAACTACCCTCCGGAGAGTTCCCGAAGCTAAATCAGGAACTGACAGATGTCTTCGATAGCGGCGATGAATTCAGAACCAGATGGAATGGAACACCCAGCAAGCTCATCACGCTGCTCGGAGATCGTTACCTTGCGGCAATGACAGAATATCCCGAGGAAAATGCGGAGATCCTGATTACAGATCCTATAATGGATGTTATAAGAAGCGGTATTTTCCTCGCTGTGGCAATTTCAGCTTTCATCGGCTGGGGAATGGTGCTGTACCAGTTATATGTTATAAACCGTTCTCCCCGGGATAAAGACTCTGAAGATACTGAAGATTTTTCCCATAAATCGGCGATCCGGAAAACGTGGCCGGGGATCCTGTTGATCCTCATAAGCACGATCATCTTTTCAACCATGCTTCTTTTGGAGATCGATTTCCGCAAAGACAGCGAGAAATCGATCCGCCGCACCTTTATCGATTTTTATCGGACACGCACACAAATGCTGGCAGACTATCTGATGAGCTACCCGGATCTACAGACACATGAAGATCTGAGCGAGCTCAACAGTATTGCCGGCAGCGATTACCTGATGCTTTTCGACAAGACCGGACAGGAGCTTCTCTCCAGCAACAGTTACACAGGCTTTACTGTCGGTAAAAATCTCAGTGATGAGTACCGTGCAGTTCTGCTGGGATATCCCTATACTGTCGTGGGTCCCGAAGCGGATCCTTACACAGGACAGATACAGCTTGGTGCAGCGATCCTGATGAAAGACAAGGATGATCAGCCGGACGGATTTCTTTTGGCTGTCTTCAGTACCGAAGACCTGAACTCGGAGCTTAAGCGGATGACCTATGAAAACGCGGTCAACAGTTTTTCCGTTCAGAAGGGACATACCGTTGCAGCTATCAATAATGAGGATGGCCGCTTTATCGCACACAGCGATCCTGAAATGATCGGGCAGAAGTCGGCGGATTATCTGCCATCTATTGAGCCCGGCAGCAGCTTTGAGGGCTATACCGATTACAAAGAAAAAGGCATGTATGTATCCGTGAGCGTATCCGCGAGCTCTGCCGATGGCAAGACACTCCTTTACATGGTATCCGAGAAAGGTGAATCTCTCAAACATACCTACACTATCCCGGTTTTCATAATAATGCTGCTGATCCTGACTGTGCTGTATTATCCTCATGCAGGCATGCTGGTTACCCGGGCAATGTCTGAAACGAAGGCAGAACTCAAGACTGAAACCGACGGAAACCCCGCTATTACGATCATCTTCGACGGGTATTCTATTTTCATGACGCTGTTTGCAATTTTTGCCATGATTGCCTCATCCAACGGTTGGTGGACATCCTTTGCCTATGTCTTCAGCGGGCAATGGTCAAAGGGCGTACATCTGTTTTCCATTTGGGCTGCGATACTCACCATAGAGGTAATGCTTTTCCTCGAATTGCTGATCCGGTCAGCAGTGAATCTTTTTGAAAGCCGTCTCAGCCTCCAGGCCAAAACGATCACGAGAATGGCGGACAGCATCATTACCTATTCCGTCCGATTTTTCCTTATCTTCTACATTGCTTATTTATTCGGTGTGAACACTACGGCACTGCTGGCATCAGCCGGAGTAATTTCCATCGCTGTCGGTATGGGTGCCAAGAGCCTCGCTACTGACTTGCTGGATGGCTTCTTCATGATGACGGAGGGTACTGTCCATGTCGGTGATTATGTACGCGTCGGCAGCGTAACAGGGTATGTCACGAATATGGGTATCCGCACCACAGAAATCACTGACGATGCCGGAAATGTTGTAACACTTAACAACAGCAAAGTCAGCGGTGTGTGCAACATGAGCCGAAATCATGCACTGCAGGATTCAGAAAAAGGCCCAAAAAAAGAATCTAAGTAATAATTTAAAAACGTTGGGATGAGCCGGTCTCGGCTCATCCCTCATCAACCAGTATAACTGAACTTTGAATCATTTCTCCGGGAGATATCTTATTATCGATCTATGACTTTATCTTTCTTTGATGCTTGCCCGACGAGAATATAGGATATCACAAAAAGCACAAAAATGAAAATGAGAAAATACCAGTCCGCATCCTGCTGTTCAAGGGTGGCGATATAGTCATATGCACCATGTATGAGAATAGGAACGATGAGTGAAAAAATAGTAAAAAGTACTGATTTTGATTTTTCTCCCGAATAATCATACTTTTTAGCAAGGCCATAAAAAGTTCCCATGAATACTCCGAAGCAGGCATGCCCCGGAATAGCTGTTACAGCCCGTGGAATTGCTACGCTCAAACCATAATTCAAAACATAACTGATATTTTCCCAAAGTGCAAATCCCAATGAAACGAAGACAGCGTAAACCACACCGTCATACTGACAGTTGAACTCAGGGTTATTCCAGCTGTTTCTTCGCAAGAAGATATATTTTGAGCTTTCCTCTGCAATAGCGACAATACCAAAATACAGTATGACGTTATATTTCACGGTATTCGGCTCCACATATTGATTCAGAATATAACAGAACACGCGTTCCTCAACTAATGCCAAAAGTGAAGACAATATGCCGGCTCTTATCAAAGAAAACAGTAATGCCGGGCTTTCCTTATCCAGATGATCAGATTTATAAACATGGATCATCAGTATAATTGCAGGGATCACAGCTGCCGCTATCAACAAATAATTATAGTAAACAATTGGGGTCAACAGGTAATAAAACACAGGGTCTCCTTTCTCTGAATTGTCTCTCAAGTACTTAAACTGCCGGTCAGTGATCAGATTAAACGGGATTTAAAATTTATAAAAATTATTAGAAACTGTTCAGAGCCAGGTCACTCAACACGTTTGACAGTCCATTCTTGTGGACTTCGCCCCAGCAAAGTGCCTGTCACCATGTGCTCAGCTCTGAATAGGTAATATAATATATGTAAAAAAAACGCCGGAGAAAGATTCCCGGCGTTTTAGAGTCAAATTCAATAATTACATGAAAAAGCTGAAGATGAATACAAACAGGTCAAATACACCTGAGAAGATCAGCATATAACCGGAAACTGTGATAGCGGTTTCAACAGCACCGAAAGGATTCAGCATGACAACAACACCGAGAATGATTGTCAGGACTGCACCGATCATCCACAGCATCGGATGGGGAAGACCGTTGGCTTTGAGGATGAAATAGTCACCGAGTTTGTTGACACCCATAACGATCATGGCGATACCAAAGAACACCGCAAAAACGGGGAATGCGTTGACTACAGACTGACTCCAGAAGATACAAATGATACCAAGGATCAGGTTAATAATCGCGCAGACAAGCCCAAGCTGGAAAGGCATACCCTTTGACTTAAGCGTCAGTGCCCAGTACAGAGAAATGGCACCGACCAGAAGCATGACGATACCAAAGGTAACAACCGCGCTGTTGGAAAAATCAACAGGGGCAGTCAACAATCTTACTCCGGCATAGACTTCAAAGAAAATGAAGACAATAATTGCCAGATAACGACCAAATTTACTCATATTCTTATCTCCTATTTATTTTCCCCTTGCGGGGGTAAATACATAACCATTATTTGTCTGTTTTGTTCCGGCTTCAATGTGATGTTCTTGATTTCACAAACTTGATATCTTTTTGAAGCCTCAACAAACCAAAATTATATAATATTTACAGTTGTTCAAATCAAATCAAGGCAACATTTATGACAGGCTATCTGTCCAGACTTCGCTGTATCATAATACCTGTCACCTTGTTCACTACAATTTATTCATACAGAGACCAAATAATTTGTCTCTAAAAAACTACATGCAATTATATTTGTTTTTGAAAAAAAAGCAATATAAACCGAAAAATTATGAGTAACCAAATCTTTATTGAGCAGATTTTCAGAATCGGGCGATTCGATTGTGCCCATGTGTCAAGACTTTCCCGTGTACTTTACCGTAGCAAATTACAGTTCAGATTTGTTCAGCATTTTAATATTTTTACAGTGAAAATTACTTTAAAAGCAAAATTATTGTAAAATTGTTTTCAATAAGGAAAACATAACAGTGTTTTCCGGTGGTTTGTATTGTGTGTAATTGCGCCAACAATGGAATTAAATAAAAATGAGAGGTGTTTATGATAAATCTGGATGAATACAGAGACAAAAAATATACGAAAATCGCGGGTTATGTGATCGTGACCGCCGTAATTATCTTCTTCTTATGTATTTTAATATCCATGTCCGGCGGTTTTTTTCAAAAGCTTTTCCATGTCATCGGTCTGGTTCTAAAACCAATTATTACGGGCGGCGTCATTGCCTATCTGGTTGAACCGGTAGTCCAATGGATACAGAAAAAGCTCAAGTTTTCCCGCAACGTCGCGGTTATCGGGACGATTGCTGTCATCGTTCTCCTGATCCTTGGTCTTCTGCTTATGGCTATATTTTTCCTGGGACACCAGATCAGCTCGATCAATTTCAATGATATCGGTGAGGTAGTCGGTTCGTTTAAAGACCAGTTAAATGAAATCAGTTTGAAAGTCCAGAAATGGTTCGAAAGTCACAGTATAGATATTAAGGCGATCACCGGCGGTATAAGCAATGTAATCTCAGGAATAACAGGTACTGCATCAGATATTTTCTTCGCTTTGATCTTCGCGGTTTATTTTCTTCTTGATTCAGACAGAATATCCGGTTACTGGGATCGTGTCAAAAACATACTTATCAAAAAAAATACGCAGGATAAGATCCATGAAATTTTGATGGACGCTGACAAATGTTTTTCCGGATATATTCGCGGACAGTTCCTGGATGCGATCCTGGTTGGTGTCTTTACCACTATCGCCATGCTGATTTGCAGAGTGCCCTATCCATTTGTTATTGGCCTTTTGACCGGATTCGGTAATCTGATCCCTTATGTCGGCCCTGTCGTAGGATTCGTCACACTGTTTGTCGTCTGCCTGATCGAAAATGCCTGGAGCAAGCTTCTTATCGGAGGCATTGTTCTCGCTGTCCTTCTTTTCGTTGACGGCAATATTATCAATCCCAAGCTGCTCAGCTCCAACATTGAGGTCCATCCGCTTCTGGTCTTTGCCGCAATGATTGCCGGTTCTGCAGTCGGCGGACTGGTCGGTATGCTGGTCGCTGTCCCGCTCGCTGCACTGCTGAAGATCGAGTTTGACAAATATCTTGACAGAAAAGAAGCGGAAAAAAAGGCTAAGCTGTCTGCAGCATCCGGTCACTGACCGGAATTTGTACTGTAATAAGTTCCTGACCGCTGACCTGACAATACAATTTATTGATTCGATCAGTCAGTGGTCAGTATATTTTCAATACCGGCCTCTAATAATTTTCTGCTGACCACAAAAATGAAAAATACCAAAACTCTTATTGCTTTCGTTATTCTCGCCATCTCTCTGGCTGTATTTTTGGGTGTAACATACTATACCAACATTCTCTCATACATGGAGGTCTCCTCCCAGGCAGATCTTAAAGTAAGAGGAATGATTGATACGCTCAACCATGTACAGAATCATATCAACATACTGGAATCGGATTTCCGTAAAAAAACGGAAAATACTATGGAGCTGATGTGCATCGCATTGCGTCCATACATAAAAGATAATACTTACAAAGGGCCTAAGATTTTCGCGGACAAAGCCACTGAAGGAAATAATGACGGAATCGTTATCCAAATTGAAAACGGTAAGGTGATCTACCCGGAGGGTTTTCCGGGTAGATTTGAACCGCAGGGTGAAGAAACCAATTTTGACCGTTTGCCTCTCATGACCCCTGCCACGCTGGTCGATGAACCCGATAATACCCGGCCTGTTCTCCTTTCAGCAAAACAGATAGAAGGCAGCTATTATTATGTTGACTGGTGGGATATGGAGGATTATCAGGCTTCCATTAATTACGAAAAAACAATCGATGAAGCTATTACTGCACTCGAAAGTTTATATGATGCAAAGCTGCTTTTGATCTGGAAGCCGGATGAAAAAACACCAGCTGACGAAATTGAGATCCTTTACACATCAGAAGACCTCGGTGATCCCGAATCGATTGAAGACCTCGGACTTAAGAAAGAAGACATCATCTCCAAAAACGCAAATCTCACGATCGGGAAAAAAATTTACGCTGCGACCTATGAAGAACTTCTGATTTTTGACCGTGCCGCAAACGCAATCGTCCTGCTTAATCCGATAAGCAATAATACTTATATTCTAAACTGCTCCCTTATTGCTGCCGGGTTCATGCTGATCTGTATAGCTTCACTGATTCTCTGGCTGCACTGGATCAAGGAATATGCCCCAACTCATGAGCTGACAGAAAATCAGACAAAAAACTGGCAGTCCTCTCAGCTGCGAAAAAAATCTCTTGCTGTCGGGTTGAACGGAGCTCTTCTGCTCTTTTTCATTCTTCTTGGGTATCAGCTGCTGGGAAATCTTTCCCGCATTACACGATCCAATCAGGAAAGCCTTGACATCATGATGGCCCGGCTGATGGATGGCAGCAAACGTGTTTCTTTAGCAAAAGAAGAAGAGGAGGATTGGGGAATTTATTACGCTGGCAGGATCGCAGAACTTTACAGCCAGGTTCCTTTTGTCCATAATACAGAATTTTTGAAAAAGGCTAATGAGCTGATCGGCAGTGAGTATATTATGACCTATGACGGAGATGGAAAAGAGCTTAAAAGCAGCAACGGCTATGTTGGTTTCACGCTTGGAGATGGAGTACACACGGAAAAAGATTTCAGTTACCTGCTGAATGGCATTGACCATGTTATCAATGAACCGAAAAAAGATCAATTCACGGGTAAAACGCTCCAAACGATGGGTGTCCGAATGGATATGGGATATCCGGATTCTTACGGCGCGGTTATTCTCGCCATTGACCCTGAAATCACCTGGGAATCTGCAGAAAAACAGGATATCGAAAATTATGTCCGTATGCTTACCCACCAGGAAAACCTGAGCTTTATCATCCGAAAAGACAGCGGAAAAGTTGCTTACGCCAGTGATCAGGAACTAATTAATAAAGAGCCGGCGGATCTTGGCCTGGATCTTGAAAACATGCAGCCAATTTCCATGGATACTTTTGAAGTCATGGGGCTGAAAAGATATGGTGCATATAACTCAGATGATAAATTTCATTACTTTTTCATGACAGATACAGACACAGTCTGGGGTGATACGCTGAAGTTTTCTGTCTTCTCAGCACTCTACTATATCCTTGTCTGTCAGCTTATCAGCCTGTATCTGCTTGGAGTCTCCCGTGAAGATTTTGCAAATCTCACAAAAGAAACCGAACAGATCAAGGAAAAACTCAAACAAAAGCCTAATTTTACTGTTGACCAGGAAGCTTTAGTGGCTTTTCGGGAAGATGACCGGGGAGACCGCTCAATGAAAGAATGGTGGAGGGATATGACACCGGAGCAAAAGATCGGTCAGGTTCTGAAACTCACGATCACAGCTCTTTTGATCCTGCTTTTTATGATTCTTCTTGGCAAGAATGAATTCAAAAGCCGTTCGGTCATCAACTTCATTTTGAATGGCGGCTGGAAGCGGGGATTGAATGAACTCGCAATTGCGGCTATCCTTTTCTGTCTTGTTTCTCTTTTGGCTCTGATTTTGGTCAAAGACCTGTTGGTGCGCATCTTTAGTTCAATGCTTAATGCGAAAGGAAGAACGGTAGTAGGCCTTATCTCAAGCCTGATACAATACATCGCAATCATTACAACTGTCTTTCTATGCCTGTCCTATCTCGGCTTTGACACCAGCGTCCTGATTACCTCTGCGTCGATCCTGACATTGGCAATTTCCCTGGGTTCAAAGGATCTTGTCGCAGATATTATGTCAGGGATCTTTATTATCTTTGAAGGAGATTTCCATATCGGAGATACGATCGAGGTGAACGGATTTAAAGGAAAGGTTATCGACATCGGAGTCCGTTCAACCAGACTGAAGAATTCGAATAATGACATCAAGATCATTGATAACCAAAGCGTAAAGAATGTTCTGAATATGTCAAAGGAAAAATCCTGGATATTCATCAGTCTTACGATTTCAACTGCACAGCCGCTTGATGAGATAGAGGCAATGCTGGAACGGGAACTGCCGAAAATTGCAGAGCAGGTTCCGGAATTAGTCGGCGGACCATATTATTTCGGTATCAATGAGATCGGTTATCATTGGGTCAAAATCGCTGTTGCAGCGACATGTATGCAAAACGATCTAACCAGACTCAAATCCGTTCTAAATCATCATCTATACGATATTTTTGATAAGAACGGATTCAATCTTTAGCAATAAGACATATATAAAATCTATTTTTCAGTTTTTTCCTGTAAAATCAAAAGCTCCCGGAAGCAATTACCGGGAACTTTTTTGTGTTAATTGTCAATTATATTTTATTTTACCGATAACTTATACGAAAAAGAAACCAAACTTAATCCATCTCTTTAAGCATCTTCATCACAACAGAAGAAGATTGATCTGCAGCAGTTTCTACCCAGTTTTCATAAGATTCTACGGCAAGTCCGTCAGCCTTATCAGACATTGTCCGGATGACTACGAATGGAATTTCATATTGTCTGCAGACCGCGGCAACAGACGCACCTTCCATTTCACAGGCATATGCGTCAAATCTTTCCTGCAATAATTTCACATATGAAGAGGATGAAACGAACTGATCTCCGCTGACAACAGTCCCTTTGAAAACATGGTCTTCACCAATAGTTTCTGCAGCCGTCTTATATGCAAGATCAACCAGAGAACTATCGCACTGAAAAAATCCGTCTTCGGGGCCATCATACGGAGGAGTCCAGACATGTCCGCTGCTATCGATTGTTCCATAGTCATGCTGTACGAGATCGGTAGCAATTACTATATCCAGCAATTGTGTCTCATCCGAAACGCCGCCTGCAACGCCGGTAAAAATCAGTTCACTGATATCATAGCGATTAAATAATGCGGCAGTCCCTGCGGCAGACAGAACTTTTCCAATACCCGACCGGACGATCACAACATTCTTCCCGCAGAGGGTACCGACATGGAACGTGATCCCACCGACCTTATCCTCATATTCGATATCAGCATTGGTCAGGAGCAGGTTGATTTCGTTATCCATAGCTGACATAATACCGATCCTTTTTTCGGATCCGGCAACGTTTTCAGCTGCTAATACACATTGGAAAATAAGTAAACAAGATACAAATACAAAAAGCAATCCGATTTTTTTAATCATTTGAAATAAAATTCCTTTCTGAACAATTTAATATCATCTCAATTATGAGTTATGAAATAAACCATGATTATCAATTGTGCTGTGCTATAAACATCTCTGCCATGTATTCAGTCTTATGATCCGGATACTGTAATCGCAGCGTCTCAGCAATTTATTCCCGATTACGAATTCTTAACGGCCTCCGCTTCTTTTCGAGCAATAAACTTATCGAATTCTATTTTCAATAAAGCAGCGATCGGTGCAGAAACCAGCATTCCAACAACACCGCCGACAGCCCCGCCTGCGATCATGGCAGCAAAAACCAAAAGCGGGTGTATGGCAATACTCCGGCTCATGAGTCTTGGATTTATTACATTGGCGTCAATGGACATAAGAATGATCAGGACAACAGCACCGATAATGAATTTTTCCATTATACCCTCACTCAGACAGATCACAAGCAATGCAATGATGCCGCCGACAGGTCCGACAAAAGGTATCAGGTTTCCGAGCAGCATAGCTATGCTCACCATAAGAAAGACCAGAAGGGCATCCAACAGCTTCCCCCGGATATAACCGGAAAAACAACGGTCGGCGTCGCTGATAAGTTCACGCGCCTTTACGCGCGATTCAGGTTTGACAAGGACATCCAATACATGGGACCAATAGGCACCGATATTTTCGGAATCCAGCAGAAAATAAATTGCAAAAATAACAGAGAAGAAAAGATTGGAAGCAAAATCAGAGAGACTGCCAAAAAAACCGGTTATTGTCTTGAAGGCTTTACCGATGATACCACTGTTTTCTGAAAGCCAGGTTTGAACTTTTTCAGTAATTTCTCCAATTTGTATCCCCAAAGATTTAACGACAGATTCCATACTGCTGTAATCGATCGTTATCGCGCTTGACTGTTTCCGAACGGTTAAAGCTATGAGAACTAAACCGCCGATAATAATAACCAAAACCGCCGCGACAGTAATAATAACAGCGATCTGACGGGCTGATTTGTGATGGATCATCTTTTCAATCTTCTGTATCACCGGTTCGAAGAGATATGCAATAATACCTCCGGAGATGATCGGATGCAGCACCAAACCAATGACATTGAACAGTTTTTTAAAAAAACCGCCGGAGAGTGAAAGAATAGCGCATAAGACAAATATGATCACTGCAGTACAAATCGTATAAACCGCATTCAGTTGCTTTCTGCTTCAGCGTACGGACATTACAATTGTTCCGTCTGCTTTACTGAGAACAGTGGCATAAACGCTGTAAGATCCCGGAGCAAGCTCATATTCAAGGGATGCAGTTCCGCTGATTTTGATTTCCAACTCAGGGTTTTCACCGCTTACAGCATCTTTCAATTCTTCAACAGACGCATCAATACGAGGATCAACACTTTTGATCTTTAATCTGATCTCACCTTTATTGAGTACCGGGTCGATATATAATTTCTCGCCTTCAGTGATTTCGAACCCTGATGCCGCTCCGAACATATCCTTTGAAGCATTTTCAGCAATAATCGTTACACTCTTTTCATCTGACATAACAGCCAGATTTGACTTTCTGCAGCCGGTAAGACCAAGCGAAAGAAGCATCAGCATTATAAAAACAATTTTCATTCTCATTGTATTATTTCCTTCCTGTAACAGTTTTATTACCCTTTTGGAACTGTTCAATATATACTCTGTAATTTCCAGCCGCTGTATGTTATAACTACTTTGAACAGCTACTCTTATTATAATAATATATTGCTGATCACTCAGCTTTTTTTGAGAATTCTCGCCGGAGCAGTTATTACACAAATTGCTCCGGATCACAAATTTTTTCAATATCTAAACAGAACGCATCTCACGGGAACAGATATATTTATTATATTATATGAAAAACAGGATATGAAATAAACAGTCCGAAAAAATTTCAATTACAATAAAACCCAAGTGTTTTATTTTTTGCCGTTATTTCCGATTCAATGTTATTATTGATATATAATATTGTTAATATTGGTTTGATCCACTGAACAGAGAAAACCATTTTTCATCATCAAATCCAATACTTTCATTCCTGTCTGAAAGGATTAATTATGATTAAAACGCAATTCAACAATAATGTACTTACGATTTATCTTAATGGAAAAATCGACTCAATTTCCGCACCTCAAATGGAAAGTGAAATTAATAAAGCCCGTCAGCAATATAACGCGGAAAAAATCATCCTCGATTGTGATAAGCTGGAATACACTACCAGTGCCGGTCTTCGTGTGATCCTGCGCCTTAAACAGGAGGTAGATGACACCCGTCTCATCAATGTACATCCGGAGATTTATGATATCTTTGATATGACTGGCTTCACAGAAATGATGACAGTAGAAAAGGCATACCGAATTATTTCAGTGGATGGCTGTGAAGTAATCGGACAGGGAGCGAACGGGAAGATTTATCGCATAGACAATGACACTATTGTTAAAGTATTTTTGGATGCAGATGCACTGGATGAGATCCAAAGGCAAAGGGAGCTCGCAAGGACTGCTTTTGTTCTTGGTGTTCCCACCGCAATTCCTTTTGATGTTGTCCGGATAGAAAGCGGCGGGTTCGGTTCTGTCTTTGAATTGCTCAACGCAACCAGCTACGCGAATCTTTTAATCAAAGAAGAAAAGAGTCTTGACGAAGTCGCTGAAATGAGCGTCAATATGCTGAAACTGATCCATTCCAGAGTAGTAAAACCAGACAGCATGCCTGACATGAAAGCTGTCGCGCTGGACTGGGCAGTATTTCTCAAGGATTATCTGCCTGAGGAGCTTTTCAATAAGCTTTATGCGCTGATAGATGCCATCCCGACAGACCTGCACATGATGCACGGTGATTATCATATTAAAAATGTTATGTACCAGAATGGTGAAAGTCTGCTGATCGACATGGACACGCTTTGTTACGGCAATCCGATCTTTGAATTAGCAAGCATATATAACGCCTATGTAGGATATGGTGCGATAGATCATTCCAGAATAAAGGATTTCCTGGGTATTGATTTTGAAGAAAGCTCTGCTTTCTGGCGCAAGAGTCTGGAACTTTATCTCGGAACAACAGATGAAGCAGTACTCCAAAGTGTGGAAGATAAAGCAAAAATCATCGGTTATACCCGCATCATGCGCCGCACCATCCGCAGAAATGGCCTGAATACTGAATCAGGGAAGGCTGAAATTGAGAACTGCCGGAAGGTTCTCGCAGAACTTCTGCCTGAAACAGAAACCTTGCTGATTTGAAGCTTATGATCAATAATTTAGAAAAAAAACTCACAATTTCCGACAAAAAATCTGCTGAAAGCGGTTTTATTTTTGTTGCATTGCTGCCTGTTGTCTTTGTTATATTTGTTCTTTTACGAGATTTCAGGGGAATATCCGCAGCGTATGCATTTAACATCGGTCTGAACCTGATGTCCTGCGCCATCTGTGTTATTGTATACCAGAGCTGTAAACGCGATTCTGCCGGTATCGGTGAAAACAATGGTCTGTTTCTGTCGCTTCTTATTACCACCAGTATCAGCGTTTTTCTGGCCGGCACTACCTGGATAATGAATGGCGTTTCCAGGCTTGTCTTCCTGAACCGATTATTTAATGTACTTCTTTTCACAGACAACTTTATGCTGGTTGTTTTGTTCTGGCGTTTCGAATGCATTACGCTGCATGTTGACGAAGCGATAGTACATCCCGTTAATCGTTATCTGGACATCTTTCTTTTGCCAATACTGATTTGTTTTACGGCAAATCTTTTCTTTCCAATCTTTTTCAAAGTGGATGAAGCGGGTATGTACCACAGAGCAAGATTCTACCCGCTCAGCTTTATTTCTTTCTTACCTGTTATGATGGGGATCGCTGGCGGTATTTTCAAATCGAAAGCAAAAAAGAAAGACAAATTCATCATCAGTTCATTCGTGGGCTTTCCACTGGTGATTATGATCATAACGCTGCTCAAATTTCACATATCTTTCCTTGAGCCGACGATGTTTTTCTCAATTACGATCATTTATCATATGCTCATCGCTGTACGCTCGGAAAAACTGGCAATAACGCAGACAGAACTGAATGTAGCGGCAGACATTCAGGAATCCATGCTTCCGCATGTTTTCCCGCCTTTTCCTGAACGGCACGAATTTGAACTGTATGCAAGCATGGATCCGGCCCGGGAGGTAGGCGGCGATTTTTATGATTATTTGATGATCGATGACAACCATCTGGCTGTTTTGATAGCGGATGTCTCGGACAAAGGCGTGCCTGCATCATTATTCATGATGTCTACTAAAAACCTCATCAATTACCGGGCACAACAGGGCGGCACTCCTGCGGAGATTCTGGCTGACGTCAATGCACATATCTCCAGTGAAAATGAATCCAACATGTTTGTCACAGTCTGGATGGGGATTCTTGATTTGAGTACGGGTATCTTAACCTGCACCAATGCCGGCCATGAATACCCGGCAATTTGCGGTGCAGACGGTGTTTTCCGAATTTTCAGGGATAAACATGGTTTGATGATCGGTGCAATGCCTAAAGCAAAATATCATGATTATGAGCTGACGATGACGCCTGGTTCCAAAATCTTTGTTTATACGGATGGTGTTCCCGAAGCCAACAATCCAAAAGCAGAGCTATATGGATTAAACCGGCTTGAAACCGCGCTGAACCGCGCTGCGGACAAGAGCCCAAAGGAAATTCTTGATGCGATCCAGGCTGATGTTGACACCTTTGTGAACGGCGCAAAACAATTTGATGATCTGACTATGCTTTGCCTGGAATATAAGGGGGCTGAATAAATAATGAGCGCACTTGTTCAAACTTTATTGCATTTTATCTCAAACTGGTTTTTTAATTCGATCTGCATATATGCCTGCAGCAAATGGATAAACGGTATCACCCTGACCCCGGCAGAAAACATGCCGGTTTATATTCTTGTAATGGAACTTGGGCTGATCCTGACATTGCTGAACGCACTGATCCGGCCTCTTCTGCTGCATTTGATGCTTCCGCTGAATGGCATGACGATCGGAGCTCTTTCCCTGGTCATCAACGGTTTTTCCATTTTCCTTCTGAGCCGCTTTTCGAAATCTCTCGAAGTAAGCAGCATATGGGTCGGCATACTTGCAACCTTTGTGTTCGCCATTTTGAATATCATCCTTCAGGTTTTACTGCCTATAGATGATGATGTGATTTATTACAATTCCATCTCACAAAATATCCAGTCAAAAAAGCAAACACGCAGCAAAGATAAAGGCATCGTGATGCTGGAAATTGACGGTTTATCCTATCCACGGCTGCTGCATGCCGTTGAAAAAGGGTATATGCCGTTTATAAAGGAGCAGCTGGAATCCGGCAATTACACTGTACGTCCTTATGACTGCGGAATTCCGTCACAGACATCTTCCTGTCAGGCAGGGATCATGTTTGGAAAGAATGAAAACATATGTGCTTTCCGCTGGTATGATAAGGCCAATCATAAGGTATACAGCTCCAATAATCCGGGAAACGCCAATGAAATTGAAAAGATGCTCTTTCCGGATGGCAAACCGATGGGAATTCTGGATAACGGGATCAGCGTTAATAACATCATCTCCGGTAATGCTGAAGAAAATATTCTGACGATTTCCCAATTGCTTCCCAAAAACAAAGAGGAACAGAAGAAACGGGACAAGGATCTTTACCTGCTCGCCGTTCGCCCTTATCTCCTAACCAAATCACTGATCCTGACACTTGTAGATGCCGGCAGTGAAGTGATCAGCTATTTTTGGGACTGCATCCGCGGTAAAAAACCAAGACTGAACCGGCTGCATAAATTTTATCCTTTCGTGCGGGCGGCAACAAACGTTCTACTGAGGAATATTTCCACCGCGATGATCGTTGACGCCGTTTCATCCGGCAGGAAATCAATGTACACCACCTTTGTCGGATATGATGAGATCGCTCACCACTCCGGTCCGGACAGTACATCTGCATATAATGCGCTTACAGGTATTGATTCTTCTATACGAAAAGTATTTGAAGCGGCAGCTCTCTCTAAAGCCCGTCCATATGAAATCGTAATTCTTTCCGATCATGGACAGACATTCGGAGAAACCTTCAGTCAACGTTATCAGATGAGCCTTGGGGATTACATTAAATCTCTTGCTGTAAAATATTCACTGCTCGGCAAAGCGTTGAAAGTCGTCAGTCTTAATGATGATGAAGATAACGGCGCCAATGTGAAAGCGCTGTTTAATTCTTTGAGCAGCTCCGGTCCGGATGCACTCACGCGTAAAACAGCTGAATTCCTTGGGAACAAGGTCACTGACACTATGGTTGAGGAAGCCGTAAAATCAGCTGAAAATGAAGCGAATGACATTCTGGTTCTGGCAAGCGGAAACCTTGTGAATGCTTATTTCAGTATCAGTAATGAACGAATGACATTAAGCAAGATCGAGGAAGCTTATCCAGGAATGGTCAATGAAATGATCTCACATCCGGGAGTAGGAACGATCCTGGTCCACACGGAAGAGGGAGCGATCGCTCTCGGAAAGAACGGACAGCGGAATTTGTATACGGGAGAAGTCACCGGCGAAGACCCTCTGGTCATGTACGGTGATCCGGAAAAACGGGCAAAACAGCTGCGGTATCTGATCGATTTCCCGAACGGCGGCGATTTAGTGATCATTTCACCTGTTTACGAAGACGGTACAGTCGCAGCTTATGAGGAACTTATCGGTTCTCATGGCGGACTTGGCGGTCAGCAGACAGATCCATTCCTTATGTATTCTTCGGCAATTAAGATTGAGGATGAAATAATTAACGCCAATCAGGTCTATTCTGTACTGAAAAAAATCAAAAATTCACCCGTACAGAAAAATAATAAAGCTAAAAATAAAACATCTGAGGATACCACATCCCTCAAAGCGTTGTGGGAACAGATCAAAAATACAAAGCAATGGGTTCCTGTATTTATCCGCTCAATGTATTTTTCTCCTGATGCTTACAAGACCGTCGCAGATGACCCATCCTTCAATGGACCGAGCCTGCTGATCGGCCTGATTTCATTCATCAGTTCCTGGATCGCGATGAATAATTATTTCGAGTCCAGGTTTAGCCCGCTTGCAAATTTCGCAATGCTTGTTCTGATCCACGGTATAGTGATCCTTGCAGGATATCTTTCCATTGTCATTTTGCGCGGAAAACGAGACCTGTGGAAATTGGTAAGGGGTGTCCTGTTCACCAGTTATTGGGAAATACTGTGGCTGTTTGCCACGACCCGACAGGCTGCCAGCGCATGGGTGATTATTATTTCACTGCTTCTGGTCAACTCGCTGGCTTCATCTGCATACGCTGCGGGAGAGCTGAAAAAGAAATTTTACGTTCCGCTCTATATCGTTTTGCTGATACTGATCCCGCTCCTGACAGTCGGTTCACTGATGCTGTATAATTTCCTGACTTTCAATAAAAATGGATAAAAGGCAGAAGTCAGATCCATCCTGTATGCAGCTGCAAAAATAAGAGGATAAAATGAACAAATTGATAAAAGCTGATTTTCATGTTCACAGCATCGCTTCCTGGGATTCGCTTTCCAAAGGTGAAGCACTGTATCGGAGAGCAAAAAGAATCGGCCTCGGAAAGCTTATCCTTACAGATCATAATACGATTTCAGAGGCCATAAGGCTTCAAAAGATGTATCCGGATTTTGTGATCGTCGGAGAAGAAATTCTGACCTCAAGGGCAGAAATTCTGGCAATTTTCGTGAAGGAGGAGATTCCGAAAGATATTGAACCTGTGGAAGCCCTCAAACGTCTCAGGGATCAGGGAGCTTTTATTTCTCTTTCCCACCCTTATGCTCCAATGCGGTTCCATTGGACAGAAGAAGAAATGGAGAAATTTCTTCCCTGGCTCGACGCCATCGAGATCGCGAATGCCCGCTGTATGCCGGAAATGAACCATTTAGCGATGAAATTCGCTGCTTATCACGGTCTGCGCGGAACGGCAGGTTCCGATGCCCATGGCGTGCCGGAACTGGGTGCTATGGGGCTGGAGCTTCCGGATTTTAATACAGCGGATGAATTGCGTGAAGCCATAAAGACTTCGAAGGTTTTCGGAAATGAATCTCCTTTCTGGGTCCGGAAATACTCCCGGGGTGCTGTTTTTCGCAAAGCACTGGACAGGGAACTTGGCTTTGCAACAGGTTCATTATGGGCTGATGCCGCGAACTGAACGATAATTTATCTCATCCTGAAAATCCTGTTTTTTCAGCCATTTCCATGAAATGATGCTATAATTCAGGAAGTTCATTGCCCTCATAGCTCAATGGACAGAGTGACTGACTTCGAATCAGGAGGTTGGGGGTTCGACTCCCTCTGGGGGCGGTACTCGCAACTCTGGCATAGCCGGGGAGTATGCAGCGGATCATTACCTTACTTTTCGGGGAGATCACGACCGAGTGAATGAAAAATGAAAGAGCATTGCAGAGTTCATCTGTGGTGCTCTTTTCGTTTTTCAGGATATCCAGTATGTACTAATGAAGACGTTCTCATTCTTCGAGAATCTGATCCGGATCGGCCTTGTATACTGTCCGCGGTTAAGTGTTACTGTAAAAGCCCATATCTACAGAGACCGCGATCCAGATGTCAGGTGTCACAGCGAAGAAGAGATTGCGGAATAAAAGCAGTAAAGCGCAGACCTGGCTTCCATATACCTGAACCAGGCTCGTAACAGAGAGGTTGAATAATGGCTGAATCCGATGCTGTCCGCATTTCCAGAGAATACCGGAAACAGCTTGTCCGCAACGAAGACGCAGCGCTGAAGCGGATGTCCAGGCTGTGGGCTAAGATGGAACGGGAAACGATGGACAATTACATGCTTCTCGCTCAGGAAGTGAAAGACCTGCATGGGTAAAGGCTACAAGCAGGTCGCGAAGGATATGCGTGATGCAGCCAGTGTTGATTTCAAGCGTTCTGTGCTGATCGCAAGGACAGAGACCAACAGAGCATACAGACAGGCAAACGCAGACCAGTACCGGCGTTCCGGTGTTGTGGAGAAGGTGCTGAGGCTCTGCGCGATGTCCGGATCCTGCGCGGCCTGCATCATCATGGACGGATGGGAATGCAAGGACGGAATCTGCGACGACCATCCGAATGGGAAGTGCACGACGGTAGTTGTGACTACGGGTGGAATTATGCCGGAATGGGAGAAGGGGGCGGACTGGTTCGAGAAGCAGGACGCGGAGACGCAGAGACTATGACCTTTGGAAGAATGAAGGCGTGAATCCGCGGAGCATGGTGTACATGAAGCCGAACCAGGTCTGGGGCGGAAGTCCGACGATGAAGACGTTAGAAGATTTAGGATTTGGTTATCGCGGAAAAGATCTTCCAAAAATGTTTGCGTTTCGATCATACAGAGATAATGAGATTGAACCTTTTATTCCAGTCGAACCATCGGCAGATGTATTGGATAAATTTTCATCTCTGAATAGAGAAATCAAACAAAAATTTGGCATTGAAACCGATGAAAATGCTAAATATTTAGATTTTGATAATTATTATGACAGCATTTTTGGATTTACAAAGGTTCTGCGGGATCATCCTGAATTACAACCTTTTGCTAAAACGATTAAAATTGATGAATCGTTAGGAACCCGTTCGCTAATGCAGATTAATAATCGGGGCGAATTAAAGATGAATCCACGTTATTTTGGTGCGAACACAAAACATAATCTAAAAATTGCGATAGAAGAATCGATCAGAAATGGCGATGTAGTACGTAATTTCACACTCAAATCTGCCGGATATCATGAGGCTGGACATTTGTTTGTGGACTTATATTCGCATAATAATCCAGATATAAAAAATCCTGCAACAAAAATCGTAACTCAAGCTATGAAAAACTTAAATCAGAGCCGAACACAACGAGGATGGAAAGTAAGCAACAGACAACTGGAAACGGGGAAAATATCAAATCGTGCTATAAATTAACAACGATGAAACTATAGCAGAAGCTTTCGCGGATTGGTATACTAACGGCAGAAAAGCTGCCGCTCTTTCAAAAGAAATTGTACGAGTATTAGCTGGAATCCAATAATGTTTGCGATAACTGAAAATCTAAACGAGATAATTGAATACGGAATATTTGATGATGATGGCCTTAGTGGCATTGTTGAAGACGCTCCCGATTATGTTAAAGAAGCGTATAAACAACTTACTGATGACATAAATGGGCTTATTAGCATCAATGGCCATTGCTAACAGGATAAACTATGTACGCACGACAGATAACTGAAATCATGAAAAAGCGCGGATTCGATGATGAACAGATCCGGCAGTTTTTCGGTGTATATCCCGACAAAGGGAACGAATATACTGTTGACATGCTCGATAGTTTCGAATATTCGGTAAACAAGCCTGTAAAGCACTGATTAGACTTTCCAAGCTTGAGTAAACAGAGGTATAATGGATATATAAATAATTGTGAGGTGAATTTATGAAGAAAACTTGTTATCGGATGATAATCAAATTAATAGGTGTGCTGTTTATCTTGATGGCAGTCGATCTTCCGGCTTTTGCCGATAAAGTGCCTTTCAATGCAGCCGGGTCTCAGTATGAGGTAGAATTACCGGATGGATGGGTCTATTATTCCAGCGATCTTGGAGCCAAAAGCCCGTATGTTCAATTGACCGGTGTCAGTGTTTCCGACATGAATGCATATATGACACCATTAAAGTGTCAGGTGATCGGGTTTGAAATAAATAATTCTCATCAGCTTTGGGTATCTGTGATAGATCGAAAGGACGGCTTAGGCGCTTCCCCACTCTTCAAAGACATAACAGCTTATTATGATGGCATTGCTATTTCACGTGGTCCATATCAAATTGAGCCGCATGGTCAGGCAAATGTTGCCCGTTTTGATGAGAATCCGAGCATTTTTGATGGAGGAATCAGCCAATATTTGAGTATCTTTGACGGAAGCCGAGAAATAATTGTCAGATGGGAATCCGGTAACGGAAAAAAGACAGAAAAAGATATTCAGCAATTGATTGATATTCTTTTGTCTGTAACGAAAACGACTGAGAGACCGTGACAGTAAAAGCAAGTGTCAAAGTTGGCGATATTGTCACGTTCAGACGGAATGAGCAGGATTAATATAGCGGACAGATGACACTGAATGGCAGGTGTTGGCAGTAGAAAATAGCAAAGCACTGCTGCTGAGCGAAGATTGGTTTGTAAAATCAGGAAAACTTCACGAAGCAATGTGATGCAACATACCATACAGAACAGAATTATAATGAAATCTTTTTATGATACGTTATTTACGATCATATGTATGGTCTGTTGTTTGCATTCCGGAAATGAATAGAAGTCAATTGACAATCCATAATTCTCATGTCTTTCCCGGGCAGATCCTGGATTTGGCATAAGCGGTCAAAAAATATAGCGGATTGAAAAATCCCTTTCATCCCGTATAAACACTCTGAAAACTTTTTTGATAGTTTTTAGAGTGTTTATAGTTTTCAGATATGATATAATTTTATGTGGAGAGCAAAACGCTTTCCGTCATCACAACAAAGAGATGAAAAAGGCCGGTTGAGGATCATTCCTTGACCGGCTTTTTTATTGGCTCGAATCGAACGAGTGAGTTAGAAAATGGCAGACGATAATAACCAGGGCGGGACGCCCGGAGCCGATAACGTGACGTTTGAAGCATGGTTTGAAGGTCAGTCAGATGAAATCAAGAGCCGGTTCGAGCAGAACACCCAGGTCGGGACACTTGAAGCTGCGAATCTTACCAACTACTCAGATCAGATATTGAAATCGATTTTCTTCTTTCGAATGAGAGTAAAATGCAGCATAAGATTATTCCGATTGAGGTAAAATCCTCCAAAAATTATAAAACGATGTCACTGGAGCGCTTCAAGGCTCTTTATTCGCGGCGTATTGCACAATCTTTTATTATCCATCCTAAGAATTTTGTCTATGGAGAAAACTTATTAAAAATTCCGTCCTACATGTTCACAAGTGCTTTTCCTGATTGACAATTATTGCGCAGTCCGTTTCTCAGAATTTCTGCAGATACTCTTTTGGGTATTATCAATTAAAAATAGAAATCCTGAGTATATGACTGCGCACCATTCCATCGATAACCTGAAGAAGTATCAGGTTCATGTTTTAGGCCGTGCAGCAAAAGTCATTCTATTACTTATGTCACACAGCAGCATACCGAAGCGAAAAGCTTCAGCTGGAATGAAGGCCGGCACAGTGGTGCTCCGGCAGGCAGCGGTGTCACTGCACCGAAAGGAACGCCGGAGAAGGGCACTGTCTATATCGGTACGAATGTGGAGTACGCAAAGTACATCGAGGAAGGTACCAGCAGATCCGCAGCCAGGCCATTCCTGAAGCCCGCAGTAACGGGGCACAGTGAGGAATATAAACGGATCGCGGAAAATATTCTAAAAAACGCCCTGAGTTTGCCTTCATCGTCAAACTCAAAAGCAATGTCTATTATAGAACACTCAACAGGCGGCTTCAACAGGAAGAAGAGACACAATTCCAACGAGTCGGACGTATTGAAGTACGGTGCCATTTAAAAAATCCGGACAGAGTAATGAATTTGATGCTGTTGCTTTCCCCTGAGAAGGAAGTAATAAAATTGGAAATTATATGAAATCATGGCAAAAAGGTCATCCTGATTGTCATCTTGGCTGGCTGCAGACCATTACGTATGAGTCTGCCAAAGCGAGTGTATCCATCGTTCTCCACCGCGAAAAAGCCGGAGAAGATTGAAACATTCTCTTTTGAGGATCCGGTAAAGTCATGCCTGTATTTTGTTTTGAAGGAAAATATATAAAAATAGAGCAATGGCTCCACACTTTTGTTCTTCAAATGGGAAATGAGGTCCTTTTTGAAATGAAAATGGATTGAATAAACATTGAAACTGAAGAACTCTCTGTTACTTATTAGGATGCTTACAGTGAAGACAAAAGCCCTGATAAAAATGCCGGTATAATCAGATGCAGAAAAGCATGAGATAACCATGAGAGATGATTGAAAATTCATAACAATAAAAGCACATTCAACAGTCAGCGTTGGGAAAAGGTGGAGAGTAAAAAATGAAATTTGATTATGAATTGTTAAGTGATGCCTCCGTTTGTTTAACAGGATACAAAGGAGATAGTGATCCGGAAGAACTGATTATTCCGAAATCTATTAATGGCCACCGTGTAATTAAAATCGGTAAAAATGCTTTTTCTTTCTGCAGCAGTTTGACAAGCATTCATATTCCAGATAGTGTAACATCGATTGAGACTGTTGCTTTTTATGGCTGCCACAATTTGACAAGCATCCATATTCCCGATAGTGTAAAATCAATTGGGAACTATGCTTTTTCTTTCTGCCGCAATTTGACAAGCATTCATATTCCCAATCGTGTAACATCGATTGGAAACAAGGCTTTTGAAAACTGCAGCAGTTTGACAAGTATTCATATTCCCGATAGTGTAAAATCAATTGGAAACGGGGCTTTTTACGGCTGCAGCAGTTTGACAAGCATTCATATTCCCGATCGTGTAACATCGATTGAAGCCAAGGCTTTTTCTGGCTGCAGCAGTTTGACGAGCATCCATATTCCCCATCGTGTAACATCGATAGGGAACAGCGCTTTTGATTCCTGCAGCAGTTTGACAAGCATCCATATTCCCGATCGTGTAACATCGATTGAGGCTGAGGCTTTTTCTGGCTGCAGCAGCTTGACAAGCATCCATATTCCCGATAGTGTAATATCAATTGGAAACGGAGCTTTTTACGGCTGCAGCAGTTTGACAAGTATTCATATCCCCGATAGTGTAATATCAATTGGAAACGGGGCTTTTCACGGCTGCAGCAGTTTGACAAGCATTCATATTCCCGATCGTATAACATCGATTGAGGCCGAGGCTTTTTCTGGCTGCAGCAGTTTGACAAGCATCCATATTCCCCATCGTGTAACATCGATAGGGAACAGCGCTTTTGATTCCTGCAGCAGTTTGATGAGCATTCATATTCCCGATAGTGTAATATCGATAGGGAGCTTTCCTTTTTCTGGCTGCTGCTGTTTGACAAACATCCATATTCCCGATAGCGTAACATCGATTGGGTACGGGGCTTTTGATGACTGCTGCAGTTTGACAAACATCCATATTCCCGATAGTCTAACATCGATTGAGGACGAAGCTTTTTCTGGCTGCTGCTGTTTGACAAACATCCATATTCCCGATAGTCTAACATCGATTGAGGACGAAGCTTTTTCTGGCTGCTGCTGTTTGACAAACATCCATATTCCCGATAGTGTAATATCAATTGGAAACGGGGCTTTTTGGGGCTGCAGCAGTTTGACAAACATTCATATTCCCGATCGTGTAACATCGATTGAGAACCATGCTTTTTTGCATTGTCCATATTTGGTCATTAATGGAGTGAAAGGGTCGGAAGCGGAGCGTTACGCAAAGAAAAATGACTTGAAATTCATTGATATTTCGGGGGTGTCTGAAAATTGAAAGATAAAAACTATGTTGATCCGGACGGGTTTTAAATAGCTCAATTAGCAGGACGGAACCAGACAAAGGATCTGCGGATCGATGATTTTCCGATGAAAGAGCCTGAAATCAGTGCATCTACGGTTTCCTGTGCTGTGAGGTATTGGTTGTGGCGCTGACACTTCCTCTGATCATGGAAACGTAAGCGTCAAATATAGGACGTATTGAAAAAAGCAGAGAAAAAGAACATACTCAAAAAAGGGCTTTAGGCACGTAAGCAACCTTAAGATACCTTGAGAATACTAATAAATATGTGAAATATGTAGCTTCTTGTTTAGATAAGACTATGAAAGACTTGCAAGGACAGAATAAATGAATACTGTTGAGGGAATTAAGTTTATGTGTAATGATTCGGATTTCAAAAAAGCCATAAAAGAAATAGGAAAAGTAATTCCGCTGACATTAATTGGCGCTTTATGCAGTAAGTATATTTAAGAGGATTCATGGACGTCAAGGTAACGGATAACTCAGCGATATTCAAGGAAGCGAAGGACCGTGCGGTCGAAGCGATCCTGACAGCGATCGGGGAAGGAGCTTCCGGCAATGCGATGGAGAAACTGACGAACCAGGACGCTGTTGATACCGGACGGCTGCGCAATTCCATCACTTACGCGACGAGTAAGCATACCGAAGCGAAAAGCTTCAGCTGGAATGAAGGCCGGCACAGCGGTGCTCCGGCAGGCAGCGGTGTCACTGCACCGAAAGGAACGCCGGAGAAGGGCACTGTCTGCATCGGTACGAATGTGGAGTAGGCAAAGTACATCGAGGAAGGTACCGGCAGATCCGCAGCCAGGCCGTTTCTGAAGCCCGCTGTAACGGGACACAGTGAGGAATATAAACGGATCGCGGAAAATATATTGAAAAACGCCCTGAGTTTGCCTTCATCTTCAAACTCAAAAGCAGCAACTACTATGGAACAATCAACAGGCGCTTCAACAGGCAGATGAGACGCAATTCCGACATGTCGGACGTATTGAGGTACGGTGCCATTTTAAAATTCCGGACAGGGTAATGAATGTCCGGTTTGGGCTGTTTTTATTCACCGTTTTTTCCACGTAAATAAGCCATTGTTTGGCGGAACTGTTCTTCTTTTGAAAGCCCTGCCAGCCGAAGTTTATGAGCAAATTCAAGTGCTTTCCCAATCTGAGGTCCGGGTTCAACCCCTGCTTCCAATAAATCCCTTCCCATCAGATAAGGCCTGCTCATCAATTCGTTATATTCCGCAAGCATATCCCTGAGAAATTTTTCAGTTTCCGAATATCTTTCAATTAGACGTGTTGTATCAGTATCCGGAGCTGACCTGCCAAGAGAATCCGCTTTCGCCAGCAGCAGCAAATCAGCCGGGCAGATAGAGGCGTCAAACATTTTGAAAAAGGCCTTTTTATGTGCTCTGTTGTCATATTTCTGATTCGGCTGCATATGAAGTTCCGTCATATTCAGAACGTATTTGATCAGTTTTTCCTCATTTGTGATCCGATCCAGAAAACGCTGTACCGGTTTTACACCTTCTCTATCGTGTCCGTAGGCATGAATTCTTTCCTCATCAAAAGTGGTAGTGATTGCTTTTCCCATATCGTGACATAACGCGGAAAGAAGGAACCATAAGGATTCGGATGCTTCATCCCGCAGCGCGGCAGCCTGATCCAATACCTGCATTGTATGATTCCAGACATCACCTTCCGGATGGTAAACAGGGTTCTGCTCCACTCCGATAAGTGCCTCTGCTTCCGGAAACCAGCAGGAAAGCTGCTTCATTTTTCTTAAGTACGCAAAAAAGACTGCAGGGCATTTGCTTTTCAGGAGTACCTTTTCAAGTTCCCCCATGATCCTTTCCGAAGATATTTTACTTACATCAATTTTTGAGGATAATTCCTGTGTATCCTCCGCGATTTCGAAATCGAATCGGGCAGCGAACTGTGCCGCGCGGAATACACGCAAAGGATCTTCAGCAAAGGTTTTATCATCGACATGACGGATCAGTCTCCTGTGCAGATCATCAAGCCCTCCGTAAAAATCCAGTATCTCTCCGCTGAGTACATCCTGCATCATTGCGTTCATGGTGAAATCACGTCGTGCAGCAGCTTTTTCCGGCCCGATAAACGGATCGGCAAATGTCTCAAAATCCCCGGCATTTTCGTTTACTCTATTCCCGGAACGGGGCATGGATATATCGATCTCGTAATGACGCATGCCGATAATTCCGAAGCTGGCTCCCATCATAAGCGGCTCACCGATATTCCCCAGGATATCAATCAGCACATGCGGAGGAATACCGTGGACTTCAATATCGATATCTTTATTCTCTCTGCCAATTATCTGATCACGCACAAAACCACCGACATAATAGGTCTGTCCTCCCGCAAATGACACTGCGGATGCAATTTCCTGTGCAAGGTTTATGTTTTTATCGTTCATATCGTTTTCAAAACACCTACTATAAGAGCTCACTTTGCATTCCGGAGGGCATGCTTCGCATGGCGCGGGATCGAAAGTTCGTATGTTTGCGAAAGCCACAGCCCGCGCCTGATTTCCGGGGGCTTACACCGTAAGGTACAGGCTTCGCCTGTTTTTTATGCGGTGTAAGAGCTTCGCCCCCCATACCCCCGCTGTTTCAGCAGGCTCTTTTTTGACTCACCCGCAAAAAAGGGGATTACCTTTTTTGGGATCGCTAAATATCACACAACAGACAGGGTGATGTCCTTCCCAAACAAATCACTTATTTCATAATTATAAACGTGATATTTTTGTTTATCTTGTATTCATTTTATCAAATCGACTGTCACGACCTGACGGGATCCGTTTATTCTTTAAATTTCGAACGATAAACAGCCGAAATCCCTCCGGACTCCGGCTGTCTCTGATTTTTATTCGTCTTTTTGCGGTATCTGGTTATAATCAGGCTGTTCCATTTCATCGATGCGGGGATCGAGTATCCCGTACTCCGGTGCCAGGATGTTTTGGATATAATACCTTTGGTAATACTCCACCGCCCAGTCTCCGGGTTTCGGGACGTCCCT
>CACYHU010000124.1 GCA_902774215.1 uncultured Chloroflexota bacterium
CGGGCTCAGCCTTCACAGCCTTCAGGCAACAGAGCAGTGGTGCAAAGATTATCAGGAAACGCAGAAAATGCTGAGAGAACGGGACCGCCGGCGCTTTGGATTTTAAAAAGGCAGCCACCGCTTTTAGCGGGTGTGTCGGAAAAGAGCGTAATAACACAGCGGGGGTATGGAGGCCGCAGGCCCCCGACCCTCCCCGGGGCCTGAACCCGAAGGGGGCTGTACCCGTCTCCCCGCATCTGTTACCCCGGAACAATGTTACATTCGGCACCTTATTTAATGAAAACATCACCTTCCCTGATATAATTAATGCCGAAAATAATGTGCTCATACGGAGCAGTTTTGCCGTAAAAAGGTATCCGCCGTATTTTGCGGGTGAGTCAGAAAAAGAGCCCTGAAACACAGCGGGGGTATGGGGGGCGGAGCTCTTACACCGCATAAAAAACAGGCGAAGCCTGTACCTTACCGAAGCATGCCCTTTGGAATGCAAAGTGAGCTCTTATAGTAGAAAACCGGGGATAGACAATTCAGTACATTTCCGCGGTTTGCAGGTCGGTTTTTATTGATAGGATCTATTATGAGAAGGAAAAATCGTGTCGAATCCTTATTTAATGAGAACGGCAATTATGATGCTTTTATTACCAAATCCCCGGCTGACATAGCCTATTTGATCGGTATTACATTTCCCTATCCGGATCAATCTCCTTTCTCAGCAGCACTGGTTGCCAAAAGAGGTTCATCTTCCGGTACCCTGATCCTTCCCGCGGAATGGGAGTGTGTTCTTCGCAGTTACACCTGGGAAGGGAAAACAAAAACTTATAACATTAATGATGGTTCCCCAAAAGACGCCTTTTGCATTGCACTGAAAAGCGTAATTGAAGACCTGGGTATTTGCCATGGAAAAGTCGCTATAGACTATTCAAGCTGGAATGTCGGTGAGATCCGTTTCCTCAAAGAAAACTGCCCGGATATGTACATCATAGACCTCGATCCGACGATTCAGTCCGCACGGGAGATCAAAAGCGAATACGAGATCGAAAATATCCAGAAGGCCGCACATATCGCTGACCGCGGTATTATCGGTGCGCTGAACCACATCGAAGGAACAGTCCGCTATTCCGATTGTACAGTTTCCAGCTTTCTCGAACATGTCAGGATCCATGCCATTGAATTTGGCGCCAATACGATTGGCCATTTGAATATCTCCCGGGGGCGGGCCGGAAGCTCCTGGATCACACCGATCTATGACCTGAAGGTCATCGAGGAAAACAAGACGATCCGTGTGGATTATTCACTTTCATACAACGGCTGCTGGACTGTCTGCAGCCGGATGTTTTACACGGGAAAGCCCGGCCCGAACACGGCTGATGCCTTCGCCAGGAACAAATTGCTGAAGGATTTTGCGGTATCGATTCTGAGACCGGGGATCCGGGTCTGCGAATTCTGCGAGGCGGTACGGCTTAAAGCGGATGATGAAAATATCGAAATGCTGTATGACGAAGGGCTGGGTCACGGTGTCGGTGCCTCGGAATATGAGAAACCTTACCTGACGATGGATAACGAAGAGGTGCTCAGAACAGGCATGGTCATCGCGTTGGATATAAAAACGATCGGCTACGAAGATGAAATGATCCATTCCGTGGATATTTACGAACTGACGGTTGATGGAAACCGCCGGCTCAGCGATTTCCGTGACTGGAATACACTCTACCGCATCAACGGCATTCGGTCATCTCACTAAGGCGGTGAATTATGTCAGCAAGAAACATTGTCAAAAAAATCAGCAAATATATTCGCTCCAATCCGGATATCGACGGCCTTGTTATCACCGACGCCTCGAATCTGGCATATGTCACCGGCCTTAATCTCCAGCTGCTTGCCAGTCAGAAACACCATTGCGTCGTTGCGTTTCTCAGTTCGGAAAAACGTTTCCTTGCCTGTCCAAAAGTTCTGGCAGCTGCTTATCAAAACGCGGGATGGCACGACAGTATTATCACTTACTCCAGCTGTATTGACCCGGAAAGCGCTGCTGTCAGCATTTCAGCCGCCTTTATTTCTGAATTATTCGAGGGTGTCAAAGGCTCTCTCGGATACATTGGGGACTGGATGGCCCAGACGCTCTTTGAAAAACTGGTCGCCAGACTGCACGACTTTTCCTTTATTGATATTTCCGCAGATTTCAGCCATTTGCGTCAGGTAAAGGAACCTGCAGAACAGCGAAGCATCAGAAAATCGGCTGAGTTCACGGATCATGGCATCGCTGCCGCGGTCCACCATATTTCCAGGACCGGTGCCGCCAGTGAAAAAAGCCTCACCGAAGCGATTCGTCTTCATACGCTGGAATGCGGAATGCCCGTGCATGGTTACCGTGCTGTCGCACAGGCTCTTTCGGAGGATGATGCGGCTTTTCTCTGGCCTCACGCCCCTTATTTTGCGGTCGGCCGGGCCGGCAACTTTTTCGAAGGGAAATTTATCCGTCTGGAAATGTGCGCTTTACGGGGAGGATACTGGGCAAATGATTCCCGTATGATGGTCAAAAGCGAGATGAACTCCAGCCAGAAGTTCTTCGCGGGGAAAATGGCAGAACTGCGCAGGTTTGCCTGTTCTCAAATCAAACCGGGTGCCGTGGCCAGTGAGATTTTTGCCGCGATCCAGACAAAAGCCATCGAAATGGGTCTGCATATGGCTCCCGAATACGGTTTCGGTCACGGTATCGGCGTTACTCCTTTTGAACCGCCTTTCATCTCCGCGGCTGACCATACTGTTCTTGAAAAGGATATGGTCATCGTCCTTTCCCTTGGCGCCCGTTACCATACCGGTGTCAGCGAGTTGTATGTAACAAAGGACACACTGATCATCACGGAAGACGGCTGCAGAATCGTCGGCTGGTATGAAAACTGGGACTATCCCTATACTGCAGCCTATACCTTCTAAATCAAAATTCAGCACGTAATATTGAAAAAGGAAGCAGACCGGCTGCTTCCTTTTTTTGTCATATTCCGGTTTATAAATTTCAGCTAAATTTAAATTCTGTGTGATGATAATATTTTTCACCGGGGCGGACGATCGCGCTGGGGAAATCCGGCTTATTAACACAATCCGGATAGTGATGCGGTTCCAGACACATACCGCTCATGTCATGATACGCCGCGTTCGCTTTACCCTTCCGGTCATTGATATGGTTGCCGGTGTAAAGCTGAACTGCTTCCATGTTGGTATATCCGGTCATGGTAATGCCGGTCTTGTCACCCGTAAGGACCGCGAATTTCTTGAATTCACCGGGATTTCCAAGGATGAAATTATTGTCATACCCCGCTGTATCCAGGACCCGGACTGCTGCGAAATCCGTACCGATCAGCTTTGGTGTGCGGAAGTCATAGGGAGTACCTTCCACAGAAAGCAGCTTTCCTGTCGGAACGAGACCCGGATCGGTTTCCGTAATCTGCTCCGCAGCCAGCTGCAGTGTATGCCCAAGAATATCTCCGGAAGCATGGCCATTCATGTTGAAGTACCAGTGATTAGTCATATTGATCGGCGTAGCTTTATCAGTCACTGCGCTGTATTCAATGACCAGGCGGTTATCTTCAGTGACAGTGATTTTCGCCTCCGCGTGAACTTCACCGGGGTACCCTTCTTCCATATCAGCAGATTTGCAGACAAAGGAAACACTGTTTTTTTCAGAATTGGTCGTATAATTCCAGATCTTCGTATCCCAGCCATGGACCCCGCCGTGAAGATGGTTTGGCGGAGTATTGGCAGCCAATGTATAATGGACGCCATCCAGATCAAAAACAGCGCCGCCGATACGGTTGGCAAACCGGCCGATAGAACCGCCGAAATGGCCTGAGTTCTGAAGATATTCTTCAATAGTGTCATAGCCCAGACATACATCCACCTTTTTCCCGTCTGAGGTGGGAACAATGACCGACCGGATCGTCGCACCGTAAGCAAGAATGCTGACTTCCATTCCGGCAGCGTTATGTAATGTAACTTCAGGAACCTGGATCCCTTTGATTTCTCCAAAAATGCGTTCGGTAATCATTTATTTCTCCTGTATGATTTTTGTTACTATTTATTATAATATCATTATCGCCGCTTTCCAAACCAATCAATATATAATAAACAGGAAATTCCGAAAAAGGTCATCCTATAAAAGCCGTTTCAAAATGCACCCGCCAATTAAATTCCGAAAACCGTAAAAATTGTGTAAAATAAAGACATGGTTAATGAAATTTTTCGAATGGGAGGAGAGAAACATATGAAAACCCTTCGTACTATCCTTTCTATTGCTGCCATAATGATGTTTGTTCTTTGTTCGGCAGCTTTTCAGACTGCGGATGAGACCGGCCCCATGATCAGCAATGCTGCGCATGATCCGTCCCGATATATGAACCCGCTTACCGGCACTCCGGTTTCGGATCCGGATATGCTGCAGGTTCCGCCGGTTTTTGTCCCGATCGCACGCTATCCGTCCACCTTCCGTCCATCATCCGGTCACAGCCAGGCCCAATGGGTTTACGAGATGTATGTGAGCGGGGAAGAATCCCGTCCCATCCTGATGTTCTACGGCGAGAAACCGAGCGGCAACCTGGGAAGGGTTTCCTCAGCGATCTACGGTCTTGAAGAATTACGCCGGTTATATAACGGTGTCATCATCGCCGGAGGAACATCCCAGTCGATCCTGAATTCCGGGATTTACAACCTGGAACTCTGGTATGGAACCGGCGGATGGCAGGAATATCCGGTCCTGCCGCTGGAAAATTACGAGCGGATCCTGAATAAATGGATCAGGCTTGCCAAACCGGCGGATGTCAACAACATGAATTACGCATTCAGCGATACCCCGCCGGAAGGCGGTGTACCTGCCAGCTCCCTTTTCTTCCGATATGCCAAAGCCAACCAGATCCTCTGGCGTTATGATGAAGGGACCGGAAAGTATTACCGCATGCAGAACACGATTGAAGATCCCTATTCGCTTGTTGAAGACATCGACTCCTCCAACAGCCAGCCGGTTGGGACCGACAACCTGATAATCCTGACAGCAGACCATGACTGGGCTCCGGGCCAGCCGCACAGTGCCGGTCTGTTTACGGTCAATCTGAACTATGCAGATTCCAATCCCGCACTGATCTTCCGCGATGGAAAGCTCTACAACGCCACCTGGACCACAAAAAGCGAGACCTTTGAACGGGAATCCAATCGTCTCCGTCCTCCGCGCATCCTTGACCTGGAGGGAAACAATTTCCAACTTAAGCCCGGCCAGACCTGGGTCCATATCGTCATGCCCGGCAACCCTTATTACGAAGTAGAGGCTGAACTCGGCAATGAAATCACACCGGGCAGCGGTCACTGGAAGCTGCCTTATATCGGATTCAAACCGGGTGCCGAAGAGGAAGCCGTGCAGGAAGTCAGCGAACTGAGCCAGATCGAGTTCCAATTAAATCAGGTCAATCACTGACACAAGCCATGAAGAGCAGCAAGACAAATGTCATGCGTGTGCTTGAACAGCACAAAATCAGCTATGAAGCCTACAGCTACGGCGACGGAGCAACGGCTGCAAGCGGGACGGAAGTCGCGGAAATACTCGGCAAAGACCCGCTGAACGTTTTCAAAACACTCGTGACAGCCGGAAGGTCCGGGCAGCATTATGTCTTTGTTGTGCCCTGCTGTTTTGAGCTGGACCTGAAAAAGGCGGCTGAAGCAGTTGGCGAAAAGAATATCGAAATGATCAAATCCAAAGAGCTCCTTCCGCTCACCGGTTATATTCACGGAGGATGTTCGCCGATCGGGATGAAAAAGCTTTTCCCGACTGTCGTTGATATCAGCGCCCGGGACATTCCGAAGATCGTTTTCAGCGGCGGACACATCGGCATACAGGTTGAGGTCGCTCCGGGAGATCTGGAAAAGGTGATCCCGCTCAAATATGCCGATATTATTGAATAAAAGGGCCAATGGAACTGGAAACCGGCCGCTGTATTTACCAGAAAACGATACCCGGTCCGGCAGATACGAAATGATGAAATCCTCCAAATCAGAGGATTTCTTTTGCAGAAATTACAGCTCAATGTTATAATCTCTGCCCGATATAGAAATAAGGAGTAAAAATGAAAAAATATATTGCTGAATTTATCGGAACTTTCGTCCTTGTCTTTTTCGCCTGCGGAACTGCTGCCGTCACCGGCTGCACCGCGGAAGCGAATGCTGCTTACCTGATCACCGCGCTGGCATTCGGACTGGTGATCGTTGCCATGGCCTACTCCATCGGCAATGTCTCCGGCTGCCACATCAACCCGGCAGTTTCCCTTGCGATGGTCCTCAGCGGCAAAATGAGCATCTCTGATTTCGTCGGTTATATTGCTGCCCAGTTCGTCGGCGGCATCGCCGGTGCCGGTCTTCTGGCCGCACTGACAGGCAAGGCATACGGTCTCGGTACCAACGGCCTCTACGACGGCTCCATTTTGAAATCTCTCATTATTGAGATCATCCTGACCTGCGTCTTTGTCCTGGCGATCCTGGGCGTTACCTCCAAACAGGAATACGGACGCGTTGCCGGCCTGGTGATCGGTCTTTCCCTGACCCTTGTCCACCTGCTGGGCATTTTCTTCACCGGTACTTCCGTGAATCCCGCCCGCTCTTTCGGTCCTGCCCTCTTCATGGGCGGTGACGCGCTGAAATGCGTATGGGTATTCATCGTTGCACCGCTTATCGGCGGCGCTCTTGCTGCGGTTATTTACAAATTCCTGGACGCGAATAATTAATTCGGTCAAAAACCGGAAATGATCCAAACGGAGGCGGGGAAACAAACTGATCCCGCCTCTTTTTTTACGGTTGTTCTCATAATCAGTTATAATTACCGGCAATCGGGATTTATCGATCCTCGGAAAAGGAATTTTAATATGGGAAAATATTTTGGAACCGATGGTTTCCGCGGCGAAGCGAACAAAGATCTTACCTTCGAACACGCGGTAAAAATCGGAAGATTTCTGGGATGGTATTACGGGAAACGCCTCAATAAAAAGGCCAAAGTTGTGATCGGAAAAGATACCCGCCGTTCCAGCTATATGTTTGAATATGCGCTCTGCACGGGACTGACAGCCTCCGGCGCGGATGCCTACATTATGCACGTCACCACCACGCCTTCCGTCTCCTACATTGCCAGAACGGATGATTTCGACTGCGGGATCATGATCTCCGCCTCTCACAACCCCTTCTATGACAACGGCATCAAGATCGTCAACAGCAACGGCGAGAAGATGGACGAGGAGACGCTGCTGCGTATTGAAGAATATCTCGATGGAGAAGTTGAGATCCCGATGGCGGAACGCGAAGAGATCGGCTGTACCGTGGATTATGCCGCGGGCCGGAACCGCTACATCGGCTATCTGATCGGGCTGTCGAAATACAGCTTCAAGAATATCAAGGTCGGCATCGATGCCGCCAACGGCTCCGCCTGGCAGATCGCCAAAAGCGTCTTTGATGCCATCGGCGCCAAGACCTATGTCATCAACGCTGAGCCGGACGGGCTGAATATCAACAAAGACTGCGGCTCCACCCACATTGAGCATCTGCAGAAATTTGTCGTCGAAAACGGGCTGAACATCGGGTTCGCCTATGACGGCGATGCGGACCGCTGCCTCTGCGTGGATGAAAAGGGCAATGTCGTGACCGGTGACCACATCCTTTATATCTACGGCCTTTACATGAAAGAACGCGGCAAACTGCTGAACAACAAGGTCGTCACAACGGTCATGTCCAATTTCGGCCTTTACAAAGCACTGGACGCGGTCGGGATCGAATATGAAAAAACCAAAGTCGGCGATAAGTATGTTTATGAGAACATGGTCAAAAACGGCCACCGCATCGGCGGGGAACAATCCGGCCACATCATCTTCTCCAAATATGCTACCACCGGCGACGGCATCCTCACCAGCCTGAAGCTGATGGAGGTGATGCTGGCGAAAAAGAAACCCATGAGCGAACTGGCAGCTCCGGTCAAATTCTACCCGCAGGTGCTCAAAAACGTCAAAGTAAAGAGCAAGCCGGAGGCGCAAAACGATCCGGATGTGCTGGCCGCTGTTGAGGCAGCCGCGGAGGCGCTTGGGGATAACGGCCGCATCCTTGTGAGGGAATCCGGTACAGAGCCGGTGATCCGCGTTATGGTGGAAGCCGGATCTGATGAAACCTGTGAGAAGTATGTCGATGACGTCATTGAGGTCATCCGCAGCAAAGGTCATTTGATATAAGTAGATTAAGGCTGAGAATTCAGCGTACAGCCCGGGAGGTAATTTTAAATGCGTGTTGTAATTCAGGATAATTATGAAAAGATGAGCCGCTGGGCGGCAAATTACATTGCTGAAAAAATCCGTAATCATAAAGAAGACCGTCCTTTCGTACTGGGTCTTCCGACCGGGTCGTCCCCGATCGGTGTTTATCAGGAGCTGATCCGCATGAACAAGCGGGGAGAGCTTTCCTTCGAAAATGTTGTTACCTTCAACATGGATGAGTATCTCGGTCTGCCCAGGGACAATGACCAGAGCTACTGGTATTTCATGCATGAAAACCTCTTTGATCACATTGACATCCCGGCGGAAAACATCAACATCCTCAACGGCATGACCGATGACCCGGAAGGTGAATGTGCACGTTATGAGGAGAAGATCGCCTCATACGGCGGGATTGACCTCTTCATGGGCGGGATCGGTGTTGACGGGCACCTGGCTTTCAATGAACCTTTCACTTCTCTTTCTTCCCGCACGGGCGTGCGGGTCCTTACGACGGATACCCGCATTGTCAATGCCCGCTTCTTCGGCAATGATCCGGAGAAGGTTCCGGCGAAGGCGCTTTCCGTCGGCATCGGAACGGTAACAGATTCCAGGGAGGTCCTGGTCCTGATTTCGGGGCACAACAAGGCACGGGCTTTGGCGGCCACGGTCGAAGGCGGCGTGAGCCAGAAATGGACCTGCAGTGCTCTTCAGCTCCACAACGGGGCCATCATCGCCTGTGATGAAGCTGCCTGCGGTGAGCTCACTGTCGACACATACAAATATTTCCTCGACATTGAAAAGAGCGAAAGAATCTGAGTACAGCAGGCAGCAGGCAGCAGGCAGCGGGCAGTTAATGATGGCGGCTTTGCCGCCATTCTTATTTAATATTTCCATGATTCGTCCATGCAGCGGTTACCATATTTGAACTTTGAACTTTGAACTCTGAAAATTGACTGGCGCAGTGCTTCGTTTATTACTTCAAAATCCAAACAGCCGGCGGCTCCGTTCTCTCAGCATTTTCTGCGTTTCCTGATAATCCCTGCACCACTGCTCTGTCGCCTGAAGGCCGTGGAGGCTGAGCCCTCCGTTTTCGAAGACCGCCAGCGCCGCGGACATCACCAGATCATCATGCAGGATCCTCCCTGTTGCCTGGTCACGGGTGCCCTCTTTCACACCCCAGCGTACATTCGCGGGATTCCCTGTGGGTTCAATGCGGCAGGCGCGGAGCTCCCGGTAAAACATCTGCTGCAGCAGTTCCGGCTCTTTGAGTATTTCATAGCGTTCCTGTCCGGGCTTGAACCCTGACTTCAGGACATTGATCTCATCACTTTTGTGTTCGATCCAGCGGCCGGTATCCACCATGGCAAGGAAGTCCCAGGCCATTTTGGTTTTATTTGCGGCGGTGATATCGATGGGGCAGACTTTCGTTTTGTACTTCCCGATCAGGATATCGCTCAGCATG
>CACYHU010000125.1 GCA_902774215.1 uncultured Chloroflexota bacterium
GCACAAACGCGGGGAAGACCTCTCCGCGGCACCGATGCAGATCGAAGACCTCATCTCCGTCGGCTCCTACCATTTCCGCAAGAGCTATCTCGGCGTGGTCCAGTTCTCCGCCAAACGGCCTGAGATCGGCGAACGTCTGCTGCTGAACCAGCTCAGATGGGCCGATATGCTGCTGAGGCTGTATAAAACTAAAGAAAAACTCTCGGAAAAACCGGGAATCAGAAGCAATCGTCCCGAAATAAAAGACGGCGGTGACACTGATGCCGCAAAGGCAAAGCTCGGCGGACAGGAAAACACCGTCGGGCAGCTTTCGGCTGCTTCGCCTTTCGATTCACTGGATACTTTATTTGTTGACCGCTCCCAATCACTCGCTTCACATTCCTCACTGAATGAACCTGCCGCCTTTTCCGCCCAGCGGGCACTGTCAGGATTTAATAATTCAGCAGGCAGAACTCAGCAGGCAGCAGGCAGTAAGCAGCAGGCAGTAAGCAGTGCTCAGCAGGCAGTTGCCAGTTCTGAAAAGAATGAGCCGGCTGAAAACAAAAATTCAGCGGGCAAAACTCAGCAGGCAGCAGGCAGTAAGCAGCAGGCAGTGGGTGGCTCGCAGCAGACAGCGTTCAATTCTGAAAAGGATCAGGCGGTTGGAAACAAAATTTCAGCAGGCAGAACTCAGCAGGCAGCAGTCAGTGAGCAGTGCTCAGCGGACAGTCCTGAAAAGGATGAGCCGGCTGAAAACGAAAATTCAGTAAGCAGCGCTCAGCAGACAACAGGCAGTACTGAAAAAGATGAGAAAGCTGAAAACAAAAATTCAGCAGGCAGCGCTCAGCAGGCAGACATCAGCAAAAAGAAGGCAGCCCGGGATCCCGAAAATCTGATCCCGGATCCGGTAAAAAATGAACCGGATCCAAGGACCATAAACCCGGCTCTGCCTGAAGACCCTCTGATCCCTGCTCACCCGGCACCGGATACATTGCCGGAAACAGTGAAAATCATGCAGAATGCTATCAGGAGGAGTGAAGCAAACGGAGACGGAATGCTGGCTTTCACAATTGCTGAAATGAGAGTCCTCGCGGCAGACCCGATCTTCGCGGATATGGAACCAGACCTTGTGACTGATATACGCAATACACTTGCCAAATATGACAGCGGATAAATCTTTGCCGACTGCCGACAGCCGGCTGCCGACTGCCTGCTGCAATACACTTGCCGAATATTACAGTGGATGATTCCCGGCTCACAGTCCGAAAATATCGGCAAAACCGGTCACATTCAGGATCTCCATGACATCATCGCTGATGCCGGTTATCTCAAAATTATCTTTATTCTTCAGCGCAGTCCGGCAGAGGAGACATAAGCCATTTTGCTTACGTCTGCCCGGATCGCGTTGATCTCTCCGTCCGCCTCCTGGAACTGTTTCAAAAGCTCCGGAGCGGTGATCGTATCCAGACGGCCCTGGATGGATACGCTGAACAAACCGTCCTTCAGCTCGCTCTCTACACGAAACGGGAGATTCATGACATCTTCACCTTCCGGCAGATGATCAGCGGAGCCATCGACAGTCATCGTCCAGATTTCCATCTTTCTGTAGCTTTCCGCAAGCATCCGTGCCTCATCTTCAGAAACGGTACGGAGTTTGGGCAGGTAATCGCTCACCGATTCAGCTTTTACATCAAAGCCCTGAGCTTTCAGGAAAGTTCTGGCGCCATCAGCCCCGTTGAGGAACAGGCTGTTTTTATAAAAATCCACATCCGCCATTCTGGTGGCATGCCCTTTTATATTAGCCAGAAAAGTTTCCTGATCGCCCTGCAGAAGTGTCCCGAAAGTCAGCGAGTAGATCTCAATGATTCCGGAATCCGCCGTGATCCAGCAGCCTCCGAACTCCGAAAGCAGCCTGTGGATCGCCCGGCACATGTTCACCAGCTCGGATTCACTGAAATATCCGAGCAGTCCTTCCGTGATAATGCAAAGCTCGCCCTTCACATCACCCAGCGCGTTTCGGAGAGATTCATAATTTGTGGCATCCACTGCGGCATAGACCAGATCATCTGACTGCTCAACCTTAGCCGCCGCGGCTTTCATTTCATCAATAACCACAGGCAGGTCGAAACCGAAATACTTCTGTCCGTTGTTGATGACCCTGAACCCGCGGGGAGAATAACCGCAGGGAAGATCCACAACGACCGGTTTCCCGCTGCGCAGCGCTGCCTCGTTGTTTATCCCGTAACGGGCTTCCTGCGCGACGGCATAACATCTTGTGATTTCCTGCGGGGTTTGCCGGCTGCCTCCCGTTACCTCTGACAGGTCAAGAAAAGATGCCAGCTTCAATGCATCCGGATCCCGGCCATACATGAGCATCAGCACAGTTCCCTTCGCCGTTGTGTAGATGGGATTTACGATTTTTTGTAATTCTTTTGTATCCATTTTTTACTGCTCCGATTCTCCGATAATACGCTTCTGCGTCCGGAAACAAATCGTTATTCTAAGGTATCTATTCAGAACTTGCCGGGGACGGTTCCTGACGGAGGAGGGAACTGTCCTCTCGCTTTCGCAGGAAAAGTGCTTTTTAGTAATAGGTTCTGAATAGTTACATTCTAAAAAAGATCGATATCACCCTTAAATGATTATCATCCGACACACAGGACTAATCGCCCTTCGGTCCGTTATATTTAAAACTGAGCATTGTAATATCGTCAAACTGTTCCGCTCCGGCAACGAAATCATTGATCCCATCCATAACATTTTTCAGGACCTCTTTCGGATCAGCATCAGGATTCTTGTTCAATGCGGAAAGAAGACGGTCATTGCCGAACAGTTCCTTATTTGCGTTCGTAGCTTCAGTCACACCATCGGTATAAACGAAGAAGCTGTCACCCGGATGAAGTTCAAACTCATGCTCGCGGAAGCGGATGCCTTCCCCGGTCGAAATTTCAATAACAGCGGCCCAGACAGTAACAAAAAATTCCGCGTCGTTGCCTTCGCAAAGCTGATTGTTCACATTTGTCAGCGCATCCGACACTTTTTCGCCGTTCTGCAGATGGGACTTGATCAGTACACGTGAAACCATCATAAATAATGCCGCCGGAACGCCTTTCCCGGAAACATCCGCCATAACAACACCGATATGATCGTCATCGACCATGAAGAAGTCGTAGAAATCCCCGCCCACTTCCTTCGCCGGTGTCATGGAAGCATATACATCAAATTCAGAACGGTACGGGAAAGCAGGGAACAAACGCGGGAGCTGACTGGCCTGAATGGCCGTCGCCATGCTCAGTTCCGCTCCGATTCGCTCCTTTTCCGCGGTAACTTTCTTTACCTGATCGACGTACTGCAGCGTTTTGGCTGAAAGATTCGCAAAGGATTCCGCCAGCACTTCAATTTCATCACCGGTTTTCAGAGCAGGCTCCATCTTGAATTGAAGATTATCCCCGCCAAGGGAAACCACGCGTTTTGTCATCGTTTCCAAAGGCGTTACAATGCGTTTGGAGAGTATCACCGCTGCACCTGTGCCCAGGATAACAACAATGATCAGCAGAACAATGATCATACGCAGCGCGCCGGATATTGCATTGTTAAAAGATACCAGCGCGTCACCGAGAATGCTGTCATAACGCTCTTCCATGAGGACAGTCGGCTGGTCGGTCACTTCCTTACTCACAGCTGAAACAATGACCCAGCCCACAGCTTCGATCGGAGAACCTGTCACGTAATAATCCGTGCCGTCAATATTCACTGTTAGAATATCAGTACTCTGATTCAAAGCGTTCCGGATAAACTGTGCAAGCTCTTTATTTTCTAATCCCCTCAGGTCAACCGCATCCGCGTTCGCTTTCACCTGCAGGAGGCCGCTCTTCATCGGTGAGAATACCACATGTCCGTTTCCATTGACGATAAAATCAAAAGACCCGTTATCGCCGGATGAATTTATTGTCTGAGCCATGTTATCGAGGAAGAGATCCGCACCGACGACCGCTGCCAGTTCACCGTCTTTATACACAGGAGCACCGATCATAATGCCGATCTGCCCGGTAAATACATCCTGGACAACATCCGTGAAGTACAGGGTACCGGTCTCTTTCGCTCCGACATACCATGCCCGTTCATCGATCGGAATAAACATCAGGTTCCCATGTTCATCAAATTTACCGGCAGAATGATCATCCGCAAGCAGCATCACGCCATCCGGAAGAGCAATATAGCAGGAATTCAGCCCGCCGATCTGATATAACGAAGCCATCATATCAGACATGTTGGCGACTAAACCGAGTCTGCTGTCCACATCCGGGTCCCCGGGTCTGGCATCTTCATCGACCAGCAGCTGGATCGTAATTTCACCTTCCTTTTCGGGGTCCGGGAAAGAATACTCATGATACGGATATGCTTCCGGCTCTGCAAAGATCTTTTCCGCATAATCGCTGAGCATCATCACCTTGTCAGCCGCGTCAGTGAAGAGGTCATTGGCAATATATGCCTCCATCCGCGTCGATTTGACCATACTGGAAGACAAAATACCGTCCATGGTTTGCCGGGAGATTTCAGCAATAGATTCTTTCTGCTTTTCATTTGTTTCATGTATCAGATTTCTAAGATGTCCGGCCTGATAAACCAACACCGCAGTATAGACAGCTATTACCAGAAAAATTGAATACAGCGCAAGATTACAAATCTTTTGATAAAGACCACCGAGAACAAAATTTCCTATTTTTTTCATTGCAGCTCTCCCTGTCTTTTATGAGTCAACTGGTGATTTTTTGGGATCCATACAAAATTCAACCTGATAATTATATCATGTATCAATATTGCTGACCTGAAAATATAATGTTTAGCGATCATCAAAAATAAAATTAATCTAATTATTCGCAAACAGGTCTGTCTGTTTTTTATTATACAGTCTCCGGTCATGTCCGGATTTCTGATAGAAAAGCGTTTTCGCATTATACATTCGCTCGTCAGAAATCTTGATCAGTTCTTCAACCGTCTTATCCGGGAATTCCACTGATGAAGCAGCGCCGCAGGACATGGACAGA
The DNA here is from genome assembly GCA_902774215.1 of uncultured Chloroflexota bacterium. GTDB lineage: Bacteria > Chloroflexota > Anaerolineae > Anaerolineales > Anaerolineaceae > Flexilinea. Next base: position 5,028 of record CACYHU010000125.1, read on the forward strand.
TTGATCCGGTTCTCTTCTGACCATTTTGATAATTCAGCTTCCACATCCCCGATAAGCTGTCCGAGCATTGAATAATCTGTATACAGGAAAGCCGCAAATTCATCACCGCCAATTCGGTAGATGCTTCCATACGGGCTTAGGATTTTATCAATGATCCCGGCAAAAGCTTTAATTGTTTTATCACCGCTGTCATGACCATAATGGTCATTGATCCTTTTCAGTTCATTGATGTCAATCATCATAACGGTAAGGTCCTTCAGCTCTGCTTTCGGGACATCTTCAAGGTAAAGAATTTGCTCCTCATAGGCTCTTCGATTTTTCAGCCCGGTCATCGCGTCAGTATAGGCATTCCTTTTCTCTCGAAGGATCCTGTCAGTCAGCTTCCCGATGGTAAAAATCAAAATACATGAAGACAGCATCAGATAAAGAAATACGATAAGCATCATCTTCGGAATTTCCGAATTGATCTCTTTTACTGACTGCACAACAAAAATCAGATATTTTTCTGTTCTCCCGGCTGTACAATATACCCGGCTGTTATTCAGCACTGAGGTAAAATTCGCGGTTTGCCCCTTGTCCGGTAATTCAGTATCAATACCGCATTCTGACAGGTTCAATCCGGTCCAGCCGGGAATAGTGCTCCCTTCGATCTCTCCCGTTTGCGCATCCGCAACGATAATATTCATTCCGGGATTGACAGGGAGGTCATTAACAACTTCACTGATCTCATTTGCATGCAGTTCCTCAATCAGCCGTACCGGTTCAATACCGATCTGTATCATCCGGCTGCCGTCGCCGTTCCAGCAGATCGCATACATCATCGATTTACTCTCAGCCGTATTCGGTGTCACATCCTGACACATAGATAGTGTTTTATCGGATAGCATGGGTTTAAAAAATGCCATCTGTTCACCGGAATCAAAAGAATACCCATAATATTTCGGCACAGTACCGGAAAAAATTTCACCCTCTTCCGTAAACAGATGTATTTCATCGATCGACATCAATTCAGCGATATGAAGCAGTTTTTCAATATCAGTTTCCGTCTCAGGATTGCTGTCAAGAAAATATGCAACTGCCTTGGCTTTGGCGATATAGTTTTCCTTCAGTGTTTCAATCAGAACAAATTGCTTGCGGTCGTTGGCCTTCAGAATTTTTCCGACTTGATCCGCCAAAACTTCACCGGTCTGATATGCATGATCCCGGTTTACTCTGTTGAGAAGAATATACTGAAAACAAAGAAGAAATATTATGACAATAATTATGAGCAGAAGGATAATAAATACAGTAATTTTACCAACGTTGTTTTTGTTATTTCTCATGTGTGTTATCTTGTTTTTTTATATAATGTTTTGTTTTTCCCTGAGCGATTTTATTCTACAACCCTTTTTTTATTCTCCCAGGTGAAAAAATTACAGGAGTGCCAAATTGTCACACATCATAAATATCTTTCATTTATATACAAAGCGATCCTGACTGTTATATTTTCTCTGCGAATACCTGTTTAAATCAGAGCACACATGAATCGGCACCTTGCTGCTGTGCGGATCCCGCACGAAAAAGCCTGCCTTCTGTATTTCATCGTCTGATTCTGAACAGATGCCTCTTTTATAATAAAAAAAGGAGATGCAGCCGAAACTGCATCTCCATAAATTATTTACAAATTGCCCTTATTTCATGAAGGTTCCGGCCTTCATTTCATCAACGTAGGCAAGATACTTGGTCTGGATATCTTCCGGGACCATATCGCTGAGCTTACCGGCGGAAAGTACACCATTCTCGAGAGTACCATAAATAACTTCACCACCAAAGGTGCCATCCATAGTGGCCTTCATGGAAAGACCAACCAGTGATGAGTTGTCAGTGACCTGTGAACCAATGATGCACTCGTTCTGTCCAAGGAAATCACCCGGCTGGGCGATATCATAGACCTTGACTTCTCCGGCTGCCTTGTTGAATTCATCAATAGCCTGGCGGGCACCGGAGTCAACTGCGGAAGCATCACCGAAGAATACATCCGCGCCTTGATCCATCATCGCTTTCGCGAATTCGATCCCCTTACCGGAATCACTGAAGGAACCGGCATAAACAGCATCCAGCAGTGTCACTTCACGGCCTTCCTTTTCAGCAACAAACTTGGCAGCTTCGCCATAACCGGCGTATTTACCAAGGGTGGTATCCAGTTCCATACCGCCGATGAAAGCAATGATGTTGGATTTGGTCATCAGACCGGCAAGTGCACCGGCGATCCAGCCGATTTCAGTCTTATCAGGGAGCAGGGAAGTGACATTACCATTGACAGCCTTCTCCGGAGTGGTAACAGCACCGTTCAGCAGTGCGAAATTCACTTCCGGATATTCTTCAGCAGCCTGCAGCACGGCATCGGTGTACTGGTTGCCCGGGGCATAGATAAGGTCGAAACCCATATCGCAGTAAGCGACGATGGTTTCATAATATTCATTCTGGCTGATATTATCAGTATACTTATAGGTCCAGCCATATTCCTCGGAAGCATCCACCATCGCCTGATAGGTAGCAGAGCCCCATCCGCCATCATTGATACTGGTATCGCTGATCATAGCGACCTGATAGTCTTTCGCGGAAACGACACTGAAGCTCAGAGCCATTACCAAGGCAAAAAAAACAACAACAAACTTTTTCATGATTTTCTCCTTTTATTCATTTTTTTCGGAAGATTCCACCTGCTGTCGTTGGAACGGTTTCCTCCGGTTCAGGCTGAATATTCCGTTTTCACACAAATCACTGATCACTGACCACTCAAATAACTACCGTTCCTCAGGACGATAAGGCTGTCCTTTGGCTGCCGGGCCTGATTTCTTCCCACCCAGGATGCTCAGCACGATAATGGTCGCCACATAGGGGATCATCTGGAAGAACTGGTAGGGAATACCGATAGACATGACCTGCAGACGGATCTGAAGCGCATCACAGAAACCGAAGAAGAGACACGCCAGCATTACACCGGCTGCACTCCAACGTCCGAATATCACAGCGGCCAGACCGATAAACCCACGTCCTGCGATGTTGCCTTCGGTGAAGGTATTGGAATAGCAGGTGGTCAGATACGCGCCACCAATCCCGCACAGAGCGCCGCAGATCACACAGCTCAGGTACTTGATACGGATGACTGGAATACCCAGCGTTGCTGCAGCTTTCGGATGTTCACCCACAGCTTTGTAATTCAAACCGGCTTTCGTTCGGTTGAAGAATATTGAAGTAAAGATGACCAGTGCAAAGGCCAGATAAACCATCGGCGTCTGGTTAAACAACAGCGGACCGATGAAAGGAATATCCTTCAGTCCCGAAATGTTGACCGTATCCATCAGCTTGATTTGGTTCAGCTGACTTCCGGCGCCGAAATAAATGCGATTGATAAAAGAAGCCAGAGCCGGTGCAAAGATGTTGATGGCCATCCCGTAAACCGTATGGTTCGCGCAAAGCGTTACGGTTGCAAAAGCATAGATCATATTCACCAGTATCCCCGCAAGAGCACCACAGAGGATGCCGATCCAGGCTGATCCGGTAATATAACACATCAGAAAACCAACCAGTGAGCCGATTGCCGCCAAACCTTCCAGACCAATATTAACCATCCCGGCCCGCTCACTGTAAAGCTCAGCAGTTGCAATAAATATCAGCGGCACTGCCATGCGGACAGTTGCGAGGAGCAGATTGGAAATAAAATTACTGTCCATGTTTATGCCTCCTTCTTTCCTGATGTGAGCCGCAGTCGGAAAGCCTCAAACTCCGGCAGCTGTACCAGTGCAAGCCCCGCGACTGTAAAGATGATAACCAATGCCTGAATAATATCGGAGACACTGGTTGGAACTCCTGTAGCCGCCTGCATGGCTGTGGATCCGACACGCAGAGCCGCAAAAAATATTGCTACAAAAATCGTGGCTACCGGGTTCAGCTGACCAATAAGCGCCATCGCTACACCGTCAAAACCGTACCCGGAGCCAAAACCATTGATGAGTCGGAACTGTGTACCCATCAATTCAGCCGCACCGCCTAAACCTGCGACCGCGCCGGAAACGATAAAGCTGACGAACATCAGTTTCTTGACCGGGAAGCCATTGAACCGGGATGCCGTCATATTATAACCCACCGCTCTGATCTTGAACCCGGCGCTGGTTTTGAAGAGAAATATCCACATCAAAATTCCAACCGCAACAGCGATAGCGAAGCCCCATGTAAAACGTAATTTGGGAAATATTCTGCCAAGTCTGTCAGCTTGAGGAACCTGCAATGTCTGAGGAACCGACGCATCGCGCATCCAGTTGGTATAGATTACTCCCATAAAAAGGGTCGCGACATAGTTTAGCATGATCGAAATGATCATCTCATTTTGCCCGCGGGTAATTTTCAGAATACCGGGAATAAAGCCCCAGATTCCTCCGGCTATAGTTCCGAGAACCAGACAAAGCAGACAGATCAACCAGCCTTCTACACCTTTTTCACCGAGCAGTAATGCAACCACACAGGCTGTCATAGCTCCGCAAAGGAACTGTCCTTCACCGCCCAGGTTGAAGACACCGCATTTGTAAGCAAAACATGCACACAGACCGCAGAAGATGAGCGGAGTCGCCTTGTTCAGTGTATTGCCAAGTGCATTGATCGTCCCGAAGGAACCTTTGATCAGATACTGCATCGCTTCAAATGGATTTGCTCCGAGAGCCGCCATAATGATCCCGCCGATGATAAACGCCAGCAAAATGGAAAGCAGCGGTACGATAAATCCGGACGCTTTTTTGATTTTCATGCCTGACCTCCCTTCTTGTTACCCGTCATCGCGAGACTGATCTCTTCGATGGGAGGATTCTTCCCGGAGAATTCTCCCATGATCTGTCCTTCAAAAATCACCAGGATCCGGTCAGACATTTCCAGAATTTCATCGAAGTCAGCAGAGATAAGCAGGATCCCGACATTATTCGCACGTGCTTTGATCATCTGTTCATGGACGAAATCGGCAGCACCGATATCCAGCCCGCGGGTCGGATGGACCGCGATCAGGAGATCCGGTTCGGATTCGATTTCCCGGGCAAGAATGACCTTCTGCTGGTTGCCACCGGAAAGACTGCGCACATCCTGATCGTATCCCTGACAGCGGATGTCGTATTTCTGGATCATGTCTTTGGCGTATTGGTTGATCACACCCTGCTTGAGGAAAATGCCGCTGGAAAAGCGCGGATTTTCCGTTTCCTTCAGCACCAGATTGTCTGCGATCGTCATGTCTCCGACCAAACCCTGCAGGTTGCGGTCTTCCGGAATGTGAGCGACACCGTCATTGATGAAATCGTTCGGATCAAAGACCTGAACCAGTTTACCGTCCATCTGAACGCTGCCCTGATCCGGCGTAAGCACACCGGCGATCACCTGAGCCAGCTGGGTCTGTCCGTTGCCGTCCACCCCCGCGATACCGACGATCTCGCCTTTGTTGACCGCCAGGCTGACACCGTTCAGACCATTGTGTTTGTTTTCCTTACTGAAATCCACAGAATTGAGTTCAACCACAGGATCATGCGGAACATTTTTCTTCTCGTAATGGGAAGGCTTCAGTTCACGTCCGATCATCAGGTCCGCAAGCTGCTGCCCGTCCACATCACCGCGGTTGACCGTTGTCACGACCTCACCCAGACGCAGGATGGTGATCCGGTCGGATATGTGGAGTACTTCACGCATCTTGTGTGAAATAAAAATAATGGATTTTCCTTCAGAAGTTAGCTTATGCATAATGGCAAACAGACCTTCCACCTCTGTATCTGTCAGCGCAGCAGAAGGTTCATCCAGAATCAGCAGTTCGGCGCCATGATAAAGTGCTTTCAAGATTTCCACACGCTGTTGAGCACCGACAGCCAGGTCAGTGATCAGTTTATCCATTTCGATATCCAGACCGTAGCGTTCGGAAAGCTCCCTGATCTCTTTACGGCGGGCTTCCCGATTAATGAAGATTCCTTTGGAATGTTTTTCTCCAAGAATGATGTTTTCAAAAACGGTCATCGCCTTCACCAGCATAAAATGCTGATGTACCATCCCTATACCGAGTCTTGCTGCATGGTCCGGGGATTCGATATGGACTTCTTTCCCCTTGAAGAAAATCTTGCCCTCTGTGGGTTGATAAAGTCCAATCAAAATGTTCATCAGTGTGGATTTACCTGCGCCGTTTTCACCTAATAAAGTATGAACCTCTCCTTCAGCAATGGAAAGATTGATATTTTTATTAGCGTAAAAATTTCCGAAACGCTTGCTGATGCCTTCCATTCGGAGTATTTCTTTCAACTGCTCCTCCATTTCTCCCGCATCGTGGGTTACTGTCAAACAGAATGTTTTCGAAATTTAATTATTCCTATTTTATTATACTCAAAATTTCACAATTTTTTTATCAGTTAAAGCCATTTAATTTTCAGTTGATTCAGTGCTGATTCAGCATTAGCGAAAAACCTGAAAAATGTACCAAAACAGCACAGTACTTATTTCACATTTGATTATATATATACGCAAATTTCAACTTTTTTCCTTCGAACTTCAGTATCACTTCATAATTAAGTTTTCCTCAACCAATATGGGAGTGACAAACCGGATCCAGCCAGAAGGCAAATTTTCTTATTCTTCTTGATGAACCTCGTTATAAATTCGGACAATATCAAAAATTTCTGCAGATTTAGCTTCCCTGCTCAACACGGTCTAGGCTTTTTTATGAATCATTCTTTGTAAGCGGAAAAATTCTCTTATAATTATTTATAATTTGCAGTCGAAAAGAAGAAAAATCAATTGTCTTTAAAGGTGCTTTTTGATATACTCCAACATAACACACGGTCTTTTTCTATCACGTCCAAACAGGTTCACTGCTCTTGTTGAGATCAATGGTCAAACTGAAACAGTTCATGTGAAAAATACCGGACGGGGGAGGGAGCTTTTTGTTCCAGGTGCAGATGTTTTTCTTTACGAACCCGGTACAATC
>CACYHU010000126.1 GCA_902774215.1 uncultured Chloroflexota bacterium
CTTTGGCTTTGGTTCCGCGGGTTCCCTGGTGATGACGATCCTTGTATTGATCCTTGCCATCCCATACATCCGCACCGCCATCGGTGCAAAGAAATAAAAAATATCTGTTCAGAACCAATGCCCATCTACTTACTATGCTTAAACATTTGTAATAAAAAATGATGGAAGAGGTCAAAAATGTCAATAAAAGAATATTTAAAAAAAATAATTCCAATGCCTTTCAATTCATTGAACAGCAGGTTTGAAATTTTATTAAATAATCAGGAAAAAATATATAATGAAATTACAGAAAACAAAAAATGGGAAGAAAAAATATATAATGAAATTGCAGAAAACAAAAAATGGGAAGAAAAAATATATAATGAAATAATAGAAAACAAAAAATGGGAAGAAAAAATATATAATGAAATTACAGAAATAAAAAGAAGGGAAAATACTATACAACGAATCGCTTCAGAAAACAACTGGGCTGATGTGTACAATTCGACGATAGAAGGCTGTGATTGGCTTCGTCACAGGAAATTTTCACCCGGACGCTGGGCTTTGGGGTATTCATCTCTTTATGTTCTTTTTCGTGTTCTCGATGATGTTCGTCCAAAAAACATTCTGGATATCGGGTTGGGACAGTCTACCTGGATGATCTCTCAATATGCAGCAGTTGATTCCAAAGTAAATCATACAATTGTAGAGCATGATCCAGCATGGATCGAGTTTTTTACCCGTGATCATCTGCTCCCGGAAAACAGCAAAATTATACAACTTGCCTTGAATATGACAGAATTTAAAGGTGCTGTTGTTCGTGAATATAACTCCTTTAAAGAAACTTTCATGGATCAAAAATTTGATATGATCTCCATCGACGGTCCTTTTGGCGGTGACATGATGAATTATGCACGGATCGATGTTCTCAAAATGATACCCGGGATCCTCGAGGAGAACTTCATCATCTTGCTTGACGATACAGAGCGTTCCGGAGAAAAGAACACTATAAACGAAATGAAAGCTGCTCTTACTGAAAACAATATTAATTATGCATCAGGCGTCTATTCCGGAATGAAAGATATGACCGTTCTTTGCTCTGAATCCTTGAAATTCCTTACAACAATGTAGCATGTCAGTATTTATTTCATCTTATAAGTTATACAGCTTTCGTTTTTCTTTTAGGTCCTATCCGGGTAAGAAATATTATTAAATAACCGGACACATAATGTGACGCCTGTTCCTGAACAGAAGCAATAAAAAAAGATGGTCATGCGCACAAGCCGAAAATCTCGCACTGAATAACAACGAGTTTTCATATGCTGAAAAGAATCCCGAAAGCGCTGTTTTTTCATAAACAACAGAAAAACCCGCCGAACGGGTTTTCTGTGAGAAGAAATGTACTTTTTATGAGAATGGTGTTTGCTTTTTTCAGGAACCTCCGATCAATACCAAAGAAAATCAGAAATCAGGTTTTAGTTAGTTAATTTTAACTATCAACAGTATAACAGGAACGAATGCTTATGTCAATATTTTTCATAAATCTGTAATAAATCCCGCCTGCAGCTTCTCCTGCAGATAGATTTTCAAAGGCCTGAAGGTGTTGATGCCGCCACATTAAGATTAGTAGGTACTGATGAAGAAGTGATTTATCGAAATTTCAAAGAACTTCTTGAAGATCAAAACACTTATATCAAAATGTCACACGCATGTAATCCTTATGGTGATGGTAATGCCTGTATAAGAATTGCAGATGTTTTGGAATTCGGCACATACACCCCGTGGCGCCCCTTATGATATCTCTATCTATACAGTTATTACTCCTCATACAGGACTGATTTTGACTTTATTTATTTTGATTATGCCGGGCATTACTTTCAAAAGGATAATATGATTCATAAATCTCCAATCAATACTAAAGAAAATTAGGAAAACGTTGATTTATTCGGACTGAGTCAACAGAACAGGGTGCTTTAACTCATTTCCTAATGCAGTAGGTATTGATCAGTGTTTTCATGAATAATAATCTATTTATTCCGGAAAATAAATTATGCAAAACAAGGCTCAGTCATTTCTGGATTATGCACTTAATAAAATGGAAAGGCTGTATTAAAAAGTTTCCGACCCGCCACGAAGCAGAATTGTAAATCAAATCTATTGCTCTGCGATATTCTTTTTCAGATAATTCTTTTTCCATCAAGTTATTTTTCAGATCTGCTATGTTCTTCTTTTGCTCTTCTTCAAATAATTCTTTTTCCATCAAGTCATTTTTCAAATCTGCAATGTTTTTCATTAGTTCTTTTTCAGATAATTCTTTTTCCATCAAGTCATTTTTCAGATCTGCTATATTCTTCATTTGTTCTTCGTTAGCTAAATATATACAATCAAATGAACTTTTGAAATAATTATCCTCAACCCATTCCTTTTTGACATATGATTGTGCCTTGCTCAATAATTCAAACATCTGTACATTACGTTGTTTATATCCTGCCAGGATCCAACTTCTGTAATCATAATTCAATCTTTCTAATTCAAGCAAATGCAATTCTTTTAGATTTGCTTCAGAGGACAACTGTAGATTATCAGTAAGACCTCTGATCAAATCGTTGATCTGTTCATTATAAAAATTTACTGTTTTATGATTTAATCTATAGCAATATGTATATGCTTTTATTGCATAAAACTTTTTGGCTGTGATCATTGCCCGGACAAAAAAAGGCGGATCCTGAAATCTTTTATAATTTGGGAAAAAAATCTTTTATTATTCAGCAAGAATTCTCTGTTATAGATAAACCGGGTAAACCCATAATCGAATTGATAATCCTGATAATCGAAAATTCCTTCTTCTGAAAATGTTTGCTTTTTTATATTGCCGCCAAAACGAATTTTCATTTCAATTCCGGTACACGGATCTTCGCAAATCGAACCACCACATATATAAACATTATTTTTCCTGGCTGCATTATAAAGTTTTTCGTACGTATTATGTGTTACCAGATAATCATCAGGATCAAGAAAAGCAATAAATTCTCCCGAAGCAGCTTTTATCCCGACATTTCTTGAATATCCTACACCATGATTTTCCTGATCAATAATTTTTATTCTATCATTTTCTGATTGATATTCCTGTAATATTTCTTTTGATGAATCAGTTGAACCATCATTAACACAAATGATTTCGATTTCTTTAAGAGTCTGAGACAATACAGAGTCAATGGCCTGTTTCAGGTATTTTCCCATGTTATAAATTGGAATAATCACAGAAATCTTATTACGCATTTGATTTACTCTCTCCTGATGTAACGTATAATATTTTATGCATCATTAGACCCAATATAAAAACAAACCTGTCGAATATGAAAACATGCCCATAGACATTTTGCTAACGATTATATCTTTTTATTTTTTTAATATCATGATCAATGATCGCGGTAAAAATTTTCACATCATTTTTTCCAAGAAATTGACTATATATTAATTTGCTGTCAGCCGGTGAAAATAAGGTTTTCAAATCCTCCTGAGCTTGTCTCAAATAATCCTCAAGATATTCTGGCAGAATTTTTGATATAGCGTATTTATGTGTCTGCAATTTCACTATTTGGAGCATTTCGAGAAGAAAATAGGTACCTTTTGTTTTTACAAATTCATCCAAATATTTGAAAATCTGAAAATGAACAAATAATCTTTCATCATTTGCCGAAACATCCTGCCCTGGCCGGCCCATTTGATAAAAATATAAATGATCCGGAATGGCAACAACTGATCTTGCTGCAGCAAAAGTTTCAAATTTAAAGGGAAGATCATCAAAACGTCTTATATCTGTATAGAAATGAATTTTAGCTCGCTGTATCATTTCTTTCGAATATATACGCCGCCATATGCCAATATTTGCAAATGCACATAAGCTTTTGATTTTATAGTCATCAAAAACACCGGATAAATATGGCTCATTCAGAAAGTCCTGGACCTGACATGATTCACCCGTTTCGGTATACACTTCCGTGTATCCGCAATATGCAATATCATAATTTCCAACCATAGCCCGTTTTAAAAGCCTTCTGTACATTGTTTCATCTATGTAATCATCCGGATCTATAAAACCTATATATCGTCCTTTTGCTTTTTCGAGACCAAATTGCCTCGCAGATGCACATCCCCCATTTTGTTTCCTCAATAATTTGATTCTGGGATCTTTTTTCATTGCTTTCTCAACAATTTCCGCGCAATTATCAGGAGATCCATCATCAACGAATAGAAACTCTACATAATCGGCCTTCCAGGCAGTGGTTGTTTCAATACATTTATCAAGATATTTAGCTATGTTGTACATCGGATAAATAACACTTAATTCAATATCAGATCCAGGCCGACGAGTCCAATTTAGAATTTCATCTTTTTTACCACCGCCATATGTATCTATAATAATTTTGTCTGCATTTTCCCGAAATGCTTCCCAAACTTCAAATGAACTGATTGAGCCTCTTTCTAAAGAGCCGATAAGAAAATCAGGTTTTAATTTTGCTAAATTGAAAATAAGCCGGGCATCTCCCAACTGATAAAATAATAATGCACTTTTTGGAGGCAGCTCAGACAATGAAAACACAGTTTCAAAATCACAATAATCGATTTGTTTTGTATTTTGAAATGAATCTTTTTCATTGATATCTTCTGTTATTTTTTTAGCATCCCGTTTAAATGATTTATTATTTACGAAAAAAGTGATTTTATTATACCGTATTTCTCTGATAAGGTCTTCAATCATATATTTCCCGTAATTTTTTCCAATTACGACGAAAAGATTTTCAATTTTCGGTGTTGATGCTAAAAAACGAATTAAACCATTCATCATATTGCACTTCTGGATTTACTAATGTAAAAATCTTTTTACTTTTTTTATAAAAATAAAAAAGGCATCAATTTTTATTGGATCGAACATTATTTTATAGAAAGGCGATCGAATTAATTCTATATATAACCGATCTTTCTTATCAATTTGAAAATAGCTGAAATATTGCTGCCAATAATTTTTCATAATCGTGCCATAGAGATTATGCAATTCATTTAGTAATTCTTTCCGAACCTCCAGGGTACATGCGCTAATACTCCATTTAGAAAATGAATACAACATTCTCAGAATAAATAATATTTCAACAGCAGCCCACTTTTCAGATCCGGCTTTTTCTAATATCCTTGAAAATACAGTTACAATTTGCAGCCTGTCATAGCCAACAGATGAAGTAATTTGACTGCCGGTATTCGTACGATATATAAAACCCGTGCTGTCTTCCGCAATACAGCGATCAGCCAAATGTAATAATTTAAAATGAGGTTCCACATCCTCCCATTTTGTTCCTTCCGGGAATTTAAAATTACATTCTCTGAGAAATGAAGTTCTGTATACTTTTATATTTGCACTTGGTTCCTGTCCCATGATCCATGGATTCAGTTTTACATTCGTTACTGTTGATTTGTCAGGAAATACTTTGCCGCGAATATCAAAATCATTCCATTCGCGAAATTCATTGTTGGCAGAATCAAGAATAACTGGATGCGTATACATGATATCAGGTAAATCGACTTCTTTTTCCAACCTTTCTGATAACCGCTCTATATAAGTTAAAGGTACCCAATCATCGCTGTCCAGAAATCCAACCATTTTTGTTTTAACAAGATTAAATCCTGAATTTCTTGCTGCACCTAATCCCTTATTTTCCTGTTCAAAATATACAAAAAAATCAGAGTATTGTTCAGCATATTTTTTTGCTATTTCACCGCTGGAATCTGTTGAACCATCGTTGACCATGACTACAATATGATTTCGTTTCGTCTGATAGAGTAAACTATCCAGACATTGCTCCAGATATTGTTCAACATTATAAACTGGTACGACAATGGTAAATAAATACTCTCTTTCCATAACACTCCAACTGTTTCTTCTCTGCTGATCTTTTCAGCCATATGTATTTCACGGCAATAACATTTATAAAGACATAACACATATCATATTTACTCAAAATATAATTTTATCATGAAAATATTGCAATAATTTTCTCTCAACATAAAAGATTTTTTCCGGCATTTTAGTTGTAAAAGTTCCCGGTACTATATTCAAGATAATGACAAATCAACACCTTCAAAAACCGGTTCGGGCATTTCCCCGTTCAAAAATGCCTGGTATTGGGCACAGGCACTTTGTATATCGGCTGTAAAAGCAATCTGCCGTCCACGGTGCAGCCAGAGGATCTTGCTGCACAGACTGCGTACCTGAGCAAGGTTGTGGCTCACCAGAATGGTAGTAGCCCCGCTGTGAATGATCTCCATCATCTTCTCTTCACTCTTCTTCTGAAACGACCCATCTCCAACAGAGAGCACTTCATCCAGAATCAGAATATCCGGCTGCAGCTGGCTGGCAATGGAAAAAGCCAGGCGCGCCTTCATCCCTGAGGAAAGCTCGCTGAACAGATAATCCTGAAATTCTCCGCGATGATCTCATCATATTTTTCTGTCAGGAACTGGCGGGTATACCCCAGAAGGGCACCGCGCAGAAAGGTATTTTCCCGAATCGTGAGGTTGTCATCGAAACCGCCGCCAAGCTCCAGCAGTGATGAAATAGTCCCGGTATGACTGATATAACCGATCGATGGTTCCATAACACCGGATACAGCTTTCAGCAGCGTGGATTTTCCTGCCCCGTTTGTCCCGATGATCCCCAGCATATCTCCCTTTTCCAGCGCGAAGTTGATATCCCGGTCAGCCCAAAATGATTCCACATGGTAGGTCCCTGTAATCTTCCGCATTATGTAATCCTTCAGCCCGATATTCTGAAAGTTCCCCTTCAGATAGCGGATCGAAACATTGTGTGCTTCCAGTACGCTCATGCCGGCTCCTTATACATAATATAAAAATTTCATATTATACTTGCGGTACATAAAAGCACCCAGCGAGAAAACAAGTACCGCCTCCGCCAGCATCAGCAGATGATAGGAGAGCTGCGGGATCTCCCCGGAAATGACAATTTTGCGGAAGTAACGGATATACAGATATATCGGGTTGATGTAAAAAATCTTCTGGATCCGGTCCGGAAAGCTGTCGATCTGATAAAAAATCGCTGAAACATAGGTCAGCAACATGGTAAAAATCGACCAGAAATAACGCATATCCCGAAAGAAAACGTAAATAGCTGAAAGTACCAGACCCGTACCGATATTAAAAACGACCAGCAGGATAATCGGATATATCAGCAGCAGAAATTTCCAGGTAAAGGTGACATGATCGAACAGACAGAAAATGAAATAAACGACCAGGATCAGAAGAAAATTGATAAGCGACTGCGCATTTTTTGAGAAGAGGAACAGATATTTCGGCACATTGATCTTGGTGAAAATGGCCGCATTTGAAACCAGCGAGGTCATCCCTTCACTGGTGGATTCACTGAAATAGTTGAAGACCAGCATACCGCTGAAAAGGTAGGTCGTGTAATGCGGGGTGTTGTTGCCGAAAAAATGGGTGAAAACCAGCCGCATGATCAGCAGCTGCAGCAGCGGGTTCAAGATGCTCCAGAACATCCCGATCGTAGTACGGGAATACCTGGCCTTGAAGTCCCGCTTCACCAGTTCCTCGAACAGAAACTGGTTTTTTTGGATTTTTTCCCTATATTGATCTATTTTTTCTTTTATCATTCCCATTCCTTGTTGTTCTGATATTCAAAACAGGGCACACGGGAATCTGCACTTTGCTGCGGAGACGCATCCAAGAATGGTCTGTCATACATGCTCCATCACCCGGTTCTGAACAGCTCGTTATTTCTATTGTCCGACAATTTTGATTATACCCGAAAACACGAAAATCACAGTCTCTTGTCATGTAAGCAAGTATTATGACGAACCTGTTCTAAGTACTCCCGGCGGAAGATACGATAAAACCTGTAAAGTATTGCTAATCAGGCAAAAACCTCAGCACATGGATACGACAGTCCAGGGTTCAGCAGTACAAAGTTTATGACTGAGATTCAGGTAATACCGGAATCTCAAATTTGATTCTATACGGGAGAGATAAATAAATTTATCTGAATTATTGGATTACATTTAGTTATTTGATAATGATGATGAACTTGAAATTGATGTTCATAAAACCATTAGTTTAATTTAGACACAACAGCAGATATAGTTATTGATGAAAAAAACAGTTTCCAACATTAAGTACTGATGCTGCGGAAGAACTGATTTCAGGCCTTGGGGCTGCGATTTGGCTTCAAAAGAATCTGCACCTCGCTTACTCGATAATCGACGGGCTTTCTTCCCTTTACTGGCATTGTCTGCAACGGAAGACGGGGACCATAATAAGGTTTGCAGCTATACTGTTTTATTATATAAAATTCAATTAACAATTATAATAATACAATTAGTCAGTATCACTGAAAAGAGAAAACTGGACCTTGACAAAAAATAGACAGAACTTTTTACATATCATAAAGCAGGTATAAACATTGCATTTTAATATGAAATAAGGGAAAAAACGAGACCGCCAACAGGCTGCTTTCTGTCTAAATTGATCAGCATCTCATATAAGAATGTTATATGAACAGAAATTAATCATTTGAGGTATCGATTAAGAAGATGACAGCGAAAAAAAACATGCACAAAACCTTTCCGGCAATAGCTTTTGTGGTTATTGGAATTTTATTGTTTTTAAGTATTCAAAAAATACTCGTACATAAATGGTCTGAATATAGACAAGATTCTGAGACTCCTGGATTTAAATTCAGCGAATTGGATGAATTGCGGGGAAAAGGTGAAATTCAGGCTTTTTTCCTGGGGGCAAGCGGTATTGGATACAGTATAGATCCCATGCAAATCTATCGGGATCACAAAATAGCAACTTTTAATCTTTATTCAGCAGGTCAACGTATCAACGGTTCCTATTTTCTTGCAAAAAAAGTAATTGACGAATTTCACCCAAAGGTAATTTTTCTTGATATATCCTCATTGTTCTGGGATTTTTATAATGACTCTTTTTATCACATAATACTTGATAATACGCCGTTCAGTATCGATAAGTTCAAGTTTGCATTAGAATTTGCAAGACTGGATACAGGGGATTATGATTTAAATCGTTTAAAAGAAGCGTTGATCCCTTTTTATGCGTATCATTCGCGATGGGCTGTATTGAAGGATTACGATTTTGTCCGTAAAAGCAATTACAATCTTTTCCAGAAGGGATACTACCTTAACAATCGTATCGTACCTTACATTTTTGACCCGGAATTTATGAATTCTATCGCTAATATTATGATGCACCATATCGGATACACGAGGGTGTTTTCAGAAACCGGAAATAAAATAGAAGCAACAACCTCATCATTATATGATTCTCAGATATATGAAAAAAATATCTCATATTTAGAAAAGATTATATCTTTGTGTGAAAATAAAGGAGTCCGGCTCATTCTGATAAAGATTCCTTCAATAAGTGTTATAGAAAAATATAGTTCAGCATGGACCGAAAATAAATCAGATATGGTAAAAAAATTAGCAGTAAATTACAATATCCCTTTTCTTGACCTGCTGTATGATCACGACCTCGATTTGAATCTGGAAACAGATTCAATGGATGGAGGAATTCATCTGAACCATAACGGCGCGGTGAAAGTCTCTGACTTCGTTGGCAATTACCTGAAAAATCTGCCTGGAATCGAGATGAAGAGACATGAAGAATATGAAAAAGATCTTTCAATCCACGAAAAAGTATTGGAAGCGGCAAATCTGCAGTCTGTCTATTATTTTACAGACTACCTGAAGACCATCAGAAACCTTTCCGGGAAAACCGTTATTTTTTCTGTCTCTGATGATATGCGCAGAGAATTGGACAAAACGGATATATCACTTTTACAGTCCCTGGGGTTCAAAGCCGATTTCGCGGATATGAAATACAATAATTCATATATCGCCGTGATCAGGGATGGAGTCGTTGAATATGAGTCTGTTTCAAATCGCAGGATAGAGTATTCCACAGAAATCGGCAATAAAATTCCCTGTAATATTACCAGCAGCGGCTGGTATACAGGCAGTGAATCAACAATTGTCATTGACGGAACAGATGTTTCGGTTGGGGGCCGGGGAATCAATATCGCAGTATTTGATAATGAATCGGAACTTGTACTTGACAGTGTATCATTCGATACATATGACGGATATGATCCCGCCGGCATACGGAATAACGATAAATCATTAGAGTATTTCAACAGATATAAAAATTATCTCATGCAGCAGGATTATAACAAAAAATGACATTCGTTTCTTTATCTTTCATATTACTGATATCTTTTTGTGCGCTTCTTTATTTCCTCTTTCCTCTGAAATATCGCTGGGCTGTTCTTCTCGCCGGGAGCATGGCTTTCTATTGGATCAACTGCGGAAGCTTGTTGTTTGTCTTAATAGGTTCATCTTTGTTTACTTACAGCATCGGTTTATGGATCAGCAGTATATATGATAAAGAAATAATTGAAATTGAAAAAAATAACGCCATAACAGGTTCAGAAAAAAGGCAATTAGGAGATTGACAAAATCGCAACCTGAAAAGGGTGAAAATTTTACTTGCGTGCAGGATAGAATAATGATTGGAAACATCCCGACAGCATACAAGGGTTTTATATAGGAGAGTGATAAATTTTATTCTCCATTTGGGTTCCTTATTGTTGTTTCAGGTGCAATTGTCAGACCGTCCCCAGATTATACTGCTTGGAATTTTTTTACTTATGCAGCTAAACCCTTTTGACTCCCCGGTATAGCCGGGGAGTGTGGACTCTTTTAGAAAAAGTCAGCCGCCAAAATTTGCAGCTGCCAAATGTTTTTTATGACATCAGTCACATCTTCCGGATTGAATTGCCAAAATGACATTAGATATATTTCACAACATCTGTTTTTTTCTGTAATCGAATTCCTTCCGTCACAGGCCATCCCAGCGCAATTGATGCCCAGATCGTATGGTTTTCCGGTATACCAAAGGAATCAAGTGTCTTTTTTACAGGAAATTCGTTCCGCAGTTTCATCAACATATTCAGCCAGACACTGCCTAATCCGAAACTCTGCGCAGCAATCATTATATTTTCCGCAGCACAGGAAGCATCCTGACATCCATATGGATTTCTGCTGTCATTTGAAATAAGGATCATCACCTTCGGATTTTCAAAACCATACATTATGACATTATTCTGTTTTGCGGTTTCAGATGCGGTCTCCTTCAGTTTTTGGATATCCGCCTCCTGAGTTAACACGGTAAAAAGCCAACTTTGCATGTTATGGCCGCTTGGTGCATTATACCCGCATTTCAGGATCAAATCCAACATATCCCGCGGAACATCCTGCGATGTAAATTTCCGGATACTTCGGCGGGAAAGTATTGCACCAATGACAGGATTCATCAGTTCTAAAGCCCCGCGGTTTTCCATAAGTTCATGCAGTGCTTTCCTGTCGATTTTTTTCATCCGGTTTTTCGGTATTTCATTCACCGTAATAATTTTTCGAGGGATTTTTGTCCGTTCCATTACACCGGCAAGCCATTTCTGAAATTCCACTTCATCATAATTATTCCCGGTTACAACAAAAAGAACAGGAACCTGCCCCAGAAGATCATCCGCCGCACCGATACAGGCACAATCCCGAATATGTTCATATTGTCCGGCTATATTTTCCATTTCAATTGGGGAGACTTTTTCACCACCGACGTTGATAATGTCATCTGCCCGGCCAAGCATGAAAATGTTGCTTTCAGCATCGCTATAGGCCATATCACCTGTTATCAGCCAGTCTCCGATCAAGGTTTCAGCGGTTTTATCCGGATCATCCCAGTATCCGGACATGCACATATTCCCTTTAATCGCCATTCTGCCCGGATGCGCCGCGTCACCTTCGATTTTCCATTGGTCAAAATTCTCTTTCATCTGCTCAGGATCATCAAAAGGAGCAGCTAACGATAGAAAACAAACTTCAACACCGTCTATAGCCCTGCCTAATGAGCCGATCGTACGTTCGTCTTTGGAGACCTCATTCACATCACAAAATATCGCTCCTCCGCTTTCGGAACTGCCCCATACATTCATGATCTTTACACGGGGAAGCTGACCGACAAGATCCCGCCGCTGAGCGATGGAAAGACTTCCCGCACTAACTTCAATTATGGACAGCCTGGACATAATATTCCGAAAAGCATCCTGCATCTGACTCTTAAGCACTTCATAGGATGCAGGTACAAAGGCTATGGAATTACAATCAAAACTGAGAATGTTATTCTCCGCTTCTTTTGCAAATGTAAAACCATTCTGAAGGACAACCGTTCCACCAGCATAAAGTACGGCACGCAGAACACGCAGGGCAAAAGAATGATTCAGCGGCAGCGGAAGCAGCATGATCGTATGTTCGTTATATTCGCATCCATTTTTTGTATTCATCAGGATATGATAGACAGCTCTGAAAGAAAGCATTGCTCCTTTCGGCTTTCCGGTTGTGCCTGTAGTGAACAAAATCTCTGCAATATCCTCCGGGTTCCGCTCAGCGATTTCTCCATCCGCATCCGCTTCTGCTTCCGCATATATTCCTCTTAATGATTCAATTCGGCAACCAGTCCCATAGTCTTTCATAGGTTTGTCAGTCAGCAGAATCTTTGCACCGGATGACTGATATATCTCCATCATATGCGCAGGTGTAGATCCTTTGTCTAGGAAAACCGCAATACCGCCGCAGACATGTATTCCCAGATATACAGCCACCATTTCCGGTTTCGAGACCGCCGAAAAACAGACCCTGTCCCCGGGAAGAATGTCAAGATTCTTCAGACGGGAACTGATTCCCAGTGCTTTTGCATACAACTGTTTATATGTAAGAGATTCTTTTTTATATATAACAGCGGGCTTCTCCGGCATTTTTTCGGCAAGTATACCGGCCATGTGGATCAGGGTATCAAACATTATTTCTGCAGCCTTTCAATCATCTTTGCCAAAGAATCGATAGAATTGAAATTCTCTTCAATGATTTCTTCATAAGGAATGATCACACCAAATTCCAAAGACAGTGCCGCGATCATTCCCGTAATCGTCAGCGAATCCAAAACGCCGTCATCGACCAGAGCGTCAGACGCCTCAAAATCAACTTCAGGAAATTCTTCCTTAAGTACAGCCAATACTTTTTCTCTCATTAGTTAACCTCATTTCTGATAATAAAAACCTAATATGCCATATACACGAAGGAACTCGCATCATAACCGACACCATATGCGCCAAAAATCAAAACGATAAAGATCGCTGCATAGTAGATAAACCATCGGATAACAAGCGGCCGGTCTGCAATCCACTGTCTTACGTTCACCCCTTTTTCCTGCTTCCCACTGACATAAGCAAGTAAAGCGATCGCGAGCATTACCACAACAAACTGCGGTCTGTCAATACCAAGATTAAACAGACTGCCATCGAACAGCTTCCAGGGTGCGAAATTTGTGAAAATAGATCGAAATGCGAAACGAGTTACTTCCATTGTCCTCGGCAGCGAGATGATCCGGCTGATAACAAATAACATGAATGTCCTTGCTTTTTGAAAAAGATGGTATTCCGGCATATCCGTATTGATTTTCAGCCATTTTGTCAGCTTTTTGGTCTCCGGTTCTAAAACATTGGAAATAATGATAAGCATTCCCCAGTAAAGGCCCCATACCATATAGTTGGCACCGGTACCATGCCATAATCCGGTCAGCAGCCAAACAACAGCAAGCGGGATCACGATTGAAAAAGTCTTCCCGGCCCGTTTTCCAAAACGTTTTCTGATCCTTCCGGTCAGCCGAATCAACCAGGGCGAGACAGAAAGCGGCATATAGATGTAATCCTTAAACCAGGTTCCCAGAGAGATATGCCATCTGCGCCAGAATTCAGCTGAGGAACGGGAAGAAAATGGATGGTTGAAGTTTTCTTCCAGTATAACACCAAAACACTCCGATATGCCAAGCCCCATATCCATACACCCGGAAAAATCACAGTAAAGCTGGACTGCCGAAAATACCGCAGCGACTAAGAACTCAGAGCCTTTATATATCTCGTAATTATTAAATACGGTATCTATCAATATTTTCAGCCGGTCTGCGATCACCCATTTTTTGAAGAATCCCCACACTACCCGCTGGAGGCCAAAACTTACCCGTTGGAAATCGAAGCTGTGACCTTCATTGAGTCTTGCCGCCACTGTAAGGTGTTTTGAGATCGGACCTTCTAAAATTTTCGGGAAATAGATTGTAAACAGAAGAAGTTTAAAATAATTCATCTCAGCGCGTTCCTTGCGCCAGTAAACATCTGCCAGATAACCAAGCAGGGAAAGTATATAATACGAAAACCCGACCGGAATGATCCAGTATGTAAATTTAGCATTGGGATCGGTAAAAACAGTTGAATTCCTTTGATAACCGAGTATCTTATTAAACAGGTCACTCAACCCGATCGAAATTCCGCCATTTTCCGCACTCACAAAATAGTTCAGTATAGGAATATTCAAGAAGAATTGATGAACCGTCTTATATATTCCGCTGAAGAAACCGGAAATCCCGGCAAAAAACGGAAAATTTTGCATTTTGATGAAAATAAAAATTAAAAGCAGAACCGCAATGATGCCAAAAAGGATGATCTGATTATTTTTTCTGGCTGCTGCCAGAGCTTTTCGGTCATTATCACATTTTTCATAGCGGTAATCCATGATGCGTGCTCCGCCCCATACCAGAAATACAATGAACAATATCAGCGGCAGCAGCTCAATTCCCCAGGTCATGAAGAAGAGGAGAGAACCGATCAGCAGCCAAACCCATCGATACCTTATCGGAAAAATAAAATAAAAGATTAGGCCAAAAAGCGTGAGAGGAAGAAACAGATAATCAGTATAACTCATATTTATATGCTTTCATAAGAAACTCTAATAATATACTTCCAGTCTTTTATAATTCATACTGAAAAATCTAACTGTATTTAATGATTCCCTATTTTATTCAATAATTATAGTTTTTTTTCGAAGTATTAATTTATAAAATCTAATTAGTGATATTTCACTCCGGAAATGAAGCACTGAGGCGAAGTATCTTCTCATCCGGCTGATCAGCTGTCCCGTTATAAAAAACCACCAGCCGCGGAGCAGGGAGACGGAGAAGCCGGCTTGAGTATTTGTTTAAACGCCGCTGTTTGATGTATTTATCAAATAAATGACATGCGTACTACACTATTCCTCCCAATTAATTATATCATGAAATTTCAGCATCTCTGCCCGCGATGCTCGTGAAAAGGGGTACAGGTCCGCAAGCGGTCCGATCCCCCAGTGCATCCACTTGCAAAAACTCGCTCTACCATAAAATCGAACATTTGTCAACCGCCAATATTGGCGGTTTTCTTTTTTAAAATTTTCATGTATACTCTGTATAAATCACTTGAACAGCCCGCAGCGGCTGTCCACGGAAAAGGAGGAAGGACAAAATGAGCGATTATCTGAGCAGCCCCATAAGGCAGATGATGTATCAGAATATGGTCACGAACCTCTCCAACGGCATCATAAGCCCGCTGGACAAAGACATTATGGCCTTCACTTCTCTTCCGGACAGTGTGATCGATCCTTATATCAAA
>CACYHU010000127.1 GCA_902774215.1 uncultured Chloroflexota bacterium
CGCATATTGTCCTCCGACGGAAATGCCGGAAAGCAGGTAAGGAAAAATTGTATTCCACATGGGGAGAAACTCCCTTCTTTTTCAGTTGGCAGGGATCAGGGGGCAGTGTTCAGTTGAATAAGGAAGCGCTTTGCGCATCATTTTGACACTGGCATCCTAAACCCGCAATATTGTCAGGAATTTACCTTCTTCTATATAAATATTGAAAACGGCGGGGCATCGGCAATGATGATACCTCCGCCGTTTTAATTACATCACTATGTCATATAAAATCAGTTATTCAGTATCCAAAACCTTTTGGACCTGAGAATTCGCCGGACCAAACCGCTTCTGATCACTGATCACTGACTACTGACCATTATCAGTCAACTGTCTGTTCGGTAACGAAGTTCCAGTCGCCGGAAGCGTTGTCCACTTTCTTGACGAAAGCAGAGGTGCGGATGGCATCGCCGACCTCATCGAAGGCGATGGAACCGGAAACACCGGTCAGGGTGACGCCCGGGAGGGCGGCCTTGACGGCTGCGGAATCAGCAGAACCGGCAGCCTTCAGCGCTTCGAGAGCGGTGTAGTATGTATCGTAACCCATGACGGAAACTGCAGCGATCATGTCGTTGCCGCCATTGTTGGTGAGGTATTCGCTGTTGGAGTTCAGCCAGGCTTTGAAACCATTGTCGAAGTCCGGGTTGGCGCCTTCCTGGTAGAAGGTGGTGATGGTGACGTTGACATCAGTGCCCTTCGCTGCATTGGCAACAACGTTGCTGTCGAGGGTGTCGCCGCCGAGGATCGGGAAGGTTACGCCCTGACTGGAAGCCTGCTGCACGATCTGGGTGGAGTAGGCGATGGAAACCGGGCAGAAGAAGACTTCAGCGCTGTACATCTGAGCATTGGTCAGGTAGGAGGTGAAGTCAGAGGTGCCGGTCGGGAAGGAGTCAGCGATCACAGTGCCGCCGAGGGATTCAAAAGCCTGTTTGAAGTAAGTGGCCAGACCCTGGTCATAGTCGTTGCCGAGTTCCGCGAGGCTGTAAGCGGTGCGGGCGCCCAGTTCCTTGAAAGCGTAGTTGGCAAGAACGGTACCCTGGAAAGGATCCAGGAAGCAGATGCGGAAGTAGTGGTCATTGCCGGCAGTGACCTGCGGATTGGTGCAGGAAGCGCCGATGGCCGGGATGTTGGCATCCGCGAAATACTGGGACCCGGCAATGGAGACGCCGGAGCCGTAGGAGCCCAGAACGACGGAAACGCCGCTGGAAACCAGCTGCTGGGCAGCTGACGGGGCTTTGTCGGTGGAAGAGCCGTTGTCAGCGAAGACGAGTTCGACTTTGTAGGTTTCGCCGCCGATTTCAACGGTCGGGGTTTCGAAATTTGCGTACTGCATGCCAAGCATTTCCTGCTTGCCGCCTGCACCGGAGTCACCGGATGCGGGTTCGAAGACACCGATCTTCACTACGTTTTCAGCGAAAACGGCAGTGGAAGCCAGCATACTGATGCAAAGAACGACTGCTAAAAGAGCAAATAACTTCTTCATTATAAGACCTCCAGGGTTATTAATTTGTTCGGATTATATCACGACATAAAAAAATCATACAAAACATGACAGATTTTTATAACGTTTCGTATAAAATTTTTCAGAAACCCGCTCGGGCAGTACTGTACTGCATTCGGGTATAATATATAAATATTCAGGCAGTTTCAATGTGCCGGAAGGGGAACCATGAAAAAATATATTCTCTTAATTTTTGCCGCTGTCATTTTGTCAGCTTCGGGTGTTGTTTCTGCCCAGACCGGTTTTCAGGAAGTAAAGCTGCGCAGTCAGGTGTTTAACGGTGCCGTTGTCGGGAAGACCGTTGCGCCGTACGGCTGGCAGGTTTATCTGAATGAGTTCACGCTGAATCCGGAATCCATCACCTGGCCGAACATGCTTTATGTTACCGCGGTAAGTCCGGATGGCAGTGTGACGCTGAAATATATTTCGCGCAGAAAATTCCAGCAGGGAAATATCTATATGTATGGGTTTACATCGCAATCGGAGGATGATTCCTTCGACCAGTCGAGCATGCTGCACACATTGAACTACAGAAACGCCGGAGACAGCTGCGATTACATGGTGAACGTTCTTTATCCGGATACCTATAACACCTTTATTTCCGAAACGCCGCTTTCTGTTTCTGACATTGCGGTTATCAGCCAATACCAGCAGCTGTATGACAGCAATATCCGCAATGTTTTCAGCGCTGCCGGCGGTTCGATGGAAGTGAAGGGTACGGAAGTGAGCATAGCGGAGCGGATATATCAGTCCGGGAACAGTCAGACGATCGTTTCCGGGATGGTTTCCGGGTTTGAAGTTGTGACGTATACAGATGCCAATACATATACCGATTATATCAATTGGGATATGGACTGTATTTATGCGATGCAGGCTCCAGCGGCTGTTTTTGAAGAGTACCGCAGCATTTTTGATGTTTTTGTGCTCAATACATACACCAGCCGGGAATATGCAGCCATGACTGATCGCCATTCACAGGAGCTCTATGATTATTATATGAAGCTCAAGGCAGGTGAACCGGTTGACCCGGAGCAGGTAAGCGCCTCGTTGGACAGAATTTCCGGTGAGACGGTCGGCAGCGGCGATTCTTACAGCGCTATTGAAGGCTGGTCGGATGTGATCAGGGAGGAAAATGACTATAGGCTAAGCAGCGGGGCTCAAATCAAGCTGCCGACAGCTTTTGATCATGTCTATGAGGGCGATGACGGGACGGTTTATGCCGGTTTTGGTTCATATTATCCGGAAGGGACCACAGAGCTGTTCCCGACTGCTGTCGGTGATTAGGTGGTAGGTATTAGGTATTAGGATGCAGGTTATAGGTAGTAGAAATAGCGGAAAAACCGCGCAGCGGACTAACACCTAATACCTAACACCTATAACCTAACACCTGCCACCTACGTCCTGCATCCTATTCCCTAATCCGGGCTGCTGCGATGCGGCGGCTGGCATAGCCTCCGGAAACGGTCTCATCTTCACAGGTGATGAGGACAAGTGCGTTTTCGAAAGGTCCCGCGATCCTGGCAGGTGCCCCGATATCGGTCTCCGCGGCCTTTTCGTTTGCGTAAACCTCATAAACCGACAGGTTATTGCCGCTGTCGCTGATGAAGATACGATCGCCTTTTTCCAGAAATTTCAGCATTGCAAACGGACCGGTTTCGGTATTGTTCAGATGGTTGTGAGCAGCCAGGATCATCATACCTTTTCCGGAAGGATCAGAACCTTCCAGCAGACCGGCAGACTCACCGAGCCAGGTGACCGCATATTCATTATCCAGAACGGGAACCTCAACGATCTCTGCTGCAACATCAAGTGACGGGATCTGCAGTGTCAGTTCCAGTGGTTTGTAATTTAGATCTTTCGGCATGGCAGCCAGTTTCTGCGGACGTGTCGAAGAAAAACCGGTGCGGGGAAGGACCTGTACTTCAGCCGGCCAGAAATAAGATGTGTGATGCGGTTCCGGTTTGTAAATATATTTTTCAATTTCCGAGAAATCAAGGATCTCTTTCTCATATGGAAAGATATGTTCAGGATAATCCCTGATCGGGGACTTATGATTTGTTTTTTTCGTGGACATGTCAACGATCTGTTTTTTCAGCTGCGAAGCGGTTAAATTCGGATTTGCCTGTTTCAGGAGGGCGAATGCGCCGGCAGCCATCGGAGCTGCCATAGATGTGCCGCTTTTAGATCCATAACAATTGATCCCATCGCAGACCGTTCCTTCTGAATCGTCCATTGCGTACAAAGCTGACCAGATTTTTGTTCCCGGAGCAAGGATATCAACCGTTTGTCCATGATTGGAAGAACCGCGGATCGATGGGGTCGAATCATCAATAAGTGCGCCGACAGAAAAAGTGTTGGATAAACATCCATAAGCTCTTGACCCGTCATTATATCCGTCGTTCCCACTGGAAACGACGGGAATTATGTCGTTTTCCAATAAAAGGTCAAAGGCTTGTTTATAGTTGGTATAATCTGTATCGCAGGTATCGGGATCAGCATATCTTTTGGCTTTTCCAAAGCTCATATTAACTGCAGTGATCAGCGGTTTTCCCTCAGCCTTATATTCTTTCTGCCTGTCGATGAGAAACTGGGCGGTCTCCATTATGTCCAAAGTGATAAATTTTATGCAGGTATCTCCGGCACAGGATTCAGCCGTACCGTTGATGACAATGATTTTTGCATGCGGGGCAATACCGTCCCTTCCGGCAGCGATTCCGGTTACGTGAGATCCATGATTAAACTCTTTTTTATTTTTGGCTCTGGACGGTTCAGAAGATCCTTTGACACAAGTGGAATAAAAGTCTGCATCATCAGAGCCATCTTCATCTTCCTCCCAGGAGGCGCAAAATTCCGCAATGACTCTGCCCTTGAATTGTTCATGATTTTTATTTATGCCTGAATCAATAACAGCAATGACCGTCCCATCCCCGAGCAGACCGAGTTCATGTGCCTTGCTTACTGATGTCAGTTCTTCGACATGATCCTGCAGGTTCATGCTTTTGGCCGCAAGATCTTCTTCCGGATCTTCGATGATTATCGGTGAAAATTCAATCAGCCTGATGAGACTGTCGTTATTCTCCGCAAATGCAAGGATCTGTGACAGGGTGCCATACATGCTGACCGCGCTGAAATCGGGGAGATCCCTGGCTTTTGACATACCAAGCGCGGCTGCCTTTTCACTCTGAGCTGCTGATGTTCCGGGTTCGACGATAGCGGTCACACGGAAGCGGCGTTCTGTCAGTTTGTCAAAACCTTCCTGTGTAAGATCCGTATTTTCGAGGAAGTCCAGATAGCGCAGAACGCTTTCTGCGCGGATCTTATCCCGTGACGAATCAGAGAGCGGGATCAGTTCTTTGCCCGCATAGCTCACAAATTCGACGGTACCGGGCACAGATCCGATGGGGAGTACAGTGATATCGCAGTAATCCCACGCAAAACCGGCAGTACCTTCTGCCAGCAGGCGTGTTTTTCCCGGGTGAAGAGCGGTTACCCTAAAAGTTTCCGGATCGACATGAATGATTTCATTATCATAATACCAGGTCAGAAATGAAGCGGGAGTCTCTGCCGGCTCATAGGTGAGGGGAAGGTCGTATGTGTCCCCGACATTAAGAGTAAGTTCTTTGATGTTCAGGGCTGCATCCGTAATTGCCCCGACATAAATCGCTTCATTTTGTGCTCCTGCCGGGAACCAAAGAAGTGCTGATATCATTGCAGCAAAAAAGCCATAAATTAAATGCAAAGTTCCGGATTTCATGCTCTCTCTCCTTATAAAATTGTCCCGGTCTTTCAGTCGCTGAAATTCTTAATTATGGTTATATCCACAACATCGCCGCGGATCCCGACCTTCACATTGTCTGCGATCTTCAGGAGGATCGAGCGTTCGTAGCCGTCCCACAGCTTGTGTTCCTTATAAACACCCTGTGGAATTCCGGTGGCCAGGTTGAATGGCATTATATTTACAGATGACACGGAAGGGGTCATCATCAGTTCCACTACTTCCCGAAGGATCCCGAGAACGGTTTTAGCAGCTTCGTTTTTACGGGTGCTGCTTGATTCGATGAGCAGAAAGCGTTTTTCCGCGTCCATGATAGTTTTAGTGGTCATGTGCAATTCGTAATAGCTGCCTTCATTTTCGATCCAGAAGGATGCTTTCATCTCGCCGGTGATGCTGCGGGCAAGAGAGAGCATTTCTTCTGTCAGGAGCTGAAGGTGTATTTGGTTTTTACGGCTGAGGTTATTCCGTGTACCGACTTTTTCAACCTGTTTGAGCGCTTCGGTAAAGCCGCTGCCTGTATTATCAATAGTAATAGTTTCTGATTTCATGATCAACTCTCCAAAGATGAGATGATGGTTTTGCAGGTTCCGGTATGAAAATCCATACCGGTATTGCATCGGCCGGGCAGTCCATGCAGGAAAAATATGGTTTGGCCTTACATAGGATTCACAAAAATGTATTAAATATTATACACAGTTCTGTCGGGCCGACTGAAAATTCAGGTAATTACAGTTTTGACTTTGTTCCGATAATATCTGCCAGATCTTCGTTTACATATTTCCGGATCATTTCTGTGACGGGCTTGTAGAAATTCGGGGAAAGGTTATACTTTTGCGCAACGGCGTACAGGTCGTCAATATCGGGCTCTCTGCCGTTTCCGTTTACACTGGTTGAATGCCCGCCATAATATGCATTGCAGAACGTCAGATCATAAGCCGGGGATAAGTGCCATTTCCCGTTTTGGAAAAGGTAAGAGAAATTCTTTGCGTGATCATCCTGGTTATGGGCGAAAACATTGAAGCACATGAGCCGATACATCTTTTCAAGTTCGCTGAAATCATGTGTCAGAACCATCGTCAGCTGCATGAGCGTAATATAATCCAGAGATGGCATTCGCCAGGATACTTCCAGAAGCGCAGCGGCAGACAGCATGTGAACCCTGATTGTTTCTTTAGCCTTTTTAATCCGATCAAAGCGTTTTGCACCGAAATATCCGGAACACAATTCTGACGGAAAGAGTTTCACTTCCGGGATTTCGATCCCGCAGCGTTGTGCACAGAGATTATAACGGTACTCATGAAGCCCCGCATCTGTTTTATCATAGCGGGATGACGGAAATTTAACGATCCAGTCTTCGTTATCTATTTTCTTTAAAATTTTAGGGCGTGCTCCGCCGGAGGAACCACCCAGCCGGTATATCTCGTCCAGGTTTTCAGCTTCCCTGCTGTCCATGATTTGCCGGCATTCTTCAGCAATTTCATCAAAACTCATCGACACCGGGGTGTTTTCCAGCTCGATTACAGGCCGATACTGCAGTGCACCTTTTCCGTTATCACCGACAAATGCCAGCCGGTGCAGCATTGTGATCGATCCGGGATCAATGCCGAGTTTGATCAGTTTCCTGTCGGTGAGCAGGCGTCCCCATCCATCCGGCAGACTGTCGTCAAAAACGCCGAACAGTCCTTCGAAATTATCGTTTTTCGGATAGAAAACCTTTTTTTTCAATGGCAGCGATATAGGACTGATGGAAAATCCGGAAGCGATCCATTCCTTGGTATATTGAAACGCAGCCTGACGATCAGCGGTCAGCGCCAGTGTTCCCGCTTTTCTGTTTTCAAAGAAGACCTCAAGCGCTTTAATCGGTTCCATTGATGATATCCTCTATCGATTCCGGTTTCTTTGTCCGGAACAGGTTTTCAAATTCATCGATACAGTCTAATGCGATCGCTATCTTGATCAGGGAAGCAAGCGAAATATTGCCGGTCTCCTCAAATCGTTTCAGTGAACCATAGCTGACATTGGATTTTTCGGACAATTCTGCTCTGGACAGCTTTTCTTTCTTACGTATTACCTTTTCCCGCTGCGCGATCTGCAGCATATATGTATCCGGTGTTTTAGATAAATCATTGAAAATAGTTAATATATTATCCATTATTCCAGTTAATTCCATATTTTGGTTAATATATTATCTATTATATCATCATTTCATACCAGGATTGCAATTATCTGTTTATCGTTATTTTGCGGAATATTGTAAAAAAATTTTGTAAATTCTTTTGCAGGAGAAATCGGATAGCTTCGCAAGGGTTTAACTTGAATATGTGATGCGGGCATCTTCAGCATTTTTGCTTTCTATGATTAATTACGCTGCCAACTGTTTTCAGGCCGGAAAAGAATTCCGGACGCCGATATTATTTTTAAATTGGAAAAATGCATCTTCCGGGTACTGTTTTTACAAAAACTGTTACATTAATACCCGGAAACGGTAAATAACGATAAAATGTAGATTGATATTGAACAGAAACTGTTTAATCAAGTGTCATCAACTATTTGAAAAGAATCTCTAATATGTATGAGATCTATCCGACAGTGCGATCTATGCAAGCACTGACTTTCTTTCAAATTTATGAAGGAACCGATGAATAGTTTGATCTGTCAAAGAAACCGATTGGATGGGCGTCTTTCTCCCTCGGCGGAGCAGAAAAAAGAACAGGGGTATCTATTCAGAACTTGCCGGGGACGGTTCCTGACGGAGGAGGGAACTGTCCTCTCGCTTTCGCAGGAAAATTTTTTTTTTGTATTAGGTTCTGAACAGTTACGAACAGGGTTATTTCATTGTCGATGTCTGTATTGGATGAGGAAGATGTGTGGAAGTGTGTTCTCAGAAATGCATAAATCTTTCCGATATTCCATATGTGATTGGACCGGATCATTGTCTGTATTGCGGAAAGTACATTTCTGTTTGCCCTGTAAATGAAGTCATTAGGAAATGATGATATGACGAATAAGATGACGCAGGCAGAACGTCTGGATTATCTGGTTGAACAATTCAAGATCGACTCTGTCCGATACAAAGATTTACGGACACCGGAAGATACAGAGGGCAAACGCCGGCTGCTCCGTTCGCTGATGAACATCCGTATGCCGAAGAAAATGGATGAAGAGATCCTTGCAGTGCTGGACGCTTACCTGAAAGAGCGGATCCATGAAAACGGGATCGTATATCTTTCAGATATCCCTGTGATTAAAGACAAATTGAGTATATGGCAGGGTGATATAACAAGGCTGGCTGTGGATGCCATTGTCAACGCTGCCAATTCTCAGATGCTGGGCTGCTTTGTTCCGATGCATACCTGCATCGACAACTGTATCCATACTTTTGCCGGGATCCGGCTGCGTGATGAATGTAATCGTCAGATGACTGAGCTGCGTACCCGGTATGGGCAGGATTATGAGCAGCCGACTGCCATTCCAATGCTGACGGACGGATATAATCTTCCTGCAAAAAAAGTGATCCATGTGGTCGGTCCGATCGTTGAGGACCACCTTACGCCAGGGCTTGAAATGGATCTGGCTGATTGTTATCGGAATACGTTGGTTCTGTGTTTTGAAAACGGACTGAAGAGTGTGGCGTTTTGCTGTATCTCAACCGGTTTGTTCCGTTTTCCCAATAAACGGGCAGCGGAGATCGCTGTACAGACTACTGCAGATTGGCTCAAAAAACATCCGTATTCTTTGGAACGGATCTTTCCGGAGTGCGTTCATTCCGTGGCGGGTTTTCTTTCGGCAGAGGAAACCACAGCGATAATATTGCAAGGCTGAAGCATGAGATCGAAACAGCGGACGCTGTCGTTATCGGCGCGGGAGCGGGTATGTCCACATCAGCGGGACTCACATATTCCGGCGAAAGGTTCGACCGTTATTTTTCTGATTTCAAAGCAAAATTCGGGATACAGGATATGTATTCCGGCGGTTTCTTTCCGTTCCCGGATGAAGAGACCCGCTGGGCCCCGCTATGTTGATGCCCCGAAACCGGTCTATCAGAAGCTGCTGGCTCTGATGAATGGCAAAAACTGCTTCGTTATCACAACGAATGTGGATCATCAGTTCCAGCGGGCAGGATTCGATAAAAGCAGATTGTTTTATACTCAGGGTGATTATGGTCTGTTCCAGAGTGTAAATCCGGAAATTCGGAAGACCTGGGATAATGAAGAATGGGTGATGCAGTCAATGGCAGCACAGGGCTTTGTCAAAGGAGCAGATGGAATATTCCAGATACCTCAGGAAGGTGCCGCCATGAGGATCCCGAATGCACTGATTCCAAAATGCCCGGATGACGGCTCGGATGTGGTCATGAACCTTCGTTCGGATGACAGCTTTGTGGAGGACGAGGGCTGGCACAGGGCTTCTGCCGCCTATGCGGATTTTCTCCGCAGGCATGAAATGGAGCATGTCCTTTATCTGGAGATCGGTGTCGGAGCCAATACGCCTGTCATCATTAAATACCCATTCTGGGTGATGACGGCAGAGAATCCGAAAGCAGTTTATGCCTGCCTTAATTATGATGAGGCGTTTTCCCCGAAACAGATCGAAAATCAGTCTGTCTGTATCGATGGCGACGCCGGTGAAATAATCGATTCATTGCTTGCAGAGAAGTAAAAGATCATGTACAGGGAAGCATGGCTGAATTTGTTTTTCAAATGTACTCCGTTATTTCCTTTATGACAATTCCGTCAGTACACAGCAGTATTCATTTATCTATTGAAAATTCAGTTCTGTAAGGGATTGATTTTTCAATAGAATGAAAGCATATGGACAGACCGGACTATTTATTACAGTTGATACGAAAAAAACATAACGGAATGATCAAGGTCATTACCGGCGTAAGAAGGTGCGGAAAATCATACCTTCTTTTTGAATTGTATAATGCATCCTCTATATTTGTCAGACATGAAATTATTGCCATGTTCGGTTGAGAAATAATACTAAAACTTATCGGATGATTATCGGAGAGAAATCATGCAAATTTAAAATGAAGCTTAGAACCGGGAAAAACGCTAAAGATTTCATTAAATATTGTTAAGATTTTAAAAATTTCTCTTTAAAAAAATAAAATCACCGGAAAATCTGAAGCTATTTTTCTTTAAGGTTCAGAAAAGCTCTGAATTGCGTATACACTTCGTGTGGATCTGGCTGGGTTCGAACCAGCGACCAAGCGGCCGGTCCTTTAATTTTCAAAAATCCCACCAAAATTTGGCTCCTCAGAGCATCTGTTTTGTTAAGATTATTAAAGCATAGGAAAAGTTCTTGAAATAACTTATATAAAATTCATTAAGAAAAAACATATTTTCTCAAGAAATATATAGAAAAATATCACAAAAATCTTTTAATGTATCTGAATTATCCTATGATCTGTAATATATTTCCCAAAAAATACCGTCTCGGACTTCTTCAGTATTTTTGCCTTTATTTCGTAAAATGAATTAAATTGTTTCGGTAATAATAAAATAATTTCGCGAAAAGAACTATAATATTTCGTTAATAATGAATAAATTTCGCGAAATATGGTATAATAATTTCGTAATAACGAAATCCTGGAGCGAAAAATGGATTATTTATCAGTCAATGAAGCAGAAAAAAAATGGAATATATCCGCCAGACGTTTACAGCAGTTATGTAAGAGCGGCGCGATAAATGGTGCTGTAAAGCAAGGTCGATCCTGGTTGATTCCGGAGGATGCAAATCTTTCTCCGAAAAAAAATACAAAGAGCCGTTCCGGACGTCTGCCGCTGCCTGTGGGCGTTTCCGGCTATATTGAGACTGTCAGCAATTATTATTATGTTGATAAAACACTCTTGATTCGGGATATTCTTGACGCACTTCCGAAAGTATCGCTCTTCACCAGACCACGGCGCTTCGGTAAAACGATGAACATGGATATGCTGCGAGTTTTCTTTGAGAAGACGGAGCAGGATAATTCGGTTTATTTCACAGATAAAGCAATTTGGGCTTGCGGAGATTATTACCGTTCCTTTCAGGGTAAATACCCGGTGATCTATCTGTCGTTCAAGGATGTC
>CACYHU010000128.1 GCA_902774215.1 uncultured Chloroflexota bacterium
TGGGTAGATGCCGCATTCATTTCAGCAATCTTTTTATTATTTCCGGATACAATAAGGATAACAACAGCCGCGATGATCAATATACAGAGAACAAGACCGATATACTTGGCGTTCTTATTGGTCTTGAAAGTCCCTACTGCTGACTTCAGCTTATCGCCGAAACTCTCATCGTCATCATCGTCATCTTCCACCGGCGTATTGGCATTGTAATAAGAAGCCGGAGGATAATATGCACCGGGTGCGGCGGGATTTGACAGACTGCGCAAAATCATAGCTGCCTCACTCATGGAGCTGATACGCTGTGCCGGATTCTTCGCCGTAGCCTGATAAAGGAATTGTTCTGCCTGCTGTGAAACATTCGGCACATAATAACGCGGAGACGGAAGCTGGTCAGAAACCTGCCGTGCCATCGTCTCCATTGGAGACATGGCGGAAAAAGGCCGTCTGCCTGTGATTAATTCATAAAATATAATACCTAATGAATAAATGTCCGTTCGAGCGTCGGCCATTCCGCCCTGAGCCTGTTCCGGCGCGAGATACTCGGGTGACCCGATGCCCGCGGATGCTTCAAACTGCCCGTAACCATGTCCGTTTTCACTCAGCCATTGAGCCAGTCCGAAATCAGTCAGTACAGGCTTTTGCTCATTATTAAGCAAAATATTGGAAGGCTTCAGATTCCCATGAACAATACCATATTGATGGGCATACGTCAGCGCATCTGCAACTGGGATCAATAGATTTGCAGCCTGTTCCACAGGCATCTGTTTCCCTGTATATTGTGAATAACTGGTTCCCTGATAAAGATCCATAGTCCAGGCAGGGCTGCCGTTCAATGTGGTAAAATCATAAACTTTGATAATTGAAGGATTATTCAGTTTCCCCAGCATGGAAATCTGCTGTGCATAACGATTTGTAAAGTACTGAAGAAACTCCGGTGAACAGCTTTCCCGCCGAAGCATTTTCAGCGCAACATCTCTGCGGAAAAAATTATCCGCTGCCCGGTAAACATCGCCCAAACGGCCTTTCCCTATCAGTCCCATAAACTGATATCTGTTATTAAGATTAAATTGTTCACTCATATTATGTTTAGCACAGATAAAAAATCTGCTCTCCTCTCCTGATTTCAATTATAATAGGTTTTTAAATGGTTTGCATTTTCAAAATTTCAATACCCGCAAAACTCCTGGGCTTTTTTTCCGTTATGGAACTGAGGAAACTGACTGACGCGGAACATAATAATGATAATATGGATAGCCTTCCCGCTTGACCCCCATAAAATACCCTGCATGATCATAGGTCTCAAAACGCGGATAAAATCTCTCATTTTTTGCATAGGCAATAATAAAATCAGCACAGAGTTTTCAAATCATCTCTTCCGGATGGAACACCTCGTCAAACTGTTCGCCTGTAAGAAATCCGAGTTTAACACATGCATCGCGAAGTGAAATACTCTCTTCATATGCCAATTTTGCTGTTTTGGCAGCATTTTCATAACCGATATATGGATTCAAAGCAGTGACCAGCATCAGGGAATTATAAAGATTATGCTTCATTACTTCTTTATTGGCTTTGATACCGCTCAGGCAGTTATCGTTAAAAGAACGCATACCGTCAGATAACAAACGAACTGATTGCAAAAAATTGTAGATCAGCACCGGCATGAATACGTTCAGTTCAAAATTTCCTTGAGAAGCGGCAAATGCAATCGCTGTGTCATTGGCGATCACCTGAACTGCTACCATCGTCATCGATTCGCATTGCGTCGGGTTGACTTTACCCGGCATAATAGAACTGCCCGGTTCATTAGCGGGGATAATAATTTCCTCAAGTCCGTCCCGTGGACCGGAAGCCAGCCATCGTACATCATTTGCGATCTTCATCAGATCTGCAGCCAGCGCCTTCAGGGCTCCATGCATGAAAACCAGCTCATCTTTGGATGTCAGCGCATGGAATTTATTTGCCGCGGTTTCAAAGGAATAGCCTGTCAGTTCAGAAACAGCCTTGGCGGCCTCTTCAGCGAACCCTTTCGGAGCATTTAATCCTGTTCCGACAGCAGTACCGCCAAGAGCCAGCTTGGAAATTCCCGGGATCGCAGCATTGATCTGTTCCAGGCTGATCTCCAGCATATTGCGCCAGCCGCTGATTTCCTGAGAAAAAGAAATCGGGGTGGCATCCTGCAGATGAGTACGTCCGGATTTTATGATACCCTCATTCTCCTTCTCAAGCCGTTTGAGTGTCCCGATCATGGATTCGATGGATGGAATTAATTTCTGGCGGATCTCAAAAACAGCCGCTATGTGCATCGCCGTGGGAAAAGTATCATTCGAACTCTGACTTTTATTGACATCATCATTGGGGTGCAGCAGCTTTTTACCGGCAATAGCATTTCCCCTGTTGGCTATCACCTCATTGACATTCATGTTGGATTGTGTTCCGGAGCCGGTCTGCCACACAACAAGAGGAAAGTTGTCATCGAGCTTTCCTTCCAGTATCTCATCTGCAGCTGCATTGATCGCGTCCAGTTTTTCTTTATTCAGTTTTTCCAGACGATAATTTGCCATTGCTGCAGCCTTTTTGAGGTATGCGAACGCCATGATGATCTCATGCGGCATCTTCTCTGTACCGATACGGAAATTCTGATAGCTTCGCTGCGTCTGGGCACCCCAGTATTTATCTGCAGGGACTTTCATTTCCCCCATCGAATCATGTTCGATTCTATAGTCCATACAACACCTCATTACATTTATTATCTATATTTAGACGGACCAATTTTACTCCAAATACCGATACGGATAAATCACAAAGTAAACTCTGCGTACTATTTCTCCTGAATAATCCCTGTCACCCGCATAGTTCAACCACCAGATACCGTCAAAGGCGTCCCAGCTCCAGGTTACAGTACTGCCATAAAAAGGGTCATTAAGCGTAACAGTATCACTTACCTCATCATAAAAAGTCAAAACCGCAGCATGATTCATAGTCGTCGGGATCCAATTTGTTTTTACAAGAACTCCAACCGGTCCGTGCTCTTTTAACTCAGCCAGAAGGATCTCTTTGGAACTGTTTAGCTCCATTTTATGAAAATAACCGATCTCGGCAAGCTCATCTGCCGCATTCATTGACGACATACCGCGTCCTGCGATGTAATACCCCTGGGCTGAATTCCGGTCAATTATTTCCTGCGCTTCAAGAACGGGATAAACGGGATTCAGCGAATTCCAATAAGCAGTCATCATTTCTATACAAACAGGTACACAGCCGACTCCTGTGGGGACACCATCCAAAAATAACCCATCCTGAGAAAGAACAGGCACATCATAATCAATAACAACAGGAGCAGCCGTTGGTTCAATCGCAGGATTTGCAGGTGAAGGTGTAGGGGAAACAGTGCGTGTGGGAACGGCAGTTGAAATCAAAGCTGTTGCAGAAGCCTTGACAGACGGTCCGGGAACAATTTGCGGATCCGGCAAACCTTTTGTTTTGCATCCGGCAAGAAAAAGGACCAGCACAAAAAACAATTGTTTCCAACAACAATAATAATCTGCTCCAATGACGGAATTATCATTATCAGGTCTAAAGATCATATCGCCGTTTCCTATTTAGTGATGGAATTATAAACCTTTTTACCTGAGAAAAAGCACAAACAAGCAATTGAAAAATAGAGAAATGGCAGCGTAGATTTTCTGCACTGAAGGCTCATTCAGTATTATCATTGCAAACTAAATTATCGGCCACATTTGTGATATTATTAAAGTCTATTCATGCGTCCGAATAAGACGCGTTGAACAGTGGTGAAAAATGGCAGAGTCACATTCGATTCGTTCAACCTTCAAACAGCGTCTAACCCCAAAGGAAAGGCGTTTTATTTTGATATTCGGCCATATTGTTGCTGTTTTGCTTGCATTAGCCGTTTCACTG
Organism: uncultured Chloroflexota bacterium; assembly: GCA_902774215.1. GTDB lineage: Bacteria > Chloroflexota > Anaerolineae > Anaerolineales > Anaerolineaceae > Flexilinea. Next base: position 3,919 of record CACYHU010000128.1, read on the forward strand.
CTATCCTGGGCAACAGAAGATGACTGGCTGGGCATATCATTTTCATTTCTGCTTGAGAGACCCGAACCATGGTTTTATCTGCTTCCGCTGCTCTGGCTGATTTTGATGGTTCCCCTTTACAACGTTCGTGAAGTCCATCATTTTCAGAAAACATTAAGAATTGTAATTACGACTGCACTTATATGTATAGCGGTCTATTTACTGATTTTCTTCCTTGCTCCGGCAAAAACACTCCCACGGCGCGGTGTTATAATCTTTTTTATTGCAGCTGCCATATTTACATTGCTCTGGCAGAGAATATTCACACACTTTTTCTTTGTAAAAAATGCTTTCATCAATACGATCATAGTTGGAGCAGGAAAAGCCGGGCAAAAGATTGCTGAAATCATTAATACAACTGAGGGTGTACCCTATCATGTGATTGGTTTTATTGATGACGATCCATGGAAAATCGGTATGGAAATAGAAGGATACCGGGTTCTAAGCGGTTCAGAAGATTACTTCAAAATGATCGAAACACACCAGGTAACACAGGTCATAATGGCGATCAGCAACCATTTGGATGATACATTATTTGATGCACTCACTATGTCTGAAGAGAGAGGCTTCTTTGAAATAGCAAAACGCGTGTTTGACATAATCGGTGGATTAGTGGGAATGGTTTTTCTCGCAATAGTCACACCATTTGTTTCAATTGCAACTCTGATCGACACAGGACGGCCTGTTTTTTATTCTCAGGAACGCCTGGGCCTTCGGGGCAGTACCTTTAAAATGCTCAAATTCCGAACAATGGTTCAAAATGCTGAAAAAGACGGAGTTGCACGCCCGGCATCTGAACACGATTCGAGGATCACCAGAGTTGGTTCATTCCTGCGGCGCTCCCATATTGATGAGATGCCTCAATTTCTGAATGTTTTGCGCGGGGAACTGAGTCTGGTCGGACCGCGTGCAGAACGTCCGCAGATCGTAAAAGAACTTCAGCGTGAAGTACCTTTTTACCGTGCAAGACTTCTGGTTCGCCCCGGTCTCACCGGTTGGGCTCAGGTCAATCAAAATTATGCCGCCGGAACTGAAGAGAATACAATTAAGCTGGAATATGACTTATATTACATCAAACACCGCAGCCTGCTGATGGATCTTTCCGTCATTTTCCATACGCTGAAGACGATCTTCGGGCTGAAAGGACGATAAAACTTGAATTTTCGCATTAAACAGGGAATCAGAAACCGCTATATCTTCATCATTGATATGGTGATGATCGTTGTATGTCTGGCAGCGAGTTATCTGCTTCGTTTTGAATTTAATCTGGCTCTTGCCAGTATGTATCTGAGTTCTGCTATATGGATGCTTGTTTTATGTCTGATCATAAAACCTCTTATCTATATTCGTTTCGGCCTTTACCGTCATCTTTGGGCTTATGCGAGCATCGATGAATTAAGATTGATTGTAATGGCGGTTGCAACCAGCTCTGTCAGTGTCACTCTGATCATGCTTTTATTGCACAGATTGAATGTGTTCACCGGTTTTCCGCGATCCGTACCCATTATCGACTTTTTGCTTTCTTTGCTGGAAGTAGGCGGAATCCGATTGGGAATTCGTTTGGTTGCCTCACATAAAGCTGCAAGGGCTACACGAGCTGCACAAAAATATATGAAGCGTGTGCTGATTGTTGGAGCCGGTGAAGCAGGTGTAATGGTCTGCAAAGAAATGCTGAAAAACCCGCAGCTTCATCTGAAACCTATCGGTTTTATTGATGACGATAAAAACAAAATCAACCAGGAGGTCAATGGAGTCCGTGTACTTGGATTGGTTTCCCAGGTAGACACTCTTATCGACCGTTATTATGTAGATACTGTTCTCTTCGCTATTCCAAGCGCACCCGGCAGGGTTCTGCGCCTTGTTTCCGATGTGTGCCGGAAAAAAGAAGTTCCTTTCCAGACAATGCCCGGAATTTATGAGCTGTTAGGCGGATCTGTCAATATCAACCGGGTTCGCGAAGTTGAAATCACTGACTTATTGCGGCGTGATCCGGTCAAATTGGATCAGGACAACGTCGGACCTATTTTACGGGATAAAATCGTTCTGATCACAGGAGCAGGCGGTTCAATCGGAAGTGAAATCGCCAGACAAACCGCGCGCTGGAATCCAAAAAAGATGCTTCTTCTCGGCCACGGGGAAAACAGTATTTTCGGCACTCTTTTCCGATTAAATTCAGAATTTCCTGAATTGGACGTCGAACCTGTTATTGTGGATGTAAGAGATCTCAAACGCATCCGCTGGGTCTTTGAAAAATACCATCCGCAGATCGTTTTTCATGCCGCGGCACATAAACACGTTCACCTGATGGAAGTGAATATATCTGAAGCCGTAACAAATAACATCATCGGGACCCAAAATGTTGTACGCACCGCAAAAGAATTCAATGCAGAACGATTCGTAATGATTTCTACAGACAAAGCTGTCCGTCCGGTAAACATTATGGGTGCCTCAAAACGGGTTGCAGAAAACATTGTTCTTAATGAATCCATCGGGACTGACGCGAAATATACCGTTGTCCGCTTCGGCAATGTTTTAGGCAGCCGCGGCAGTGTTGTCCCGATTTTTCAGGAACAAATTCGCAAAGGCGGTCCGGTAACTGTAACCGATCCGAAAATGGAACGCTATTTCATGACGATCCCGGAAGCTGTTTATCTTGTATTGGAATCGGCTGGTTTGAGCAATAACCGCGAAACATTCGTATTGGATATGGGAAAGCAGGTACGGATTCTGGACTTGGCAGAAGACCTTATCCGGCTTTCCGGGCTGGAACCCGGCAGGGATATCGAGATCCAATTTACCGGTGTGCGCCCCGGTGAAAAGCTCAGCGAGGATCTCTGGAATAAAGGACAGGTATTAGAACCAACGATCCATCCTGATATCTTCAAGCTTGAACGTCACGATTTGATCCCCGCAGAAAAACTTGAACCTTTGGTGGAACGGCTTCGGGACCTGGCAGAAAATGAAAAAGAAGATGAGATCCGCAAACTGCTGAACGGAATTATTCCGGACGCTAATTTGCTGGATAATTAATCAATATCTGAGGAATTATGGCAATTTTGACCAAAGAAGAATGGCAGGAGTTCTGCAAAGAGAATCCGGATCACTCTCTCCTGCAGGATGCAGAATGGGGTGAATTAAAATCCGGTTTTAAATGGAATCCTTTCTTTGTTCGGGAAGGCTCAGCCGGAGCGATGGTTCTTTTGCGATCTCTGCCCGCCGGACTGAAGGCTGCCTATATTCCCCGCGGACCATTTGGAAGCGATTTTGGCGGTTTATGGCCGGAAATTCACAAGCTTTGCCGGAAAAATCATGCTGTCTTTCTGCGTGTGGAACCTGATTTTTGGAGCAATACACCGGAAGCAGACTCCCTGGAATACAGCATGGAAGGATTTATCCCTGCATTCAGCACAATTCAGCCGCCGAGAACGATCATGGTTTCTCTTGACGGAAATGAAGATGACTGGCTGGCCAGAATGAACCAGAAAACACGATATAACATCCGTCTTTCACAAAAAAAAGATCTCACCGTTGAAGAAAGCGAAGATACAGTCCTGTTCCATAATATGATGGTCACCACCGGCAGCCGGGATGAGTTTTCTGTTCATACAGAAGCTTATTATAAAAAATGCCTTGATTGCTTTCACAATGGAAAAAAAGGGAGAATCATTCTGATCTCTTATCAGGGCAAACCGCTCAGCGCTATGATGTTATTCATAGAAGGAAAACGCGGATATTACCTTTACGGAGCTTCCACGAATGAATGCCGAATTACATCATGCAATGGACAGCAATGAAGATCTGCAAGGAAGCCGGATGTACAGAATATGATCTCTGGGGTGTTCCGGATGAGGAAGAATCTGTTCTTGAGGAACAATTCCAGAACAGACATGACAGATTGTGGCCTGTTTATCGCTTCAAACGGGGTTTTGGAGGTGAGGTTAGGCGGACAATGGGCTCTTTTGACTATGTGTACTCACAGCTCCCTTATAAAGCAATGAAATTCGCCGAAGCAGAACGAAAGAAGCGTGCTCACTCATGACATCAGAAAACACTATTCCCGATAACTGGAATGAGGTCATAGCTGCTCTTCCGGGTGCATCACTGCTCCAGACATCTCAATGGGCTGAAGTAAAAAGCCGCATGGGATGGGAAGCTTATCCTAAATTATGGAAAAAAGAAGATGGTACTGTTGAGGCTGCTGCCTTGGTATTGAAGCGTCCGATCAAAGCGGGTCCTCTTCCAAGTGGAAAAAGTTTTCTCTATGTACCTCGCGGACCGCTGATGGATTGGAGCAACGAATCCCTCCGGGACCTTGTGCTTGCAGATTTGACTGATTTCGCCAAAACTCAGGGAGCGTTATTCATAAAAATAGATCCGGATATTCCGGTTTCATTCGGTGAACCCGGGACCGAAGAATTTCGTCCGGAGACAACCGGACAAAAACTATTGGCTTATTATCAGGAGCATGGCTGGCGTCATTCTCCACAGCAGATCCAGTTTGCTAATTCCGTCTGGATCAATACTAAGCCTTCGCTGGATGAGCTTTTATCAAACATGAAGCAGAGGACCCGATACAAAGTCCGCCTGGCAGAGAAAAAAAATGTAAGTGTGCGGCGTGGAAATCCTTCTGATTTTGAACCGATTGCAAATCTGTATGCGGAAACCTCAGCACGTGACGGATTCCTGATCAGGGAAAAGAATTACTACCTGGATGTCTGGCAGAGATTTTATAAAGCCGGAATGCTGACACCTCTTATCGCTGAAGTTGAAGGGAAAATGGTTGCTGCTGTGATGATTTTTATAACCGGAAAAACAGCACGCTACGTTTATGGTATGTCCGGTTCGGAACATCGGGAAAAAATGCCCAACTACCTGCTGCAATGGGAAGCAATCAAGCTTGCCAAAGAAAAAGGCTGCACTATTTACGATCTTTGGGGAGCTCCGGATGAGTTCACTGAATCAGACCGCATGTGGGGTGTTTATCAATTCAAACGCGGTTTGGGAGGAGAAGTAGTGATCACTCCGGGTGCATGGGATCTTCCAATATCCCAAATCGGATATGAACTTTTTGTCCACAGCCTGCCAAAATTCATCTCACTTTTGAAAAAGGTCTCAAAATAAAAACCAATAAAAATATTTTCAAATTTTTTCTCCCTTTTAAACTATTTTCATGCTATAATTTTTATAAATTAGAGGCAAACAACAATATATTTATAGACGAAAATACATTTTTGATAAATAGATTAAATATTCCTTTACTGTTTTTTGTGAAGAGATCAAACAGAAAACAGGATATGAGGTTAAATGATCCGGCAGAGCTTTGTAATAATTTTCAGCATATTGATCGCGGCATTGATCGTCTGCCAACTCATTGCCAGAAAATCAAAGAAAAGCATAGGAAAATCCGTGGCATTACTGCTCACGGGTTTGATTCCGCCTGTAACCGGAAACCTGATCATAATTGCCTCAACAAACGAAATTGTCTCCAAAATCGGTTATTATATCTACTTTCTGGGCATGAACTATGTCATATTTGCCCTGTTGAAATTTACACTTGCATACTGTCTTCTTGACTGGCCTAACAAAACGATTAAAAATTTTGTCTACAGCCTGCTGACAATCGACACTATCCAATACTTCTTTAATCCCTTTTTCCATCAGGCCTTCTCCACTGAAGCTATTATTGTGGAGGGAGCTGATTATTACAAACTGATTCCATATTTCGGACAGATATTCCACAGAATTGTAGATTATGGGATATTTTTCGCAGTTCTCATCATTTTCATTGTAAAAGTGATCCGTGTGCCGCGTATTTACTCCGAACGTTACTCGACCTTGCTGATAACGATGATATTGGTGGGAATTTGGGAAACCTTCTATATTTTTTCCGGAAGTCCAATCGATCGATCCATGATTGGATTTGGTGTTTTTGGCCTGATAGTCTTCTACTTTTCACTCTACTACAGGCCAATGCGCCTGCTTGACAGAATGCTGGCAAATATTGCATCCGACATGCCGGATGCGTTATTTTTCTTTGACGCAATAGGGCGCTGCATCTGGGCAAATGAGCCGGGCATCAAACTGGCAAATCTCGATGAAAATAACTTCGAACCGGCAACCGACCGTTTGATCAAAATGTTTAACCTCACAAATCTGAGAAGCAGTGAAAATATCACACGATCTCAATTCACATCCGGAACCGGTGAAAACTTACGCCATTATATTCTGGAAAAACGTGCTGTATCTGATGATCACAACAGGATCAACGGTTCATATTTATCCATCCGTGACAATACAGAAGAACAACGGGCTTATGAGAAACAGCAATATATTGCCAGACATGATATGCTGACCGGTCTGTATACAAGAGAATACCTGTATGAGCGGATCAAAAAAGCGATCCAAACAAATACTGACACTGAATATTACGTTGTTTTCATGGATGCCAACAATTTCAAAGTCATCAATGATATTTACGGTAATGAATTCGGTGATTATGCATTACAGCGTCTTGCTGACTGGGTAAAAAATAATTTTTCCGATGGCAGCATCTATGGACGGATCGCGGGAGATATGTTTGGTATCTGTCTTCCCATCGATCAATTCGATGAAGAACATATTGAAAATGAATTGACAAACTTTTCAATCAAAGACGGAAAACTGGAACATCCGCTCCTGGTACATCTCGGCGTTTACAAAATTGTCGAACCCGGGTTGGACGTATCAGTCATGTTTGACCGTGCCAGAGTAGCGCTTTCGACTATTAAAGATGATTTTTCGAAACACATCGCTTATTATGATGATAATATGAAAGAGAAGATCCTTTGGGATCAATTGATTTCTTCCCAGCTCCATAAAGCGTTGGAAACACGGGAGATACGCCCTTATCTTCAGCCGATCGTCGACAGGAACGGGAAAGTCGTCGGTGCTGAAGCATTGGTTCGCTGGCTGCATCCTGTTGACGGGCTTCTGAATCCAGGTGCATTTATGCCGGTTTTCGAACGGAACGGGATGATTGCCGAAGTAGATAAATATATGTGGCGGTATGCCTGTGAGATCCTGGCACGATGGAAAAAAGAAGGACGGGATTTGTTTATCTCAGTGAATATCTCGCCAAAAGATTTTTATTTCATGGATGTCGCTGAAGAAATCAAAACGGTTGTCAGTGAATATGATGTCGATCCGTCAAAAATGCGGGTGGAAATTACAGAAACTGCCATGATGGAAGATATCGAAAATCGTGTAAAAGTACTGAATAATCTGCAGAAAAACGGTTTTATGGTCGAAATGGATGATTTTGGCAGCGGTTATTCTTCTCTGAATATGCTGAAAGATATGCCGGTTGAAGTTATTAAACTCGATATGGTCTTCCTCAAAAAATCCAATAATGACAATAAGGCAAAGAAAATTCTAAACCATATCGTAAAGCTTTCGGATGATTTGGGGGTGACATCTCTCACCGAAGGAGTGGAGACCCATGATCAATATGAAATGCTGGTCGATATGGGCTGTAAACTGTTCCAGGGTTTCTACTTTGCCAAGCCTATGCCTGAAAATGAATTTGACTATTTCTGCATAAAAAACCAATAACCGAACAGAATCACTGATATAAAAGTCTTCTTTGATTTCTCTCCGAACTGAATCCGATGCAAAACCGCAAACCATATTTTTAAGAGGTATATAATTCCGGCAAATAAAATGAAAAAATTTTTGGGTTTTCGGGCTGTCATTATCATTGCGTGAATTTTTTATCTGACTTTTCAATCACCGGCACAAACAATGGGATTGAGTGAAAGTGTCAGAAGCTGGCTGGTAAACCATGGAATCATTTGGGACAGTCCGACTGTCCGAAGCAATGCCCATCTTCCTGAATATTTTGTACTCGGTATTTCTCTTTGTCTTTTTGCAGGATGGAAAAAGGCTTTATGCGCTGGTTTTCTGATCGGTATTATAGATGAGATGATAAAAATCCCTCTGCCGACGCGTCATTTTGATCTGATCGACCTCTTTAAAGACTTTATCGGTGTTGCTTTAGGAGTCCTGATTGTCGTAATACTCAGAAAAATCACAAACAAACAGTAATTCTGAAATCTTCAGCAACATCTTTCAGCATCATTCCAAAATCGTTCCAAAATTCAAAACAGAGAATTATTAATCTTCTATTTTCACCTATCCTTATGCTAAAATAGATATAGTGATAATGTGTCACTAACGCAATACAGCCTCAAGGCTGAGTAATCAATAAGGAGAAAAAATGGCAGTAAATCGTTTCGTATTGAATGGCATGTCTTTCCATGGGCATGGTGCGATCAATGAGATTCCCGTGATCGTTAAATCCAAAGGGTTCAAAAAAGCTTTTGTTGCTTCCGATCCTGACCTTATAAAATTCGGTGTTACACAGAAAGTTACTGATCTTCTGTCAGCCAATGGTATCGAATATGAAATTTACTCAAATATCAAACCGAACCCGACCATCGAAAATGTCCAGCGCGGTGTAAATGCCTACAAAGCATGCGGCGCAGATTTCATGATTACCATCGGCGGCGGTTCTTCCATGGATACCGGTAAAGGCATTGGAATCATCGTCAATAATCCGGAATATTATGATGTACGTTCCCTTGAAGGCGTTGCACCAACAAAGAACCGCACCGTTTTCACCATCGCTGTCCCGACTACCGGTGGTACAGGTGCAGAATCCACCATCAACTATGTCATCACCGATGTTGAAAAGAAACGCAAATTCGTATGCGTCGATCCTAACGATATTCCGGATGTTGCCATTGTGGATCCTGACATGATGTCCTCTATGCCAAAAAGTCTTACCGCCTCTACAGGTATGGATGCTCTGACACATGCCATTGAAGGCTATACAACCAAAGGGGCATGGGCACTTTCTGACTGTCTCGATCTCGAAGCCATCAAACTGATCGCGAAGAACCTTCGCAAGGCTGTTGCCAACGATCCCGATGGCCGTGAAGGTATGGCTCTGGCCCAGTATGTCACTGCTATGGCTTATTCCAACGTCGGCCTCGGCATTGCCCATTCCATGGCACACACTCTCGGTGCTGTATATGATACTCCTCACGGCGTCGCCTGCGCAATGATGCTGCCCATTGTTATGGAATTCAACAAAGAATATACAGGTGAAAAATTCAAGGCAATCGCAGAAGCATTCGACATCGATACCACCGGTATGAGCCAGGATGAATACCGCAAAGCTGCCATTGATGCCGTTCAGCAGCTTTCCGTGGATGTCGGCATCCCGACAAAACTGGAAAAACTGCGCAAAGAAGATCTGCCTTTCCTCTGCGAATCTGCAGCAGCCGATGCCTGTGCACCGGGTAATCCGCGTCCAGCTACGCTGGAAGATTTCGAGGCTATGTTCCGCAAGCTGATGTAATCTTCGCAGTTCGCAGCTCATCGTTGTTTTTTTGATATAATAAAGGTGGCTTTGCCACCTTTTTATTTTCATCATCGGAGAGGTTCATTCATGGCACACAACACAGATCCAAAACTGCAAAACCAAATTATCTATTCTATTTATGTACGTGTTCATACACCGGAAGGAACCTTCAATTCCATCATCCCGGACCTTGACCGCATCAAAGCGCTCGGCACAGATATTATATGGTTCATGCCCATCCATCCTATCGGAGTAAAAGGAAAAAAGGGAAGTCTGGGCTGTCCCTATGCGAATCGGGATTACAGAGCAGTCAATCCGGCTTATGGGACAATGTCCGATTTTCGGAACCTGTGTGATGAAATCCACAAGCGGGGAATGAAAGTGATGATCGATGTGGTATACAACCACACCTCACCGGATTCAGTGTTATGGGAGACACATCCCGAATTCTTCTATAAACGGCCGGACGGGACACCGGGAAACCATGTAGGAGACTGGAGCGACGTGATCGACCTGGATTACTCTGTCCCGGAGCTGTGGGATTATCAAATCGAATCTCTGACCATGTGGTCAAAAATCGTTGATGGATTTCGCTGTGATGTCGCATCTCTGGTTCCTCTTGATTTCTGGAAACGGGCAAGAGAAGCAGTGGCAAAGATCCATCCCGGATTTATATGGCTCGCAGAAAGTGTTCACAGAGAGTTCGGTGCATATCTCCGCAGCACCGGTCTGAACTGTACCCGCGACCCGGAGCTGTATGAAGCCTTCGACCTTGAATATGAATATGACATCCGCACCGTCTTCGATAAATATCTGAAGGGTGAAGCACCGCTTTCCCAGTGGATCGATCTTCTGGAATTTCAGGAAGCAATATATCCGGAGAACTACAACAAAATGCGTTTTCTGGAGAATCATGACCAGCCCCGGATCGCATCCTTCGTTCAGGAAGAAAATAACCTTTTAAACTATACGGCAATGCTTTATTTTCTCAAGGGCACCACACTGCTGTATGCGGGACAGGAATGGGCTGATGACCGGTGTCCCAGCCTGTTTGAAAAAGAGGACATCAACCGGAACACAGGTCATGATCTGAGCTCTTTCCTGCAGACACTCGGGGGAATCAAAAAAGAGATGCTTTCTCCGAACGACGCATTCTTCGCCTATGCGCAAGACGATACTCATACCGCTGTGATGACCCGTCTCAACGGGGAAACAAAGAAATTCGGCATTTTCAGCCTGAGATCTAAAAAAACCGAAGTCAGGATCGACATTCCCGACGGAACATATAAAAACCTTATTGACGGTTCAGAAATAAACATATCAGACGGAACGCTTTTCACAAACGGAAATCCATTAATACTTACCGTATGAGAAAAATGCAAATGTTCTAATCAGGCTTTACTTCTGCATGATTCAAACAAGATACTCCTGCATCCTCGACCTGTTTCAGAGCACTTTTATTATTAAATTTTTTTCTTAATACCTACCTAATACAAAAATTTTATTCTACAATGTTGTATATTATTTTAAATTATTTCGTTCTATTTGTCAAGTGTTTTTCTATATCAATTTATTGCAAGTTCTATAATATTTTTTTATAAATACGTTGATATACACTATTTCCTATAAAGTCAGCCAAAATAAATACTTACTGAATTTATTTCTTTCCACCTTCGTGATAGGCATTGGTCCGAACGTCAATAAATTGGGCTTTAAGTTTATCATAAAGGATCCGCTGGCTGGAATAAAGGCCAGAGTAACCTGAGAAGACATAACTCAGCCCGCAGGCAAGCGCATAATAAAGCATTCCTTCCGCACCAAAAAGTTCGACAGCCAAAAAGATGGATGCCAGCGGACAGTTGACAGCACCGCAGAAGACCGTGATCAATCCAACCGCCGCAGAAAAACCGGCAGGCATACCCAGCAGCGGACCAAAAACACAGCCAAAAGTCGCCCCGATGAAAAAGCTCGGGACCACTTCACCGCCTTTAAAGCCGACTGCCAGTGTAATGGCAGTAAAAATCATCTTCCATAAGAAAGCTGCCGGAACCGCTTTGCCTTCTTCAACAGCCCTTTTTATAATACCCATACCGGCGCCGTTATAATCACCGCCAAGCAGTAAAGTCAGTATAAGGATCACCGCACCGCCTGCAAAAGCTTTCAACCATGGATTTTTAAACAGCTTATCCAGCTTATGCTCAGTGAAATGAAGGGTCCAGCAAAAAACTGCTGACAAAGTCCCGCCGAAGACCGCAAGAATTGCAGTACGAATCAGCATCAGCAGGTTCAGCGGAGGTACAACAACAGCAAACCGCTCCGGACTGATACCTAACAGGAAAGAAACCCCATATGCAGTCAGTGCCGCAATAAAACAGGGAACAAAAGCCGCATGATAAATAAGCCCGACACTGATCACTTCCAGCGAAAAAACCGCGGCACCCAGCGGTGTACCAAAAAGCGCAGAGAAAAAAGCCGCCATACCTATCATCGTAGCAGTCCGCAGATCCCGATCATCAAGCTTCAGCAGCTTCCCGGTATTGTAACCGATTCCGCCGCCCATCTGAAGAGCGGCACCTTCCCGTCCGGCAGAACCTCCGGCGAGATGCGTCAATACGGTTGTCAGAAAAATCGCTGGTATCAGAGAAAGCGATATACCTTTCCCGTCCTGGATCTCCTGTAAAATGTTATTGGTCCCTTGTCCTTCAGTATGGAACAACCGGTAAACAGCAACCGCCAACAGACCGGCAGCAGGAAGCGAATAAATGATCAGGGGATGCATTTCCCTGATCAACGTGACCCGGCTCACTCCAAAATGAAACGCTGAACCCAACAGCCCGCACAACAATCCGACAACAATTGAGACTGCGCCCCATTTCGCCATCGCACGGGCATATAACAGCAGATGACTTATGTATTCACTACTTTTTTTCATTCATGCCTCAATCCATAAACGATTGTTATTATAGGCAAAAAGCAGTTGTTAAGAATCAGACAGCACAACACAAGTGACAGGCCTTTTGCCGCGGTGAAGTCCGTACAAAAGGCCTGTCACTTGTATGCTTCATTCTGAACAGATACGACAAAAATTATAAAAATTTCTGTACAAATTTTATCGGCATTTCAAAAATCCCAATATACACTATGTCGCGCTTCCCTCAAATTGAGTCATATAGAGCTGGTGATAGGTACCGCCTTTCGCAAGCAATTCTTCGTGGGTACCGGTTTCGATGATATGCCCCTGATCCAT
>CACYHU010000129.1 GCA_902774215.1 uncultured Chloroflexota bacterium
CGCACGCTTCCCCTTTCCAGCATGGCGATGCAGAAGGTCGGCGACAGGTACGAGCATGTCGGACAGGCTGATTTCAGCCATTTGAAATACCTCATGATCTGCGGATGCGGTTTCCCTAACAGCAGGCAGAATTTTGAACCTGCGGTCATGCAGTTCAAGCTGTGCTTCCCCTGTGACCACACGGTCATCACCGTTCCGGAGAGCCCGATGTTCAATACGCCGGAAGCGGCAGTTGTGACTGTGCCAAGACTGGAGCTGATCAAACAGGCCGGACGGCAATACGCCAAAAAGGGAGAAATTGCCGCTTCTCTGCTGGCAGAGATCACTTCCCCCATGATTTCCGAGAATCAGTACGCTGCCATCGTGAACAGCGGCGTGTGATACAGAAAAATGGAAGCGAGTCTGACCGTATTCTTCGAAGATCCATTTTGGGTTGGCGTCTTTGAACGCATGGAAGATGGGAAGCTGTCTGTCTGTAAAGTGACCTTCGGCGCAGAGCCGAAAGATTATAAGATCTGGGAATACGTTCTGCAGCATTACTATGAACTGGTTTTCAGTCCGGCCATTGAAATTGAAACAAGACAGGCGGCTGACAATCCCAAAAGAAGAAGCCGAAATGCCAGAAAGCATTTGGAGAACACCGGTATAGGCACAAAATCCCAACAGGCTCTGGAAAGACAGCGGGATGAAATGAAGACGGAGCGCAGGCAGATCAGCCGTGAAGAACGGGAGATGGAGGGGCAGCGCCGATTTGAATTAAAGCAGACGAAGAAAAAGGAGAAGAGGCGGGGACATTGATCAAAAGAGGGGTAAAACATAAAAAACAAATATTTCGTATAAGACAGTTGGGAGAAGTGGGATGTATATTGTCAAAGCAGAGGCAAATCAGGTAGAAAATATCGTAGATATGTCTATCAGAGCTTTTGAAACAGATGTAAATGTTGGCGGAGTAAAAGGTGAGTGTCCGCCTGAATTTGATTCAGTAGAATGGCATAAACAAATGGCCCGGGATGGGCATTTGTATCAAGCAATGATAGGAAAAGATTTGGCAGGTGCAGCCATTATATTCCAGAATGAAACAAAATACAGCGTATACATTGGCAGAATATTTATTGATAGCATCTATCATAGAAAAGGTTACGGAATTCGTTTGATGGAATGCATAGAAAAGAATTTTCCACGGGCTGCTGAGTTTAATCTGGATACCCCATGTTGGAATGAGCGGACAAATGCTTTTTACAAAAGATTAGGCTATCGTATCATAAAAATTGAAGATGGATTCGTCTTTTACCAGAAAAGAAAAAGTGAATCCAATATCATTCAGTATTTCACATAAAGCCAAATTCAGGTTTACCGGGAAGGTGATGGAACAGTTTTCACGGATCCAGAATCGGGATTTTTGGGATTGATCTTGAAATATATTATTAATTATCTTTCCCTCCTCTCAGTGCGTCTGAATAAATGCCCAAAAGGAGTTTTTCGTAATGAATAAAGAACAGCTGTACAGATTCATTTCCGGGAGCACCGGAAACGAAAGCAATATCTGTCAGATCCACGTCATCAAAGATGGCAGAACATTTTATGATGAGTGCTGGCATGGATTTACAGCCGGGGATGCAGTGAATGTCAATTCCGTGACCAAAGGTATCATGGGCTTGCTTGCAGGGATCGCTCTGGATAAAGGCTGCATCAGGAGTATCGATCAGAAAGTGATGGAGTTTTTCCCGGATTATTCCGTAAAGCGCGGGGAGAAAACGATCTATGATGTAACGATTCGGCATCTGCTTACGATGACAGCTCCGTACAAAGGAAAGTCAGAGCCATGGAAAAAGGTGTGTACTTCAGATGACTGGACGCTTGCGATTCTCGATTATCTTGGAGGGCGCAAGGGGATAACAGGTGAATTCAGGTATGCGACACTTGGTATTCAGATCCTTGCAGGCATCATTGAGAGGGCAGGCAAAGAGAAATGCATTGATTTTGCGAACAGAAATCTGTTTGAACCACTGGGGCTGCCGAAACGGATATCACATGGCGACAGTTCCAAAGAAGACCAGTTTGATTTCCTCATGAATAAGAATCCGAGAAAATACGAGTGGTATTCAGATCCTCAGAACACAGTTACTGCCGGGTGGGGATTGTGTATGTCAGCAAGAGAGATGACTGTTGTTGGAGAACTTGTACTGAATAACGGTATGTATAACGGCAGCAGGGTCATCTCTGCAGAATACATTCATGATATGATCAGGCCGCATCTTAAGCTCGGTGAAAGATTCGGATATATGAACTACGGATACTTATGGTATAAGCCTTTTGATGACAGAGATGTTTATGCGGCGATCGGTGACAGCGGCAATATAATTTATGTCAACAAAGATATGAACGTATCCGTGGGTATGACGGGTACATTCAAACCGAGGATATTTGACAGAGTCGATTTTATCGAACAAAAAGTACTGTCTGTGATCTAAAGAGGTGGATAAAATGAAATTTGCCGAATATCAGGACCTGTTTGTTGAACAATATCTTTTCTGCAAGGATAAGAAAAAGATAAATCAAATAAAAAGAGCTGTTGCTTTTTCGGCATATTAATGCTCATTTCTGAAACGGGTGCTGCACCGGAAAGGAGACAACAATGCTGTTTAAGGGAATCGGCAGGACTTTTTCCACGGAAAACAATCGCCAATTTGTAACGATCGGCGCATTCTGGGATGAGCTTGCGGTGAAGTATGGCCGGGTGAACCTGCAGGGTCTCGGGTATGGCTGGACGGAACGATCCATTGAGTATATCATTGGCTTGGCCGATGGGGAGATCGACGAAGCGGATCGAGCCATAACACTGCCGGATTCAGGATGGATTACGGTTCGGAGACGGACAGCGGATCTTGGGGAGATCTATGATAAGATCTATCAGGAAGGCAGATTGGAATATGAGATCGAACGCTTCACTGACAGTGGTGACTGCGAGATCATGTATTACCGATCAACCGGTCGGAACGAGCGAGGAGGTCTGAAGGAAATGTTTACCCCGGATATGATTGCCCCATGCGGGCTGGATTGCAGCATCTGCAAGCGCGCGCTGGCAGAGACCGGTCCCTGTGCCGGATGCCGCGGCCCAAACGACAACAAGCCGGAGTTCTGTTCGGCAAGATGCGGCATCATCCTATGTGAAAAGAGAAGGGCAAACGGGTATTTGTTCTGTGATGAGTGCCCGGATTTCCCCTGCGCTGACGTCATGGAAAAGGAAACCCGGTACGGGTCGCAGTATCCGCTCCGCGAATCTCCGCTGGAAAATCTGCGTGCCATCCGGAAGGCGGGTATGGCTGCTTTTCTGGAGCGCGAGCGGAGAACGTGGGTCTGTCCCGCCTGCGGAGGTGTCATCTGTGTCCACACAGGTGTGTGCAGCGGCTGCAGCCGGCAGTATACCGGTAACACAGAATAATGCCATTTAACGATTATTTTTTTATTATTTCAAAAAGTCTCTTCGTAAGGCTAAATTGTTGTCGAATTTGATAATTTTCAGATATGCAAACAGCTCCTCGTAAGTTTTACTCGGAATGATCCCCCCGGTGGGGCTGAAACTCCTATTGCTTAGGTTGTGGGTTTGAGTCCCATCCGGGGTACTGTGTTGGCGTATTGAACAATTGTCAGATACGCCAACATCTTTTAATTTAACTTCGAAATTTTTGCTTTTCAGTTCCCCAATAGCAATTGCAACCGGATAAATTACGGATATTAACAATACGGAGCCAGTCTTTTGTGCCGTGAATGCGGCATATATCAGGACTGACTCCGTATTATTTTTGATTTACTGACGTTCTGCGATGATCTGCGCCAGCTGCTCGAGTGTATCAAAGGTATCCGCGTTCAGTTCAAAATCCTCGATGCGGACGCCGAAAGTTTCTTCCACGATGAGAGCAAGATCCACCAGATTGAATGAATCCAGCAGACCGGTCGAGATAAGCGGTTCCGAAGGATCAAGCTTCATCTTTGGATCTTTGAGCAGATTTTTTGTGATTTTTTCTGACAAAAGGTCAATAATTTCTTCCATGATTTTGTGTTATTCCTTTGTTTGATTATCTAAAATTTTGACAATTTCGGTTTGCAGCTTTTCAAGCACCTGTAACGTAGTGAGATTCCTGTACGCGAAGGCAGTCTCCCAGGTCTTTGGGTTTGAAAAGTAATTGCTGAAATAAGTGAGGTGGATGCCGTCCTCCTGCAGACCATGGTTTTTCAGGCTCTGCACGGGAGCCCAGAAATTCCATACCGGAATATCATACTCCGCCGCAAGATCCGCGATGTCCTGGTTGATAGAGAAATCTCCTTCAACATTGTCCGCTTTGAGCATGAGGATCGGCAGGCGTTCCTGTTCCAGTGTTATATCAATGATCTTACGCATATTCTCTTTGAAGACCGGCGGATTGTAGCCGTCATTTGTGCCGAGTGAGATCAGTACAGCGACCGGATCATGGATCCGGTATTCACAGGTGAGCGGGAGTTCATCATAATAGCAGTATTCATAATTCATGAAAAAGGTCGAAAGGGTCGACGCGGCTGAAAAACCCGGTTTAGCGGCAAAACTCAGCCGGGCAAATGAGCCGTGAAAAAAGTCGATCACGTTCTGCAGATATTCATATTCTCCGAGATCATAATAGACCTGATCGCGGTCATAATCTGAAAGATACCAGGATGTGGATGTATCGCAGTCCCCAACCTTTGTGAATGCGTGCGGATCATGCCCTGCCGCGATCCCTGCCTTCAGGATCTCCCTTGCATGATCAGTAAATTCCGGAATAACAGGCAGATCCTGCCAGGTCCGTCCAAAATCTTCGGGGGATCGTGCGGCAGCATACCCGCTGATTGAGAAAAGTATGGCAGCAAAGGTGAGAAAAATTATTTGCAGTGATTGCCTATGATAAGGGTCCATTCGTTATGATCTTCTCAATTTCCGCAAACACAAGGTCTGCAAGGCGGAGAGCACTCTCCGCGTTATAGTGGATCGCACTGTTTGTGAAATCCGGAATTTCAAGGCTGTTCCACAGATCCAGCAGATACCAACCGTTTTTTTCCGCGCGGCCGGTCAGATCCTGATGCCAACTGTCGTATGCTTCACGCGGATAATAGTAATTATATCGGATTTTGGAATTTTCGCCATCACTGATAAGCATTGGTTCGTTGATCAGCAGTACAGGGGTTGAGCCTGCCCGGTCCATCCCCTTTTCGAGAATATCCCATGCGAGCAGATCTTCGGTCAGCGGGCCTTCGATCCCATGGAAGCTGTTGTCTTCATCCAGATCCACCTGTGCCGCCGGGTATTCTGCAGGATAATCCTGGTCAATGCCGGTGCCGGCCCACATAAGGCCGTAAAGCTGAAGCCTCAGCCAGTCTGCTGCTTCTCTGCGTTCGCCCCAGACAGATTTCTCCAGAGGTGTAACAACCTTCTCTTCTCCGGCTTTTTCCGGGAATAGACTGCAGTATTCATCCCAATTCGACAGGATCAGCTCATTGGAGGTCTGTTTGTCATTCGGAAAAGATTCCAGCGTCAGCGGCCAGAGAATGAGATCCGGATCATATGTCATTGCCCTGTTCAGGAGCAGATAGTCTTTCGCAAGGGAAAGTGTCGGATAAGCCAGGTTATAACAGCGGATGGTTCTTCCGTCGGAAAGGGCCATTCCGTCCAGCCGTGCGCAGAACGTTTCTTCCGGGCGGAGAAGCGTTCCCCAGCCGGAGGAATCCCCGATGGCAGCGATGCGGAATTCATTTGTATCCTTTTTTACTGAAGCGTTGATTTTGTGTGAGGCAAAAGCGGCATCCAAACTGCCGATGGAAAAATTATAAGCGCTTTGCGGGCTTTCGCCGAAAGGAAGCCGTTCCCTTCCCGGAAAAATGCTGTTGTACAGGCTGACGCGGTTCAGTCTGTCAAGCGGCTGGATGACCTGCCAGAGTCCGGCCAATAATCCCAGAAAAACCAGGACAAGGCCACTGATACTGAAGAGTCTCTTCATCCGAACAACCTCCCGAAAAAGGCTAAAGCGCCGGAAAAGTCCGGTACAACGAACCAGATCCAGCCGAGACTGACATACAATATGGTGAGCAGCGTGGAGAAGACGGTATAAATCTTTTGAACCCCGCTGCTCATCGAACGCAGCCATGCGGCGGTTTTATGGGAATAAAGCTGGTGGACAAAGAGTCCGATCCCATGCCACAGACCCCAAATAACAAAATTTAAAGTGACGCCATGCCACAACCCGATGAGAAGCATTGTTGTCAGCTGGGTGATGAGGACGATAAGCCATTGAGGCAGCGGATGATTTTTGTTCCCGCGTAACGTCCGGGTGAGCGGGTTGAAAACGTAGGAACGGATCCACTGTGTCAGAGTCATATGCCATGAACTCCAGAATTTTGTCAGATCCGGTTTCAGGTAGGGGTGATCAAAATTTTTCGGCAGGTGGATACCAAAGAGCATTCCAAGCCCGACAGCGATTTCACTGTATCCGGAAAAATCGAAAAAAATCTGAAGGGCATACGCGAAAAGTGCAGCCCAGGCCCAGCCGGTATGGATGAATTGGCCGGCATTTTGTGCCGAAAGCGCCATTTTTGCCAAAGCATCCGCGAGAATAAATTTGTGGAAAAGACCGAGAGCGATCTGCCCGAAGCCTGACAGTATATCCGCCGCGGCCTGGTTTTTCGGTCCGGCTGTGTATTCTTTTGTAAAACGATCCCAACGGTCGATCGGTCCGGCCGAAAGGGCGGGAGGGAAACAGACATACACGAGAAAATCTCCGAGACTCAGATCAGCTTTTCTCCCTTTCAGCGTGTCAATGAGTATGGAAAGCAGCCGGAAGGCAATATAGGAAAAGCCGAACCAGCGGATATCCGTACTCAGTGCCAGTTCTGCGGACTGTCCGTTCAGAGACCGCGCAGAACGGCTGAAAAGCAAAGCCAGCTGCGGGGTTTTCAAAACTATCAGTATGATCAGGATCAGCCAGATGAATAATTTCGCCGGCCATTTGCTGTCCCTCCATGCCGCGGTATTCAGCAGAAAGGAAAGTGCGGCACCGGCGGCTATTACCGGCAGGATTCCCCTTAGCTGCGGAGGCCGTGAAGCGGAGAGAATGCCGTCGTAGCTGAAAAAGCGGGTAAGAGAGATCAGCAGCAGAGTGCCGAAGATGAAGGCAAAATCGATCAGGTTCTGGCGGGACTTAAGCGGGTTTTCCCTGCTGAAAGCACCGTACACACAGACTGTCAGGAGAATTGTCCATAGCGGAAAACTGAAATCCAGCCCCCGTATCGGCAGGACCGGCTGAAACATGAAAACGAAAACACAGCTGCAGACAAGCATCGCTCCGCGGCGCAGATTTTGTCCGGGGAGCAGCCGGATCAGTATCAATAAAAAGGCCAGGAGAAAAATATCCGGCAGCTGCATTTCAGAAACCCTGATAGATCCATTGCGGGGCGTCATCAGCTGTCATAATGATGAGCCCGATGATCAGCAGAGCGATCAGAAAAGCGATCAGTACGTCTTTTGCTGAAAGTTTATCCATTTTTTATCAGTAACCGCAGATCCGCCATTCACCCTGTTCTTTGATCACCTTATGTGAACGCTGGTCAAGCGGGAAGTCAGTGACTTCCGTACCGTAGGATGCTGCAATGGCTCCTTTACAGATAACGGTCGCTTCATCCTTTCCTTCACTGCTCACGGAACAGGAAAAATCCTTCAATTCCGACTTCACACCCATGAAAGCATCCACATCCCGCAGTGCATCTTTTTCCCATGCTGCGCAGGTTATAGCGCTGACACGGTCCCGGTTCTGAGAAACGATGGCGTCATAAAAAGCTTCAACGGGTTTCACAGCTTCGGAGCTGTCCGATTTTTTTGAACAGGCTGATACGGCAAATATGCACATCAGCATCAGAATAAAAACAATGGTTCTTTTCATAATTTGCTCTCGATGAATCAGATAAAATAAGCCTGGACGATCCCTGTATCCTGATCCATTTCAATGGTCAGGCTGCGGGACCCATACCAGTTTTTGGTCGACAGGATGCGTACGCAGTTTTTAAATTTCGGCGGTACACCGACAAAATCTTCTGTGAGGTCCACACTGTCGTTGAAGAAAGAAATATCTATATCTTCGGTCTTATCCGCGTTGGTGATAATGGAATAAATACCGGATTCCAGAATGGATTGGAAAAAGCGGGTACCGCAGAAGGGATCGGAAAGGATCTTATCGCTCGTTCCGCTTAGTTCGACCAGCGCTTTGGCATTTGCGATCTGTCGGTACTCTGTGGGAATTCCGTGATTTTCCATCGCACCCCAGCGGGAAGCGGCTGCGAAGATGAAATTCTCCTGGCTCAGCTTTTGATTGATGTCACTCAACAGCTCACAGAATTCAATTTTGGTTCTGCCGTACAGCTTTTGATAGTATGTCGGATCCACATAAACCACATAACGGATATCGGAAAGAATCCCGCTGCCGATGAACAAATCCGATGTGAAAAGCATTCGTCGGTCGTCTGTGTTGGAATGAACGGCCGGAGTGCGCATGTTTTCAGGTAAGGAAGCAGGCCGGCAGTTATGGATCTGTATTTTGAAATTAATATTGCGCGGATCGACCATATCCAGCTTGGCGGTATATTCCACCAACACCGGTTTTTCATAAGTGCGTTCCAGCTGATGCAGGATATCACGCATCAGACGGGTGAAGTTTGTTTTTTTGATCAAATCTTCGCAGTTGACGTAATA
>CACYHU010000130.1 GCA_902774215.1 uncultured Chloroflexota bacterium
AAAGGCCCGCATGGGTTGATCCTTTGCGATATCCACCCTGCAGCTGAAAATAATGTAAAAGTTTATTATCAAAAAACGCCGCTGCAATGGCTTGCGGATCTTCTGTCCTGTGTCGGTATAGCTGTATTATCAGGTGTAATTTTACACGGAAGAAAAAACAGACTGTAAAGGATCCGGAAAATTTTTCACCCGGTCCTTTTCATCTTTCTATCCATATACTTCATTTTGAAATTTATCAGAACAGAGCAGGCTGCGTATCAAGGCATTCTATATCGAAATAATCCGCGTCAACAGGAGCCATCATTTGTTCCAATTCATCCAGCGGCCTGTCTTCCATCCATTGCCAGCAGTTATATTTATCAAAAACCACAGGCATCCGATCATGATAGGTTTCCAGACCGCGGCCGGGAGGACAGGTTACGATCGATCCCGAATAAACTTCATTACCGGATGAATCGACCCAATACTCCCAAAGTCCGGCAAGCATAAAAACCTTATTTCCCTTCAAAGAAAAACGATAGGGAATCTTACGGTCATTCGCATACCGCCATTCATAATATGAAGTGGCCGGGATCAGACATCTCCTTCGCTGGAATGCCATTCGGTATGATGCCTTCTCACGAAGCGTTTCTTTTCTGGCATTAAATGTGTGTTTAGCAATGGAAATATCTTTTGCCCATGAGGGGATGAGTCCCCAGTACAGGATCTCAACGACCCTTTCCGCAGCATTGACTACCGCGGGGATACCCTGTCCGGGATAATAATGTTCAGACGGGGAGAGCGCCGGTGGTACAAAGTCCAGATCGAATGCAGCCTGCAATTCGTCGGGTTTGACCATCAGCGCAAAACTCCCGCACATATTGATTTATTCCTTACAGATCTGAATTCCGGCACTGGCGCCCAGACGATCAGCACCCGCATCCAGCATAGCCTCTGCGGTTTTCTTATCGCGAATTCCGCCTGCAGCTTTTACACCCATTTCATCACCGACAACACTGCGCATCAATGCGACATCCTCGACAGTTGCGCCGCCGGTTGAAAAACCTGTGGACGTTTTCACATAATCTGCACCGGCATTCTTTGCCAGCAAACAGGCAATGACTTTTTCTTCTTTTGTCAGCAGACAAGCTTCAATGATGACCTTCAGAATTGCACCGTGTTCATGTACAGCATCACAGACTTCCTGAATATCTTTGGCGACCATGCGATAATCCTGAGACTTCAGGGCGCCGATATTGATGACCATATCGATTTCAGTCGCACCATTTTCGATGGCAGCTTCAGCTTCATAAGCCTTGGCTTCCGGGATCATTGCCCCGAGCGGGAAACCGACAACTGTACAAACTGCAACACCGGAACCCCGCAGCAGTTCGGAACAGAGCCTCACCCAGCAGGAATTTACACATACAGAAGCGAAACGATATTCACGTGCTTCCTGACAAAGCTTTGTGATCTGTTCAACGGTTGCATCAGCCTTCAGCAAAGTATGGTCGATGAAGCTGTTAAGCGGGCAGGTGACATCAGAATCAGAGAGGTCAATATCTTCCTCCGGAGTGACAGTAACATCAATCACATTGCCTTCACCATCAAAAGTTGTTGCGACCTGAAGACCTTCCGCGCTGTCAACGACTACTTCCATGTCATCGTCTTCACCGTCCCAGTATTCATCGTATTCATCTTCATCATCATAAGAATCATCCCAATCAGATTCAGAATCATAATTCAAATCATTATCCAGATGATTATGCTTTCTAAAATCAAAATCGTCTTTCATAATACCCTCCATATTATTTATTATAGCACCCATTATGAACAAACGCAAAATTTCAGTTGTTCTGTCAGTTTTATGGTTATAATAATATCAGGAACCAGATTATTATAAAATTTTATGAATGAAATTCTCTGCAGTATTCATAATTACACGAAATTTTCAGGATATTCCACATCTTTTTATGATTTGGCGCAATCTGCGATCGACTGCGGATTAGACGCAGTGATTACTACGGACAAGAACATTTATCCGTACGGTCATGACCAATATTATTACAGGGACGGGAAAAAATTACTGATCATCTGCGGAGAAGAATTATTCGATCCATTATCAGATACAGAGACGCATTATCTTTCCCTTGGAATTGATCAGGAACAATTTAATCGAAAGCCGGGCAATCTCCAGAATGAAATTCGTGTTCTGCTTGAAAATGACAGCGGCAAAATAAACAGTCCCCAATTTCGGCATATTGAATTGATCAATGCCGAAATTATTCTGGAGCAAGGGCTCAGCAGCTGGCCAGGGGAAGTTCGTAAGAACATACAACAGTTCGATGAGCTGCTGCTCACTGAACAACATTACGCCGGACTGGCCGGAACCTGCCGTATTGATCATACGGAAAAATACTCTTACAGCGAATTATTGTCTACAGTCTGCAACCATATTATTTCTGCTGAGGAATTGAACGGTGATTTTATCCATGACAAAATGATGATCCTGAAATGTCTGAAATCAGGGAATCTTTATATGGCACTGGATGGTTTGGCTGACGCAAAGGGTTTTCGATTCAGTGCCGAGGGCAGCAACCAGGACCAGATCGCATGGCCCGGAGACACGATATATCTGCGAAACAGCATTACTTTGAAAATCAACATACCCGAAAAATGTACCTGCCGCCTGATCCGCAACGGAAAAGTGCTCAGAGAATGGCAGCAGTGTAAGCAGGTGCCCTACACAATTTATGAACCGGGATATTACCGTGTTGAATGCACATTGACGATACGCAGAAACTTTTATGACTGGATCTTTTCCAATCCGATTTTCGTTGTAAAAGGGTAAAGCAAAGGGATAGGCAGATAAATGGATCGTTTGAATAAAAAAACTACTCCGCTGATAATTTGTATTTTCGGTTTTGTCTGTTTTGCTGCCGTCTGTATGATCCTGAAGATCAGCCCTGCCCGGCTTACAGGAGCCGCGTTTTGTCACCAGATCCCAAGCCGCTCTCCGGGAGCCAATTATCCGTTTTGCTATCGCTGCAGCGGATTGTTTTCAGGAATTACCGCCGGAATTATTACCACCCGTCTTTGGGAAGAAAAACGCAGACTTTATACAATACCGGATATCCTTTTTTTTGCATTCAGTTTTTTATTTTTTATCATCGATATTTTGAATTCCTCCAAATTTTCCGGTATCCATTTTTATAATGAATCCGTCAATATCCGATTTTTATCTGCGTTTCCGCTCGGTTTTTTTCTCGTCCGTATTATTCTGCAGATCATCAATTACCTGTTTTCGATCAACAACTTGGGTCTGATCAAAAATATACCTGAAAAAGTACTGATGTTTACCATCAGCCTGGGCTTATTCTATTACCTGGTTTTCAGCAATAATAATTCACTGAAAATGATTTCTGAAATTCTGCTGACTGCAGGATGCATAACATTTCTTGCCTTACTTTACACAATACTCTGCTCCTGTTTTTCGATGTTGAAAAACCGGCAGATAAATAAAACGTCAGCTTTTTTCGCGGGACTGGCTTTAGCCTTTTTCCATATTACTGCGGCAGGAGGAATACATATTCGATTTCTCCGCTTCGAACGTTTTTTTTCCTGACGCGCCACCGAAAAAGTTTGTCAATTATCTGGTTATGAAGAATTATCGAATATAATGAAAAAAAACGGAAATGAGATTCGTTCGTTTACTGGTAAAAACTGATATGAAGCAAACAAAAAACACACTCATCCTTATCATCCTTTCGGTACTTCTGCTGTGTGCGTGTGATTCCAGAAGAAATCAGATACTTTCTCATCTTCTGGTGTCACCAACCATGACGGAGTCCCCAGTTCCACCGACCGAAACGCCAACAATTACACCGACACCGGAACCCTCACTTACACCCACACCGTATATTGCAGTGGAAAATATGGATCTGCTTATGTTTGGAGACTATGACCTGGCGGACTATACCATAAAAGCACGGATCAACGCGGCTAAGGATGTCAACGACCTGATCAAAGCACAAACCGACCAGATGGAGCTTGCTTATTTACGGGAAAATTACAGCCGCTGTATGGAGATCATGGATGAGATCAATGAGACGCTGACGACCACACGGGAACGGCCTGCAGAAGTTTTAGCGAAGGCAAATTATATCCACGCACAATGCGCCGCCGAAAACGACGACTCAAAAGCTGAAATTGAAAGTCTCGACAGATACGCCGCATATCGTCCTGAATCACCACTTATGTCCTCTGTATACAGCCAGATCGCCTATGCATATCATTCCCTGGAAGATTATGATAATTTCAGAAAAAATATTGACCGCTCTGAATCCTATAGCGAAGATCCAACCGACGAATATGTAAAATTGGATTACGCAGTATCTTATTCTCTTGAAGGCAGTTATGAAGAAGCAGTCGTTCAACTGACGGACCTTTACAACAATTCATCTGATGAGAATATAAAAGCAGCGGCTGATTATTATCTCGGCAGCGCATATGAAGCACTGGGGCGCGGAGATCAGACCATAGCCCGCTATCAGGACGGGGTCAACAGCTTTCCCCGCAGTTATTACAGCTATCTGATGCTTCTCTGGCTGCTTGAGAACAACCAGACGGTCAGTGATTACCAACGGGGGCTGATCAATTATTATGTAGGCCAATACGCACTTGCAAATGAAGCTTTTCGCCGATATGTGAGGAATGAACCGGGTAACGATGGCTCCTCATGGTATTTCATCGGTATCTGCCAGATGAATACAGCTGACTATGAAGGAGCTGTCACATCCTTCAAAAGGCTGGTCGACGATTATCCGGAAAACCGTTATTATGTTTCGGCCTGGGATGAACTCGCTTATGTTCAGTGGACGTACCTGGAGAAATACCGTCAGGCTGCACAGACACTTACGGATTATGTGAGCAAACATCCGGATCAGGCGGATTCCGCGGCCTTTCTCTATGAAGCCGGACGCATATTGGAACGCGGCAATTATCTGAAAGACGCATCCAAAACCTGGGCGAGACTGATCGACGAATACCCGCTTTATGAAAACAGCAAAACAGCGCTTTTTCTTGCTGCAATCAGCTCCTACAGAACCGCCGATTATGAAACTGCACTGGCTTACCTGAACCGCCTGCTCCTCGTCAGCGGTATTCCGGATGATCAGGCACAGGCAAATTTCTGGATAGGAAAAATATATCAAAAGCGCGGCGACATCCATAACATGCAAAAATATCTTGAGAAAGCCGCTGAACTTTCGACATCAGGATATTACTCCCTGCGCGCAAAAGAATTGCTTGATAAAAAGGCATATCTCTCTCAATCTACTCAATACAATCTAAAAATCGATATGGAAAATGAGAAACAGATCGCTGACCAATGGATGATGCTTACCTTCGGTCTTGATGAAACCCGGCTGCATGACCGCACGGCATATCAGGATGATAAGGACTATCTGGCCGCGCAGGAGTATTATAAGCTTGGAGAATATTTCAAGGCATCCATGAGTTTTGAGCGTGTTCAGGAAAAACTCATGGAACAGCCTGCCGCTTCCTACGCGTTCCTGGAAGAGCTAATTGACAAAAAGATCTATAACGCGGCGGCTTATACAGCCCGTCAAATTCTGACTGCAGCAGGCCTGTATGAGGATGACCGGACGCTGGATGTACCGAATTACTTCAATCATATCCGGTTCGGAGCCTGGTTTAAGGATTATGTTGAAGAAGTCAGCAAGCTTTACGAAATTTCGCCTTTCGTCCTGTATGGGGTAATGAAGCAGGAGAGCATGTATAATCCCTGGATAACCTCTTCCGCCGGCGCACGCGGACTGATGCAGATCATGCCTGAAACAGGAGCGGAAACCGCAAAATCACTTCACTGGCCGCCCGGCTATACAGAAGCTGACCTGTTCCGTATCCCTGTTTCGGTCAATTTCGGTGCTTCCTACCTTAAACGGGTATACAACTATTTTGATCAAAACAACGCGGCAATGCTGGCAGCGTACAACGGGGGATCCGGAAACACACAAAAGTGGATGACACTTGCCGGAAATGATCCGGACCTGCTTTTTGAGGTGATCCGCTTCCAGGAAACCCGGAATTATGTACGGAATATCTACAGAAACTACAAAATCTACGAATGGCTTTATGAAAAATAAATTGCTTTGTATCCTGTTGGTATTTTTCGTATTGCTTCCGTCATGCAATATGCCCGGACAGAGAGGAAACAGCAAAACCGAACCTGAACCTAAAACCGTCAGCGTGATATGGGATCTTGGCGTTTCAGGTAATTCAAATACCGCTTCCGATCCTGAAAACATTTCAGGCCCAAAATCAGGACGACCGACAGCCACTCCCCAGCTGGTAAAAGCAATTATTTTTGAAGAAGCATTCAGTTCCGTCTATCAGGCAGAATCCGTCTATCAGGCAGAAATTCCTGAAAACCGAAATACCGGAGCTGCCGGGACCGACAGCGCACAATGGCTCTATTTCTCTCCGGGAGAGTTTACCTCTGATCCCCTTGAAATTCTATACACAGCCTTCATGAACAGCGGCGAATCCGTCTGGACGCCAGATTATTCTTTACAATTTTACGCGGGAATGAACCCTTCAAAAAGTGAGTTTACAGCATTAGACAAGACAGTATATCCGGGTGAACAGGCTGTTTTTTCAATCCCGATCACAACCTCTGAAGCGAATTGGAAAGCATGCTGGTATTTGCTTTCAAGCTCCGGAGAATCCTTATATGATTTCTGCTACAGCCACGGAAACGGTGCAAATCCATCATCCGCACAGTCGGCACAGAATACATCTGCCGGCAGCAATTCATCTGATACAGGGCATCCTTTTTATAAACATGAAGGTTCCGCTCCCGCAAAATTCTCAAATGAAGAATTTTCTGCCGAATTTCTCTCCACATCCCCTTCAACAGGGCATGATTTCAAAGCGTATGATCATTATGAAGATCTTTCAGCCAGTTTTCAGAATAATGGCAGCGCGGTCTGGGATTCCTCTTACTCCCTTGTGTTCTATGCCGGATACAATTGGATGCATACAAATTCTTTCTCTTTGACGGAATCTGTAGGCCCCGGTGAGACAGCGACTGTCACGATGCCGATGGAAATCTATGAGGATAACGACAGATGGTTCACCTGCTGGTACCTTTCGACACCGGACGGGAAAAATCTTGCTGATTTCTGTTTTAATTATTTCACCAGCAGCTGATTTTTACCATATAATGCAGCTTCTAAAGTAAGCGCCAATCAGGGGACAGGGATACGTCCCCGTACAAGCGTTATGTTTTCAGCGTTAACTTTTTCGGGAGAGCCATCGGTGGGATGCCTGATCATGGCGGCTGGTCAGGTTCCGGCGGATGATCTGTGGAAGAAGCAGCACCGGACGGATCATCCGGGTTGAAGAAGGATGTGTTTTGATCTGATGTCCGGGAAACCGGAGTCGAAAGATTCGGTTCATTCGTTTTCGATTTGATTGCTTTGTCTTCCACTTCAGAACCGGTGTTTTTGCTGTTGGCGGGGTTTGAAAGTTTTTCAGATCCGGAAGACTCATTTCCTTCGGCCGTAAATCCCGTGTCATTTGTTTCTGCTTTGATTTCTCCGGCGGTTTCTTCATTTTCAGCGTCGGTGTTTTCGCTGACAACCGGGGCTGGAAGTTTTTCAGGCTCAGAAGCTTCATTCCCGTCAGCCAAAGCCGGCTGTTCCGACTGCGCTGCTTCGGGAAGGCTCGTAACAGCGGCGGAAGCCTTCGGTAATTTTGCCTGTTTCCGCTGCGATTTTTTTTCACCGGACATCGGACCGTAGGCATGAACCGCTCCGTAGGCGGCCGGTTCTGAAAAGGCGGAAAACCCGGATAAGCCTTCTTCCTGAATTTCGAGGCCTGAAGACTGCGGGAGTTCAGCGGGTTGAGCCGTGACAGCGGAGGCCTGAGCCAATTCGGGGACGATTTGGTCACCGCTGTCTGAAATCTGATCATTGGTTTTCGCTTCCATGATCTCGGCCGGAGAAATGGATTTCGCCAGCTTCTCTTTCGTCTTGAAGAGCTTCAGCAGGGTATTATTCCAGCTCAGCTGGTTCTCCAGCAGTCGTTCGCTGATCTCCGGATGGGACTTCACCGTCTGCAAAACGCCGAGATAGCTCTTGCGGAACTGACAGGAAGAGATGCTGATCAGTTCCTGTATGGAGAGCGGTGCCTGATCCAGGTCTTCACCGCGCATATGCAGCGTGACCAGACCACGGGCTATTGTGGCGACGCCGTTCATGATCATGCGGCTGAGGGTGACAAAGTGTTTTGTGAAGTAGCTGGCCTTTTTCGCCTCTTCGACCCAGAGCTGCAGAGCGTTATTGGTCAGGTTCATCATCTGCAGCGGATCGGTCTCCCGTTTGATATAAGGATCGATCACACTGTCCGGAAGAGAAGTGAAGGCCAT
>CACYHU010000131.1 GCA_902774215.1 uncultured Chloroflexota bacterium
AAACCACACGCTCCGCTGCTTGTGCGGGCCCCCGTCAATTCCTTTGAGTTTTAATCTTGCGACCGTACTCCCCAGGCGGTAGACTTATCGCGTTTGCTTTGTCACTCAGAAGTTTTACCTCCCAAACGACGAGTCTACATCGTTTACGGCCAGGACTACCGGGGTCTCTAATCCCGTTTGCTACCCTGGCTTTCGCGTCTCAGTGTCAGTTGGCGGCCAGTAATCCGCTTTCGCCTCTGGTGTTCTTCCGGATATCTACGCATTTCACCGCTACTCCCGGAGTTCCGATTACCTCTCCGCTACTCTAGCTAATCAGTTTTGAACGACGCCTCCCAGTTAAGCCGGGAGATTTTACATCCAACTTGATCTGCCTCCTACACGCGCTTTACGCCCAGTAAATCCGGATAACGCTCGTCTCCTACGTTTTACCGCGGCTGCTGGCACGTAGTTAGCCGAGACTTATTCATGTGGTACCATCCTTCGCTTCAGGCTTTCGCCCATTAAGCAATATTCCCTACTGCTGCCACCCGCAGGTGTATGGACCGTGTTTCAGTTCCATTGTGGGGGACCACCCTCTCAGGTCCCCTACCCGTCGCCGTCTTGGTGGGCCGTTACCCTCACCAACTAACTGATGGGCCGCAGGCCCCTCCCAAAGTAGATTCCTCTTTTACTTGAGGCTCTCTAACTCCCTCAAGCTTATTCGGTTTTGCCACCCGTTTCCAGGTGATATTCCCATCTTTGGGGCAGGTCACCAACGTGTTACTCACCCGTTCGCCACTATCGACTTGCATGTATTAGGCACGCCGCCAGCGTTCATCCTGAGCCAGGATCAAACTCTCCGCTAAATTTCTTTCTCAGTGATTCCTCACTGTTACTTACTTTTTTTCACGGATTTTATTCGCCGGAATTGTCTGGTTTGTTTTATTTCTGCTGCTTCTCAATTGTCAAGGTTCTCTTCGTTTTTGTTACCCCTGTTTTGTGGGCAACAGTCATTTATTATATGTGTCTGACAATTTCTGTCAAGGGGTTTTTTGATTTTATGACATTTTTTTGTGACAACTTTTTTTTAGGATATAGGATATGGGGGATAGTGGGGACTCAGGTTATAGGGGGGGGTATCAGGATTACAGGCAATGGGCAATTTGCATTATAATTTTCCGCATGAGAAAAAAAACCGGGCATACGTTTCTGATCATTATCTTCCTTATCATTGTCGTACTGAATGTAATCGTTACCATTCATGTCTCAAAAAATCTGCTCGATGACGACACATCCGGTGAAATGCTGCTCTCCAAATGTCTTTTTGATGAAAAGAGTCTGGTTTGCAGTGACTGGGAATATGCAACGGAAATCCGCATTACGAACCAGCTGATTTTTGCCCCGTTGTTTGGAATATTTTCAGAGTGGTCGGATGTGAGGATAACAGGTACACTGATCATCCAGCTCATACTGCTCTTTTCTTTCATATTTATGATGAAAGCCTCCTCACATCACACGGATTCCATTCTGTTGGGCTGTTCTTTACTTTTACTTCCGTATTGTGTCGCATACGGGAGAGTGATACTTTATCATTGTTATTATGCTCTTTATATCAGTCAGGTTTTTCTGATCATCACATTCTTTTTGAGAGTTCTTGATAAAAAACAAACAAAACTCTCTCTTGCCATCCTGATCCTGCTTTGTTTCAGCGGATGTTTGACCGGTATCCGGATCGTTTTTATAGGGATCCTTCCGCTATGCGTTTTCGGCTTATCTGAGTTTCTCAGAAATAATAAAAAAACGTTTCAATTAGCCATCCTCTGCGGGATCGCCGGTGCAGCTGGATTTCTGGTTTATACATTTGGATTAACAAAGCTTTTCCACTTACGTTCCGAATTACACCATATGCCGGAATTTAAAGGAATGGCAGCAATATGGGTCGTGCTTTTCTCTATTCTGCGGCAATTTTCCTATCGATCCGGAATTCCCCGCGGCGGGCTGTTGAGTATAATGTCTTATGCAGGAATCGGAACGGCTCTTTACGCACTCTCACAGTCAGCCATTGCAGCTATAACCGAAAAAGACAATAAAAAACGACTGGTAAACGGGATGCTGTTTTTACAGATTGTCCTGACCGCTCTCTCATTAATATTTTTTGATCTGCCGTTCAACTCAAGATTCGACTACTCCCGTTATCTTGTTCCCGCCTCGGTTTGGAGTATCCCGCTTTTTTGCGGCATTTTTGAAAAAAAGAACGAGCTGATACAAAAAGTATTGTTTTATACGATCCTGACGATTTTCACAGGAAACGGATTGATAAATCTCTGCTTTTTCCGGAATCCCGCTGTTTTTACACAGGAATATGATGGTTTAAGCTACCGCTCTACAGAAAGCATCACCCGTTTTGACGATGCCATCCGGTTTATCAGAGAGAATAACTATAATACAGGATACGCATTCAAAGACATCAACGCTCTTTCCGAATACATGAACGGATTCCCGATAATCGGTATTCAATATAATGAAGGCAGGCTTTCTTATCTGAATTGGCTTACACGGAAGAACATTCGAAACAGTCCGGGAGAGAACGTATTCCTGATCGCAAATTACAATGACGCAGAGACTTTTCGCGGCATTACCGTCCCGGAGCTTTCAGAGCTTGTTTATCAGGACAAAAACGAACTCTTTATTTATCAGATCAACGATCCCGATGCCTTTAAATCATTCCTGAAGTAAACGGCTTTCCGGAAGGGAAAACAAAAAGAACAGATGCCTGTCCGGAAGGGTACAAGATTCTTTCATATATATATAATAATCAAAAGCTTCGCCGCCTTTCAGCAAAGCAGCGAAGCTCTCAACCGGCATAATGTCTGCCTGACAGTAATTGAATCTTTTCCCGAATCTAAAGAAACGCTGATCAATACCTGCCGCTCAGAGAATGAGTCAAAGCAGCCTGTTATGACCGGCACTGTAAGGAACGGACTTCGTCCGGTATATACAGTGCCAGCCGTATCGTGTCAAAATGAGTCAGCGAAAACAGGTCACTTTCGACTCAGACCGAATAGCCTCAGATACCAAGTTCCTCAGCGAGATCTTCTAACTTACGCATCAGAATATCGATAAGATCCAGACATTCACGGCGCAGGCTGACATAAGTCCGGTCCTCGATCAAGCCTTTTTCTTCTGCGATCTCCAGCCATTGTTTTGTTCTCATCACATTCAGCATGGCATGGTGAAGATTATCGATATACTCCGACTGATCCTTTGAAAAACTCAGCCGGATCATAGATGAAGCGACATTCGATCCATACTTCATCAGTTGTTCATCAAGATAATATTCTTCTGCCTCCTCACGCAAATACCGGCATAAGGCCGCAATGCGGCGTGACAGGCGAATTCCCCGTTCCCGTGCAATTCTGCGCATAAATGATCCATCCTTTCTGATCCGTACCAATCGTATGGAAATGACAAATATTTTTATATCCTTCTTCAATTTTAACGGGTATTTTAAATATTTCGGAACTTTTCGAATCAATTCAGCAGATGTTCAGAAACCGGCTGCCAGGACAGGAGACAAGCCTTTTGTGCGGACCCCGCCGCAGCAAATTCCGGCACTATGTGCTCTGACCCGAACCGATACTCAATCGGCGGGAATGATTCCTTCAGGCACCGGTGTTTCAAGCGATCCCGGGTCAGGTGTCGGGACGAGAGTCGAATCAAATGAAGCATCACGAACATAGATGATTATGCTCTCCGGCGGTGTTTCAAGTGCGGTTTCTCCGGCCGTTACAGAATCGCTGCTTTTTTCACGGGGAAGCATTTTCAGCATCGATTCACTTTTTTCCCGGAGATCTGCGAGTGCAGCATCAACAGAACCGATCTGCATGATCTGCCGGTTAAGAAGCCAGCCTGAGACTGCCAGCGAAATAAAAACGGGAAAGAACCAGCCGCCGTTCCGGGGACGTTCCGTCTCCCTGCGTTTTTCTTCAAAAGTGGCAGGACCGGCTTTTTTCAGCCGCCACATATATTCTTCGTAGCTGCCCTTTTGGAAAAGCCAGGAAAGGACCAGGAACCAGCCTGCCAGCGGGATAAGTCCGGCAAGGAGCCACCAGCCGCTGCGTGGCAGTGTATGAAGACGGCGCACCGCTGCAGACCAGAGAGGAATGACCATCAATATATTATAGAAGCACCATATCGGCAGCACCCAGGGAATATAGAAAGATGGAAATACGTAAGCCGGATCCACAAAACGCCGGACAGCAGGATAAAGCGGGATCAGAAGGATGAGCGCATGAAATAGCATCGCTGTCCAATAGGCTTTGCGCTTCATACAGCCGGAAAAATTTGCGTAATTCAGAAAAAGACTGAGATAAGATTTCATAAAATCGTCAGAAAGCCAGAAAACCTGCAAAACAGCAGTTTTTTCATGCTCACATCCTTCGATTTTATCACAAATATGAATACGATCCAACATAGCCGGTCAAGGATCCGGCATCTCAAAATATAAAGCAAAAAAACGAAATCAATTCAGCAATATTTTTCGTTACAGATTGCACACAAATCAAGAAAGAATAGCGTATAATTAGATACGAGAAAAATTACACGAGATTCGTGTGCTATAAATTTTCAGGAGGATATTAATGATCTATACATCCGAAGTCGAGAATATGTGCTGCGTACTGAAAGGCGCAGACCATGGCCCGGCCCCGATCCCGGAAGAAGGAAAATGGGTACAGGCGAAAGAAATTAAAGATATCAGCGGTCTGACCCATGGTATCGGCTGGTGCGCTCCGCAGCAGGGCACCTGCAAATTATCACTGAACGTTAAAGACGGTATCATTCAGGAAGCTCTGGTTGAAACCATCGGCTGCTCAGGTATGACACACTCCGCCGCCATGGCCGCGGAAATCCTGCCGAAGAAGACGATCCTTGAAGCGCTGAATACCGACCTGGTGTGCGACGCCATCAACACTGCCATGCGCGAACTGTTCCTGCAGATCGTCTATGGCCGCACCCAGACAGCCTTCTCCGAAGGCGGCCTGCCGGTTGGCGCCGGCCTTGAAGACCTGGGCAAGGGGCTGCGTTCCATGACCGGTACGACCTACGGCACCGCTGCCAAGGGTCCCCGCTACCTGGAACTGACCGAAGGTTACATCACCCGCCTCGCGCTGGATGAGGAAAACGCCATCATCGGTTACGAATTCATTCATCTCGGCAAGATGATGGAAATGATCAAGAAGGGCGAAGACGCCAATGAAGCGCTGAAGAAAGCAAAAGGTCATTACGGCCGCTTCGACAATGCCCCGAAATACATTGATCCGAGACACGAATAACAGGAGGTATGGAAATGGCACTGTTTGAAAGTTACGAACGCCGTGTTGACAAAATCAACGCTGTTATCAAAGAATATGGCATCAACAGCATCGAAGAATGTGCTGAAATCTGCAAAGAAAAAGGTATTGATCCTTATACCATCGTAAAAGAAACCCAGCCGATCTGCTTTGAAAACGCCTGCTGGGCATACACCGTTGGCTGCGCCATTGCCATTAAATCCGGTGTAAAGACCGCTGCAGACGCCGCGAAGATGATCGGTGTCGGTCTGCAGGCTTTCTGCATTCCCGGTTCCGTTGCGGAAGACCGCAAAGTCGGCCTCGGTCATGGCAACCTTGGTTCCATGCTACTGAGCGAAGACACCAAGTGCTTCGCTTTCCTTGCCGGCCATGAATCTTTTGCTGCCGCTGAAGGCGCGATCAAGATCGCCCTGAACGCCAACAAAGTCCGCAAGAACCCGCTGAAGGTCATCCTGAACGGTCTCGGCAAAGATGCTGCCATGATCATTTCCCGCATCAATGGCTTCACTTATGTACAGACCAAGTTCAACTATTTCACCGGTGAACTTGAAATCGTCCGCGAGATCGCCTATTCCGACGGCGACCGCGCCAAAGTCCGCTGCTTCGGTGCCGATGACGTCCGTGAAGGCGTTGCCATCATGCACCATGAAGGCGCTGATGTCTCCATCACCGGCAACTCCACCAACCCGACCCGCTTCCAGCACCCTGTCGCAGGCACCTACAAGAAGGAATGCAACGAAATGGGTAAGAAGTACTTCTCCGTGGCTTCCGGCGGCGGTACCGGCCGTACCCTGCATCCGGATAACATGGCAGCCGGTCCGGCTTCCTACGGCATGACCGACACCATGGGCCGCATGCACTCCGATGCCCAGTTCGCCGGTTCTTCCTCAGTTCCTGCCCACGTTGAAATGATGGGCTTCATGGGAATGGGCAACAACCCGATGGTCGGCGCCACTGTCGCCTGTGCTGTTGCGGTTGCATCCGTAATGTAATTTATTCTGTTATTTGAAAAACCGCGGTGCTATACCGCGGTTTTTTTAATGTTTTATTATCAGTTATAATGCTTTTCTTTAAGTTCTTCCAGAAATCAACCGATTATCAGTATTTATATCGTTTTAATACTTCATCTTGATTTAGCACCAAGTTTCTTTAAGGTTTCTTTTTCAGCGTACATGGATTTATCTGCTCGTTCAAAGACGTCATGGATCATTTGATCTTTGCCGGGAACAAAATCGGATATCCCGCCAGAAATGACCACGTCATCACTGCCAATGTGAGAAACAGACTTCTGATGAAGCATCTGCATCAGGGAATGACGATTTTCATAATCCCGTCCGGACAGAAAAACAACAAACTCATCGCCTCCGGTACGATACACCGGACTGTGGGAAAAAAGATCGCAGATCAGCTTGCTTGCCGCAAGGATATACTGATCACCGGCTTTGTGGCCATATGTATCGTTGATATATTTCAATCCATTTACATCACAAACAACAATGGAGAAGGGGTCAGCCGTTCCATCCGATATTTCAGCATTCGTGATCTGTTCTCTTTCCGCAAAAGCATGCTTACTTTTCACACCGGTCAGCGGATCGGTATTGGCAATGCGGCTGAAGACCGCCAGCTGTGATTCGCTTTCCTGCGCACGCCGGCTCATCACGGAATAGTTGCTGATCAAAACAATAAGCGACAATCCGAAAAGTGCAATGACAAGGATGATAGACCGCACATTTATCTGCCGGATCTTCATCAATTCCATCGGGATAATATTCGCATCCTCTTCCACCACTCCCTGAGTGACATAATATTCTTCAATCGTATTCATTGAGCTGGCGGTGGCGTCCATCGTCGCCTGGCTCATCCACACCAGGGAGACAAAGAGGACTAAAGTCAGCAAAGCGATCCAGACAACGATGGACAGTCCAAAGCGTTTCTGCGTGTCACGAGCCAGGATCCAGCGGAAGAAAATAAAGCCAAGCACCGACCAGACCACGAACAGGAAGTAAGATGCAGGCTCCATTGAACCGTTCCAAATCAGATTCGGCAGCAGCAGATAAAGAACAAAGAGGACCATAATTATCAAACCAAAGAGGCCGGTCCACTTTTCCGTCAGATCATTCTGTTCCTTTGCTATCTTATACGCCGCAGCAGAAACGATTGCATAAATGATCGTAGCTCCCAGCGTAGTGACATCCACGATCCAACCGATAGCGGTTCTGCCGAGGAAAGGAATGAAAAGTGAAATTCCCAGAATCAGTTTAATCGAATTGACCGGAATACCTTTGTCACTCAGCCGGCCAAAAGAGGATGGAAAGATCCCGTCATTGCCCATTGAATAAAACAAACGGCTGAGCGCAAGAATATTTCCTATCAGGCTGGAGATGATCAGCGCAGCAAGCGTCAGGACAAGCAGCCAGACGCCAAAATCTCCCAGATAATAATGGGCCGCAAAAAAAGGCGGGAGCGCTTCCAAACCGGAGAGACTGTTCAGATCGCGGATATATTCAAGCCAGGAATGATATTGCGAAGGATATGCCGTAACCGAAAGCAGCGTCACAAAAATATACAGAACCGTTGCGCTTATGATCGCAGCCGTCAGCACCCGAAAAGTTTTTTTCCGGGAAAATGTATATTCCTCGCTGAAATGAGAGACATTCTCAAACCCGATGAAAGCCCACGGCGAGATCACGGCTATTTTGATGATTTGCGAAAGCGATGAGGTTTCCGGCACAAAATGAGGAGCAATGACACGGTCCAGTTTTCCCATTGATCCCGCGAAACAGGTGATGATCCCGAGTGTAAACAATACGGCCAGAACGATCATCAAAACCACAGGAAAACGATAATGTTTACAAAGCAGCAGCGCGGTCAATACGAGGGCAGTAACGGTCAGCAGCACCTCGCCAATATACACGTCATAGCCAAATACTGTATACATATATCCGAAGCGGAACAATTCACCGAAAAAATTCCGCGCGAACAGCGGGATCGCTGTAGAATTTGCCCACAACATGGCGAGGTAAGTGAGCATCAGGAACCAGGCAGTCAGGAATCCATAATCATACCCGAAGGTATCCCTTGCATAAGCATAAGAACCGCCGGCATCAGGATAATTGTTTATCATGTAATGGTAATTGCGTGCGATCATCAGCATGATCAAGCCGCCTATGAAAAGTCCAAGCGTACTGCCCAGGGGACCGGCCTGCGAAAGATAGGTATTGATGGTTACGACCAGGGATCCCCAGCCGATACTTGTTCCAAGGGCAAATGCCAGGGCGGCTGCCGGAGTGAAGGCCCGGCCTAATTTGTATTCAGCACTTTTCTCCATAAATCTATCCTCAAATTCTGCTGTACCTGCGGAGAAAAATTTTAAATAGAAAAATCCTTTTTGATTAACATCAGATTTTATAATATTATACCGTGATTCTGAAAAACGCTGATCATTGTCTCTTTCAGAGAAAATGAGCTGACGCGCTCTGTCCTGCTGACACAGTTTGAGTCAACGCAAACAGGGCATTTCACCTCAAACCGGATCAGCGCTTTCCCGGATCATAAATGATCTTTTATTTATTCAGTGAAATAATATACGAAATTTTATGCAACATGAAAGATCCGCCTCACAGAGACTTTATTTGACTTTTTGCGTATTGATTTTGCAACAAAGAACGGCTGATTTCACATTTTTGGGTATAATAATGAAATATGCCTACTTATACTTATCGATGTGAAATTCCAGCATTTTACCGATGACGCACTTACAGAATGTCCTCAATGCGGAAAGCAGACGCTTCACAAAGTTTATACACCGGTAGGAATCGTGTTCAAAGGATCCGGGTTCTATTCCACAGATAATCGTTCGCCCTCCGGGCAGACGCCAATGCATCATGAATCCTCAGTATCTGAAGAACATCATCACGAAACCACAGAAAAAGCGTCTGAAACGACTGAAAAACCGGCAGAGTCAGCTGCTCCCAAGGCTGAAAGCACCGGCAAAGAATCCTAAGAAGTTCACGGGGAAATAACCCGAGCAATAAGGAGTATCAAATGAGAGAAAAGAAAAGCAAAGCAAAAAACAGAGCCGAAAAAGCCCAGAAGGAAGAAAACCGGCAGAAATCCCAGCAGCAGAAAACACAACGGACCTGGGGAATCGGGATCGCTGTTATTTCGATCCTTTTGGTTCTCTCCATGGTGATTTCTTCGATCCGATTCTAAGGATATCGGGATAGACAACATGAAACTCGCCTGAGATCTCAGGTGAGTATTTTTTGTTTAAACTGAACATGAACGAAATTTTATTCTCAAAACAGTCATTGATCATGGAAGCTTTTCAAAAAAGGGAAGCTCTGTCCGCCGATCCGGAAACAACAGCTTACCGCATGTTTAACGGTTTCTGTGAAGGCTGCAAAGAGCTCTCCATCGACCGCTACAGCGAAACTGCGGTCATCCAATGGATGAGCAGGAGAATACAACCGGATGAAGCGGATAAACAACAGCTGTCCGCACTGTGCCTTGAAATTATTCCGGGAATAAACAGCGTTCTGTTCAAAAACCGATATGCTGTAAACGATACAGAGAAAAAAGGCGTACTGCTCAGCGGAGAGAAAGCAGCGGAGGTCATTTCCGAATGGGGCGTAAGCTATCCCGTCAATTTGCAGCTCAATAAAGACTGCGGCTTTTACCTTGACAGCGCTCTGCTGCGGAAATGGCTGCTGGAGCATTCAGCGGGCAAACGGGTCCTCAACACGTTTGCCTACACCGGCAGTCTTGGGAATGCATCTGAAGCCGGAGGGGCTCTTTCCGTCACCCAGACAGACCTTAACAAAAACTATCTTACTACCAGGCACAGCACACAGGAATATATTATCGGAGATTTCTTCCATGCTGCTGCATCTCTGCGGCGTTCCGGACGGCTTTTTGATATCATTCTGCTGGATCCGCCATTTTTTGCCAATGCCGGCCGCAGTGCCAGAGTAGACCAGGCCCGCAATGCAGCAGCATTAATTAATAAGATACGTCCGCTTGCAGCGCACAAAGGAAAGATCATCGTGATCAACAATGCGCTGTTTCTTGCCGGCAGGGATTTTCTGGATCAATTGCAAACGCTTTGCGGCGAATGTCTTTCCATCGGAGAAATCATTCCGGTGCCGGAGTCGTTCTGCGGATTTACGCCAATGGACCGTCAGACCCTGCCAGCCGACCCTGCACCATTCAATCACCCGACAAAGATCATTGTCCTGAACATTTTCCGAAAGGATCAGAGGGCATGAAACCGGATCTCAGATTTCAGGATCCGGATTTCCGCATCAAAAACCGGCCTTCTGTACCTGCCGTCAAAGCACATATTCTTCTTTTGATTTTTGCCGTAATTCTGATCGCTGCATGTAATGTACAGATCTATGACCTGCAGCCCATCATCATCGGAACCAATACACCGACCCCGACTGAAGTACAAAAAAAGGTGTTTGTCGGTGTGACCCCGACGGTCCCCCCTCATTCCGAAACCGCCACGCCACCGATCCATATCGCTCCGACTGCCATCAGCGCCATGACCGCGGTAAATATTCTGGACATCACGATGATAGACGGCGGTGTCGGCTGGAGTATCGGGCACATTCCCGGCGGAAAGGATAAGCTGGTCCTGCGTACAACAAACGGAGCAGAGCATTGGAAAAATGTTACCCCTTCACAGGCTA
Organism: uncultured Chloroflexota bacterium; assembly: GCA_902774215.1. Taxonomy (GTDB): domain Bacteria; phylum Chloroflexota; class Anaerolineae; order Anaerolineales; family Anaerolineaceae; genus Flexilinea. The sequence continues at coordinate 11,024 of CACYHU010000131.1, forward strand.
TCTATGAAAACGCCGAAATCGTTTCAGATGTAACAGGCTGTTTCCGCGACGCGGACCATGCCTGGGTTATTTTCCGGGATGCTGAAAACTTTGACATCTCACGAGGTGTAAAGGTCTGGTTTACCGAAGATGGTGGAACGACCTGGGAGCATACAGAACTTCCGCTGCAGGGCTATACAATACAACGTTTTGACGATGCAAAGATCAGCTTTCTGGATAACCAGACCGGCTGGATATTCGCCCGCATCGGAAATGTCGATGAAAGAGAATTCATCGGCCTTTACACTACGCATGACGGGGGACGAAGCTGGAGCCCGATGATCACCACCGGAACAGCCAATCTTCCCTCATCCACACGAAAGAACGGCGCGGTCTTCCGCGATACGCTGGAAGGCTGGATCACCGGGGAAAACAGCATGAGTGCCCCCGGAACCGTCCTCTGGCACACCTTTGACGGTGGGAACACATGGTATGAACAGCTTTTTCCGGAACCATGGGGATATAACATCCCGACAGGGCTGCTCTCAGACCCCAATATCAAATGCAGCCTGGATGTGCCGAAATTTGTTGATTTTCAATACCAATACGCCTGGACAGTTCTGCGCTGCAGTGGAGGCAGCCTCACCGAGCCGGTCTCTGTTTTATACTGGACTTATGACCGTATGTCTACATGGAAAACGCTTGCACTGCCCAAAGCAGTGGGAGATATTTCCTTCTACGGCATCGAATATGGCTGGTACGCGATCCAAAACGATCCCGGAGCGGATTACCCTTATCAGATTCTTTTCACCGAAGACGGCGGGGAAAACTGGCGCACCGCCTCCCAGCTGGCATGGGACAGCAGACTGCAGTTCATCACGCCTTCGATCGGTTTTGCCATTGTCTCATACATGGGACAGCCCGCGCTGGTCAAAACATCCAACAGCGGATTCAACTGGGAACAGATTTTTTCCTTTGCGATCCCCTGAGATTCAGTCCGCAGGCGGATAGTATACGACTACAGACCCAAACTGTTTTTTATCAAAGCCAAAGGATTCTATGCCTTCCGGCAATCTATTGAGATCTCTGCAAATATATACACATTCAGGCATGATTGCGTCCAACCGGAAACGATATTTCCCGACTACCTTCACATAATTATCATTTGCCATAATAAGGTTTTTATTAAACGTAAAAGGATCAATATCAAGAGCCAGCAGTGTATAAATATAAGGCTGCCCCCGGTCCAGGACATAAATCGTGTCATCATAACGGTTCACAGTATCCGCAAATAACAAAGATTCCTTAAGGTCATCAATTGACCCAAACATGGTATTATCATCAAGATAAGATGGAAATCCTTTAATGTAAAAGGTCATAAAACAAGAAAACAAGACTAAATATACAGCAGATGAAATAATAAAGTATGTTTTATTTTTCTTTAAGATTTCATAAATTCCAACCATAAGAAAGTACATAAAACCGATGTAAAGTGCACACCCCCGGTTTGCATTGATACCCTCGAAAAAAAGAGAGACAACAAATGTTACCGCAAAAAGAACAGTGACAGTAAGATCAAGCGAGTATGCCCTGTTCCGGACCGTCCTTACAGAATTACGCAGGCAAAGAACAAACCCGTAAAGAATAAACGGGATGCTGAAATAATACAGCGAGCCGAATTTCGGAACGATGTTATAGGTACAGCGGTCATTGACAAACAGGCTGTAAAAAATATTATAAGAACCGGGGGCTAAATTTGTGATCACATTTTGCAGACGAATCTCGTTTCCTCGATATGCTTTCAATTTTGGCACCGAGAAATAGTGCGTACGGATCTCCTCAATATACCCATTGTTGACCGCAAGGAAAAGCAGCAAAGGAATTGCGGCAATGATGATCGGCAATCCAATGGCAAGCAGATCCTTCCATCTGATTTTTTTTATAGACAAAAGATAGAGCAATGTAATACCGAGGAACAGAGGCAGAAGCAGATAGGAAACTGAATAGGAATACAGTGAAACCCCGAACAATATCCCTGCCAATATAAACCAACGGGTCTTTCCGCTCCTTACCGCCCGCAAAAGTGCGGCAGCAGAAAATATCAGCATTGGAAAAAGCAGATAAGATTCAAGACCCCACCGCGAATGCATAATTGAAAAGGGCAGTATGCAAAAGAAAAAAGCCATTATTACAGAGGCACTATTTCCGTATTCCTTTCGAATTACCCATGAAAAGGTCATAGCAGAAAGAAGTGAAAGAATAACTGCCGGTAATCTTACAATCAGCGCGCTGTAACCGAATATTATTATTAATCCAGCGACAAGATAAGTGTAAAGCGCGTTCTGGCCTCCTCCGAAATTTACAAAATACACCGGAAAACGGTATAAGAAGCGATCGCAATGATATTTTGCAAGGCTGAGAGCATCATATGCCGACGCTGCTTCATCAACATTAAACGCTGTGGGAATCTCTGTTACCTTAAAAAAAAGGATGAAAGCAAAACAGGTAAAAAGAATGATCATCAGTATTCTGCAGGTTCTATCTGACAAATCACGGCTGCTGCTGTTTTTCCGGTCTTTATGAACCAATGCCAAAACAAGAATAAGAACGCCGAGAGCAATTCCAGAAACGATCCAGATCATCTGCTTCCTCCAAAAAGCATACAAAACTTATGAATAACGAAAACCAGAACTTTCTGATTTTGCCTGTTATTTTATCCGGGTTTCGGATAATAAACCACAACAGAACCAAACTGTTCCGAAAGAAAATCAAATTTTTCAATATCAGCCGGAATGTCGTTCAAATCAGTCAGGACATAAATACAATCCGGCAGCACAGCATCCAGGCGAAAACGGTATTTATCAAAAATCTTTACATACCCGTCGTTTGATAATATCATCTTTTCATTGAAAGTATAAGGGTCAACCTGTCTCGACAGCAAGGTATAAATATACGGACGGGACCTGCCAAGAACATATACAGTTTCATCACCCTGATAAACGGTTTCCGCGAAATCCAAAGCATCATCCAAATCACTGACAGAAGCAAAAAGAATATCCGAGTCCAGATCTCTTGAAAAATCGGTGAAATAATAGTTCAAAAAGAAAGCAAATGAAACCAGATAGACCACCGCGGCAGCCATTGCCGCTTTCCGACTTTTCTTTAAGATTTCAAGACAGCCCAGCGTCAGAAAATAGATGATCGAAATATAGATTCCGGAAGACCGGTTTACATTGGTCTTATCGATGATCATGGAAACCAACAGTACCGCAAAAAACAGAGAAAGCATGATCAGGTCAAAAGAAATGTCTTTTTCTTTCACTGCCCTGATGCATCTCTTCACGCTGAGGAACAAACCGTACAGAAACAGCGGAATGCTCACATAATAGATCGTTCCGAATGCCGGGACGACATTATAGAGCAGGTTATCATTAATAAAAAGATTATAAAAAACATTATTGGGCCCGAATTTCAGACAGTTGATCATATTAATGAATCCGACTTCGGTCACGCCATAGGAAATCAGCTGAGGAATCGAAAAAAACCTTGTACGGATCTCTCCGATAAGTCCGTTATTGATTGCAAGCATCAGCATCAGCGGAACCGCGAGTAAAAACAAAGGGATCCCTAAAGCGATGATATTTTTCCAGGTGACTTTCCGGATGATAAGAAGATAGATGAGACTGATGCCAAGCAGAGCGGGAACGAGCATAAATGAGACTGAATAAGAATACAGCGTGAGACCGAACACAATACCGCTCAGAAAAAACCAGCGCGCTTTTTCACTTTGTACCGCATAATAAAAGACAGTCACGGAAAAAATCATCATTGGGAACAGCAGATAGGCATCCAAACCCCAGCGCGAATGCATAAACGAGAAAGGCAGTATGCAGAAAAAAAGCATGGTGATCACTGAGGCTGTATTGCCCAGTTCTTTCCTGACGGTCAGTGTCATCGCAAGTGCAGAAGCCAAAGAGAGCAAAATCGCCGGCAGGCGTACACTGATCACACTGTATCCGAAAATTTTAATCATGGCTGCAGCCAGGTATGTATAAAGACCGCTGGATCCATGTCCGATCACAATGGAAATTGGCAATGCACCAGGCATCATAAGCTGTTCCGGCTTCATCCACGTTAAAAGGCACAGGGATCTCAGTGACCCTTATGATAATGAGAATAGTAAAAACAGCGAATAAGGCTGAAATAATTATCAGGTAATTCTTCGGTTTTATTTCATGCAGTTTCGTCTGATCACTTTTTGAAAGATGAGCAAATATCAAAATAACGCATCCAATAATCATGCCGATCAAAACCCAGATCATTCTGCCTCCAACAATAAATAAAACGATATTTTACACCGCTATATATCAATTTTCTTTCATGTAATAAACCATCATCGAACCAAATTGTTTTTTGTCAAAACCCAAGTTATTCATTTCATCCGGGATGACGTCCATACTTGTAAAGATATATACATATTCCGGTAAAAATGCGTCACGCCTGAAACGATATCTGTCCACTATTTTTATATATCCATCATAAGAACGAATCATCGTTTCATTATATGTATACGGGTCCATTCGTTTAACCAAAGCTGTGTATAACGGGTTTTTTTGGTCTTCAAGCACATATATCAGAGAGTCATCAGTTAATGAAACACTTTCAGCAAAATCAAGTGCGGATTCCAGGTCTTTTATGGATTTCACTAAAAAATGAGAACCAGATTCTTTTGGAAAGTCTGTAAAATAAGTGTGGATAAAAAATCCGAAGGAAATCAGATAAATACATCCGGTGAGGATAAACTCTTTTCTGCTTTTCTTTAAGGTTTCATATAAGCCCAGAAAAATAAAGAAAATGATTGGAACATAAATTGAATTTATCCGGTTTATATTCGGAGAAAATATTATCAGAGAAACAAAAAAAGTTGAAACGAAAAGAACTGCCATCATTATTTCCAATGAAAATACTTTTTCGCGGAAACTTTTAAGGCATCGTTTTATACACATTACAAAGCCATAAATAAAAAAAGGTATGCTGATATGATAAAGTGTTCCATATTTCGGTATTACATTATAAATCAGCCCGTCATCACAAAACAGTTTATAAAACAGATTGTTCTTATCTATTCGAAGGTTAGCAATAATATTTGATAAACTGATCTCATTATCCCGATAAACGGGCAGCAACGGAATTGAGATAAATTTTGTACGGATCTCACCTATCAAACCGTTATTCACTGCCAGGAGAAGCAGCAGCGGAATTGACAAAAGAAACAGAGGCACCCCCATAGCAAATATTCTCTTCCAGCTGATTCTTTTCATGATCAGAAGATAAAGCAGAATAATTGCAAGAAATAAAGGGATAGTCACATAAGAAATTGCATAAGTATACAAGGTTAGACCAAATAAAAACCCGCAAAATAAAAACCATAAGTTTTTTTCAACTTTAACTGCATGGGATAAAGTTGCGCAGGATATGATCAACATTGGAAAAAACAAATAAGATTCCAAAGCCCATCTGGAATGCATAATTGAGAATGGGAGAACACAAAAAAGAGCCATTGCTATCACAGAAGAAATATTTCCGTAAGATTTCCGGATCATTTGAGAAAAAATAAAAGCTGAAATCAAAGAAAGAATAACTGCCGGCAGACGGACGATTATGATGCTGTATCCAAACAATTTGATCAAAACTGCAGCGAGATAAGTATATAAGGCATTCTGCCCATCCCCATAATTGATAAAATAGACGGGAAAATGATACAAATATCGATCCACATGATAATGCGAAATACCAAGAGCATCAAATGCCATTCCAGCTTCATCCGTATTAAAAGCAACCGGTACCGCGTCAATATGATAAAGAAGCAGGAAGGAAAAAATGGAAAGCAGAATAACCATAATAACTTTATATACTGTACATGAGATATTCATTCTATCAGCAGTATTATTCTGACGGTAAGAGAAAAAAATAATTAAGAACCCGATAATTATCTCACCCACAACCAAAGTCATAGATCCTCCGCAAAATTAACAATGACCCTATATATCCATCCCGAATATCTATTCTTTTTCCGTGTAATAAACCATCATAGATCCGAATTGTTTTTTGTCAAAGCCCAAGTGATCCATTTCATCCGGGATGACGTCCATACTTGTAAATATATATACATATTCCGGTAGAAATGCGTCACGCCTGAAACGATATCTGTCCACTATTTTTATATATCCATCATAAGAACGGACCATCGTTTCATTATATGTATACGGATCCATTCGTTTAGCCAGAACGGTATATATCGTGTTTTTTGGATCATCAAGGACGTATATCAAAGAATCTTCATTTAAAGACACACTTTCAGCGAAGTCAAGGGCAGACTCGAGATCTTTTATGGATTTTACTAAAAAATGAGAACCCGATTCTTTGGGAAAGTCTGTAAAATAAGTATGTATAAATAATCCGAAGGTAATCAGATAAATCACCCCTGCAACAGCAAATATTATTCTATTTTTCTTTAAGATTTCAAACAAACCCAGAAAAATAAAGAAAATGAACGGGACAAAAACTGAATTAATCCGGTTGATATTTGGATTATAAATAACAAGAGAAACAATAAAAACTGAAATAAAGAGGAAAACCATCATGATTTCCGGAGAAAAAGCTTTTTCCCGAAAACTTTTAAGATTTCGTCTTATACATTCTATAAGCCCATATATAAGAACAGGTATACTAAAATAATAAAGCGTTCCATATTTGGGCATAGCATTTTGAATATATCCGTCATAACATAAAAGCTTAAAAAACAGGTTGTTTTGACCCGGACGCAGATTATCCGAAATGTGTTTCAGGCTGATATCACTTCCGCGGTAAGCCGGAAGCAAGGGAATCGATATAAATCTTGTCCGAATCTCACCGATCAGGCCGTTATTCACCGCAAGGAGCATCAGCAGCGGAACCGCCATCAGAAACAGGGGGATTCCCATCGCAAACAGACTCTTCAGGTCAATTTTTCTGATGATCAGGAGATAAATCAAAACAATGGCAAGAAATAACGGAACTGTCATATAGGAAATTGCATACGTATATAATGTCAGACCATATGCAAACCCACTGAAAACAAACCATCTAATATCAGAAGAACTGACTGCATGGAATAAAACGGCACAGGATATTATGAGCATCGGAAAGAATAAATAACAATCCAATCCCCATCTGGAATGCATAATTGAAAAAGGCAGAACACAAAACAAAGCCATAACGATCAGAGAGGCTTTGGTTCCATAGAATACTGTATCCAAACAACCTGATCAATCCTGCCGCAAGGTAAGTATACAATGCACTCTGGCCATCTCCGTAGCTCACAAAATATACAGGAAAATGGTATAAATGGCGATCTGTGTGATAATTCACTATATTAAGAGCATCATACGCCATTCCGGCTTCATCAATGTTATAAGCCAGTGGAATATCTTCGATCCGATATATCAGAAGAAAAGCAAATACAGCGGTAAGAATGATCATCATACTCCGGTAAATCACGATTGAAATATCCGCACGGAAGCATGACTTTTTTTTAAAAATTTCAGATAATAAAATAATTACAATCCCTGCTGCGATTCCGCTGAATATCCGGATCATTTTCTTCCCTCTAAACTTAAAACCTTTGTTTTTTTAAAACTTCAAAACTCAAAAATGCGCTGATTCTCTTCCGGCGGGAAATACACCGTAATCTGTCCAAATTTTTCCGATTCAAATCCATAATCGTCAATATTATCCGGGATAACATCCGGTTTTGTAAAAATATAGACACATTCCGGTAATATTGCATCTTTCCTGAAACGATAGCGTCCTACGGCCTTCATATAACCATCATATGACAAAACCTTGTTCTCATTAAAAGTATAAGGATCAATATCAAGAGCCAGGATGGTATAAATATAATTATACGGGTAATCAAGAACATAAATCGTTTCATCTTCATTAGACATGCTTTCTGCAAAATCCAATGCTTTTTTCAAATCATTGATCGGTGTTATCAGCTGATGAGACTCAAGTTCTTTCGGGAATTCAACAAAATATGAATACAGGAAAAAACAAAAACAGAGTAAATACAAGCACGCAGCAACAGCACCTGCTGTTTTATTATTCAGGATTATCCGGTAAAAACCGGTAGCAAGAAAAAATATCAACGGAATATAAAATGGATTCAGACGGTTTACATTCGGCAAAATGACGATCAGTGAAACTGCGTATACTACGACAGCAAGAACAACCATCATCAAAGAAAACGAGAATTGTTTTGTCCGCAGATCCTGAATACTTTTTTTTATACAGCAAATAAAGCCATAAATAATAAACGGAATGCTTGGATAATACATCGTACCGAATTTCGGAATGACATTATAAACAAGTCCATCGTCACAGAATAAACTGAAAAATATGTTATGCCTGCTGAAGCTCAGATTGTCAAGAATAAATTTTTTTCCGACTTCACCACCGCGAAATTCAGGGACTTTAGGGATCGAGAAAAAACGTGTCTGAATCTCATCCAGAAAACCGTAATTGATCGCCAGCATCAGTATCAATGGCAGCGCAAGGAAAAACAGCGGGATACCCATAGCAAAGATATTCTTCCAGGTGATTTTTTTTATTGCCAGCAGGCAGATCAGAATACACAAGAGAAAAAGCGGCAGGAGCATGTAAGATACACCGTATGAATAAAGCGTAAAACCCAAAAGGCATCCTGTAAGCACATAATACACTGTATTCCCTTTGTGAATGGCATGATATAAAGCACAGCAGGAAAGGATAAGCATAGGAAACAATAAATAAGACTCCAATGCCCAGCGCGAATGCATGATCGAAAAAGGGAGAATGCAAAAAAAGGACATTGATAAGATCGAAGCTTTATTATCGTATTCCCGGCGGATCACAAGAGAAAAAAACAAAGCGGAAAGAAGCGAAAGTAAAACAGCAGGTAATCTTACGCTCAAAATACTGTAACCAAAAAGTCTGATCATTATGACTGCAAGATAGGGATAAAGCGCATTTTGTCCGGCTCCGCCAAAACTCTTAAACAGGACTGGAAAACGATACATAAAACGGTCACAATGATACTTTACGATTGCAGATGCATCATAAGCAATGCTTACCTCATCAATATGATAAGGTAAAGGAATCTCAGTTACTTTAAAGAAAAGCAGAAACCCAAACAAGAGCATCAGCAGAATCATCAGATTACGGTAAACTTTCGGAGAAAAATCCTTCTGTTCTGCAGGTTCTTTTCTAACAATAAGAGCATAAACCAGAATAAGAAAACCTGAAATAACTCCACCGGCAAACCAAATCATTAATTACCTCTTTTGTTTTATTATTACCTTTCCAACCGCCGAACCGTTCATTCAGGTTTGGGATAGTATACGTAGAACGATCCAAATTGCTTTGACAGGAAACCATATTCCTCCGGGTTTTCCGGCATTTTGTTCCGGTCACGGAAGATATATACACAATCCGGCATTACCGCATCCAGACGGAACCGGTACTTTCCGACAATTTTCACATAATCATCATTTGAAATAAATTTCTGCTCATTAAACGTGACCGGATCTATACCCCGGTCCAACAATACATAAATATGTCCCACATGAGGATCAAGCACATAAATCGTTCCATCGTAACGATTCATCTCTTCCGCAAAATCCAATGCCTCACCCAAATCCGTGATCGATCCAACGATAATATTTGAATCCAAATCCTTATTGTAATCAACAAAATAATACCGGAAGAAAGAAAACGAAAGGATCAAATAAATACATACCGTGATCATAAATGCGGTTCTGCTTTTTTTCAGAATCGCAAGTATTCCCAAAACCAGAAAATAAATCAGGGGAATATATAACGCACAGATCCGCCACATAACAAGCGGACTGATCATTAGTGAAACAGGCAGAGATATCAAAAACAAAAAAAGGATCAGACAACCGAAATTGAATTTTTTTTGTCTGATAATATTTACACATTCTTTACCGCAAAGAATAAACCCGTAAACAATAAATGGCAAACTAATAAAATACATTGATCCAAAACCGGATACCGAATTATATATGAAATGATCATCAACAAACAGGACATAAAAAAAGTTTTCTTTCCCGAAACGCAGGTTGTAAAATATATTTTTTATATTCATATCACCTGCCATATATGTTTGAAGTTTCGGTATCGAGAAGAAACGGTTTTTAATTTCCCCGATCATACCGTTATTTACAGCCATAAATAATATCAACGGAAATGCCAACAGAAATAAAGGAATTCCCATAGCAAATAATTTTTTCCAGCTGATTTTTCGGATAAATCCCAGATATATTATTAAAACGATTAGAAACAAAGGAACGATAACAAAAGATATCGCATAAGAATACAATGTCAGTCCAAAAAGACAGCCGCTAAAAAAATACCAGACTGTCTTCCCATTTTGAATTGAATAATAAAAAGTGCAGCAGGAAATAATCAACATTGGGAAAAACAGATATGCATCAAGTCCCCAGCGTGAGTGCATTATGGAAAAAGGCAGAACACAAAAGAAAAACATAGTTAGCACCGATGCGGTATTGCCATGTTCTCTGCGAATTGTCCAACAAAATATACATGCGGAAACCAGTGATAGAAAGACTGCAGGAATTCTTACAACAAAAATGCTGTATCCAAACAATTTGATCAAAATTGCGGCCATATATATATACAGCGCACTTTGTCCACTGCCGAAGTTATTGAAATACACGGGGAAATGATAAAAATACCGGTCATAATGATATCTGGCAATATTTACAGCATCATAAGCCATACCGGCTTCATCAATATGATAAGGCATCGGTACTTCCGTCAGTTTAAATGTAAGCAGAAAAATAAAAACAACAGTCAGAACAGAAAAAATAATACGGTATGATTTATCAGAAATTTCCCATCCGACAGAATTTTCTTTGCCAAACCGCAATGAAGCGAAAAGAATCAGGCTCCCTGCGGCAATCCAAATCAATATTTCCATTTTTCACAGTCCTTATTTAACCATGCCAAAGCTTAAACCCAAAATAAAACAGCTTTAATTTTTTCTCAATTATCAAAATTCCGGATAATACACCCAGAATGATCCAAATTTCTTTACAGCAAAGCCAAACTCATCCAGATTTTCCGGCATTTTCGTCCGGTCCCGGAAAATATAAATACATTCGGGCATCACAGCATCTAACCGGAAACGGTAATGACCGACAACCTTTACATAATAGTCATATGACAATATCTTTTGTTCATTTAACGTAAACGGATCAATACCTTTGATCAGCATGGTATAAACATAAGTTTGCAGCGGATCAAGAATATAAATGAGCTCATCATTTTTATTTACAGAATCTGCAAAGTTAACCGCCTCACCTAATTCTGTTATTGAGCCGATCAGCGGACTTGTATCAAGCTTTTTGTTGAAATCTTTGAAATAATAACGAATGAAGAACACGAAAAGAACAAAAAAGGCTGCGAATGTTATTACCGCTGCGATCTTTTTCCTGCTAAGAATCTCATAAGACGCGATCACAAGATAATAAATCATTGGCAAATACAGTGCACACAACCGGTTAACATTCGTATCTCCAATTATCAGGTTCAATAACAACACGATGATAAACAGCGCTGTCATCATAAAGTCCAGACCATATTGTTTCTCTGAGACAGAATGTATCATTTTTTTTACACTAAGGAAAAAACCAAAAAGAATCAGCGGAATACTGACGTAATACATCGTACCAAATTTTGGAATCACATTATAAATCAGAAAATCATCAACAAACATTCTGTAAAAAATATTTGTTGAATTTAAACTCAGATTATCAACGACATTTTGCGGATTTATAACAGAAGCAGAATATGTTTCCAATTTCGGAACCGAGAAAAACCGGGTACGTATTTCCGAAATATAACCATTATTGACAGCCATCATCAAAATCAGCGGAAGAGCCAGGAAAAACAATGGTATACCCAAAGCAAATATCTGCCGCCACTTGATCTTGTTAATAATCAACAGAAAAATCAGATTTACACCGAGAAATACAGGTATTATGAAGTAAGAGACCGAATATGAATAAAAGGTCAGACCGAAAACAAGACCGCTTATGATGTACCAAATTGTTTTTTCAGAAAGAACAGCAAAATAAAAAAGGGCACAGGATATTGTAATCATCGGGAATAACAAATATGCATCCAAACCCCAGCGGGAATGCATAATTGAAAACGGAAGAATACAAAAAAACATAAGTATGAGTATTGATTCTGTTTTTCCTTTATCCCGCCTGACTGCAGCCGATATGACAATCACAGACAAAACAGCCAAAAGAATTGCCGGTAAACGTGCCGACAATATGCTGTAACCAAAAAGTGTGAACATCAGCGCCGCTGAATAACCGTAGAGAGCACTGGAGCCATGTGTGCCGAAATTCATAAAATATACGGGGAAACGAACGCCAAAACGATCACAATGATAATTTGCCAAACAATATCCGTCGTAAACTGCGCCTGCTTCATCTGAATGATAAGGAATCGGCACTTCATCGACCCGATAAAAGAGCAGAAAAATAAATAATAACAATAATCCGATTTTTAAAATAATGTATACCGGAAAGGGCATATCAAAAGGAGGTGCTTTTTTTTCACCGGGTATTAATGTCAGAGCAAGGATCACAAAACCCAATATGATACTGCATAAAACAAAAGCCATTGGCATTATCCTGCTCCCGCTTTGCAAAAAGCTTCAGACTCCGAACTTTTTCCGCCCGGATTTTTCTTTCCGATATTTTCTACTATAAGAGCTCTCTTTGCATTCCGAAGGGCATGCTTCGCAAGGCGAGGGATCGAAAGTACGTGTGTCTGCGAAAGCCATAACCCGCGCCTGATTTCCGGGGGCCTGCGGCCCTCATACCCCCGCTGTGTTATCGGGCTCTTATTTTGACTCACCCGCAAAATTCGGTGGTTGCCTGTTTCAAACAGCATTATCGATTCATCAATAATTAAATCAAGAGGACGGGTTCCTCCTTCTCTAAGATGAGTCCTTGAAAACCGTCCCATTAGACTTTTTTACTTCAGCTTCAAATAATATTTTATATCTGATGCAATACGGTTACTGCAGTCTGTTTGCCCAATCATCAGTAATCGTAAGCACAAGATCTATGCCCCCCGCCGGATCATAATTGAAGGTAACAGCTGAGGTTGGGATAGCCATAGTATCCTGAAGAAACTTAGCAGTATATGGTTTGCCGTTACGTATCTCAAGAGAATTATAATAGCCGGTTGAGCCCGAAGCGATACTTACCACCCTGATACCGTTCTGCTGCAAATATTCCGCTGTACGTTCAGCAGCCCCCGGAACAGTCGACCCGTTTATCAGTGTTACCGCAGCAGACTCTTCCGCAATACGCTGTTCTCTGGTAAAACCTGTACCGGAAGTCGTTTCCGCAGCACCAAACTCAACAGCAAAAATACGATCCCGAGCTTCCCGAATTCTATCTGGAATTGGCACCAAAATCTGTTGTCCATCCGCACTTTTTTCATACAGCACCTGATCGGGAGGCGCAATAACAGCCCTCTTGACATACCACGCGTCAAGGTCAACAACAGTCCACGCGAGCTTCATCATATCCGAAAGCGTCAGGTTGGTCTTGACCGCACGCTGGATGCAGTCAAAGAGCTGCTGCGATTTCGTTGTTAGAAGCTCCGGCAGCTGCCATTGCATCTGCTCAAAGAGTGCCATGATCACATCCTGCTGACGCTGGGCGCGTTCAAAGTCTCCGCCCTCTGTGTAACGATAACGGGCATAAGCAAGTGCTGTTGCGCCGTCAAGGTCCTGCACACCTGCCATCAGGTGAACC
>CACYHU010000132.1 GCA_902774215.1 uncultured Chloroflexota bacterium
AAATGGATCTTCCGCTGGGCAGCGCTGTTCGAGCGGCTGAAGGCCACGCAGGAAAAAATCGACAAAATCAAATCCGGAAAACTGAAGATCGAAACGCTGTTAGAGACACAGAACGTTTATAAAGACGAACCCCGCATGCGCAGGGATCACAGTGACAAAGCCGTGGACCCGAGGCTGAAAGCCTCCGCCATGCCGATCATGACATCCTATACAAGTGAAGTGAAGCTGCAGAAAAAAGCCGGGGAGAAACACGAACGTGCGCTGAAACGGGAAGCCGAACGGGCGAAGAAACGCTTCGAAAAAAAGATGGAGCGGCTGTCGGAAATGAGTGGTCAGTGGTCGGTGGCCGGTGATCAGTGGGAAGGGTCTGGTGCTCAGAAGTCAGTACAAAGTGGTCATGGGATAGTTGCCGGCAGTCAAGAACCAGGGCCGGTTATCCCTCAGGCCGGAGGTCCGCCGCGCTCCGGTCCCTCCGAGGAGATCCGCAGAAAACTGCGGGAGAAGCGGAAAAAGAAACGCTGAACCGGGATTGTTCCCGCAATGACAAGAAATCATCCTGAAAAGACAGGGGATCGTTTCCCCCGGATACGTTTCGCGTGCCGGTGAGAGACGATCCCCTGTTATAGTTATTGAAAAACCGGTTTATTATGACAGGATCACTTCATCAATACGTGCAACGGCCGGTTTGGATTCCGGCAGACCGTAAATAGGATAGACGTGGTTCATTCCCTCCCCTACCATAAGTTCCACATCACAGCCATCTTTGCGCATATTTTCATAAAACTTGCAGATATCCGGGTAAAAGATCCCCCGGGTGCCAGTGATCAGCAGGGTTTTGGGCAGACCGTGGTTGTCACCAAAGGTCGGGCTGATTCTGGGATCCCGGAGATCCAGATCACCCGCCCAGGCTTTGCCGTATGTTTGCAGCCCGGCGACATCCAGCATGGGGTCCAGCGGACGATAGGGTTCATAATCAGTATCTTCCATACAGACATCCACCCAGGGAGAAAGGCAGATCAGATGATCCGGCTGGACCAGATCAACAGTTTTCAAATACTGACAGAAGGCGATCGCTAATCCCCCGCCGGCAGAATCACCCATGATCGTGACGCTTCCCTGTTTTTCCTTCAGGATAACTTTATAAAGCTCTGTTAATATATCATAGGTTTCTTTCCAGATATGGTTCGGAGCCAGCGGATAGATGGGAACCAGTACCAGTGCCCCGATCCTTTCGGCGAGTTTTGCGCAATAATTCAGATGGAAGGGATTGACCTCTTCGGTATAACCTCCCCCATGGAGATACAGTACTGTATGGGAAGCTGTCCGATGGTCGCCAAAACAAACGATCTGAGTATTCAAAAAATCGATCACTTCGCCATTATCGCGGCTGAGCCTGGACTTGACAATCTTGAGCGGTTCATCTTCAACAGCCGCCCGTTTATGCAGGAATTCCTCCGTTTTTTCGACAGAAGAAAGGTGTCCGTCATTTACCGTGCGCAGAATTTTTTCTGCCATTAAAGCGCCGGCGGAACGTTTCTCTTCCCTGTTGTCTTCGTTTAGTGCTGCGGAGCGTTTTTCACTCAGTTTCTGAAAAAAGCTTTCAGCGACTGAAGCACCGGGGAAGCGTTTCTCTTCTCCGCTGTCTTCGCCTTGTGCCGCGGCGAGTTTTTCATTCAGCTTCTGACGAATGCTTTCAGTAAAATGCGGCAGGATACTCTTTTTTTCCTCAATATTTTCAGTCATATATCCATCTTTGTTCAGATTTATTTAATTCGTGTAATACGTTTTCTGCCTGATGTGATCGCACCTTGCGGGCAAACCAGCAGGCATAAATGGCAGCCGACACAATGGCTGCCGTCCAGCATTGGCAAGCGGTTTTCCGTAAAACGGATCGCCTGATGTCCGCCATCCCGGCAGGAGATCACACAGCGTCCGCAGCCGATGCACCGGTCATGGTTAAATTTCGGGAAAAGGATCGTATCCCGTTCCAGATTGTCTGTGTTCAGATCAACAGAATCTACAGCCAGTCCGACTGCTTCACGGATATTTCTGAATCCTTTTTCGGCGATGAAGCGGCTCAGTCCGGTTTTCAGGTCATCGATAATGCGGTTACCGTACTGCATGACTGCCGTTGTTACCTGCAGGGATGTGCAGCCGAGCAGGATAAATTCAAAAGCGTCCCGCCAGGTTTCGATCCCGCCCATGCCGCTGATGTGCATCCCTTTTAATGCCGGTTCTGAAGCAATTTCATTAATAAAGCGCAGTGCGATAGGTTTGACTGCATTGCCGCTGTATCCGCCGACAGCGCTCCTTCCGTGAACCGCTGGTGCGGAGATATAAGTATGCGGATTCACCCCGATAATACTTTTGATCGTATTGATGGCGGAGATCCCGTCCGCGCCGCCGCGTTTGGCTGCCAGTGCCGCAGGGAGCATGGAAGCAACATTGGGTGTAAGCTTTGCTAAAACCGGGATGGAGCAGCCGCTTTTTGCTTTTTCGGTCAGTTTTTCCACCAGTTCCGGGACCTGGCCGATATCGGAGCCCAGACCGTCTTCCGCCATGTTCGGGCAGGAGAAGTTCAATTCGATTGCATCTGCTCCGTTATCTTCACACATACGGGCAAGATCTGTCCATTCCTGTTCGTTCTGCCCCATAATGGAGGCAAGAATGAATTTTGAGGGATAATTTTTCTTCAGGCGGTTGAAGATCTCCATATTCTCTTTGACGCTGTGGTCGGAGAGCTGTTCAATATTTTTGAAGCCGATGATCGTGCCGTTATCCCCGGTGATGGCAGAATAACGGGCGGAGGCTTCATGGATCTCAAAATTGCAGATAGTCTTGAATGACACACCTGCCCAGCCGGCATCAAATGCCCGGGCACACATGTCATAGGTACTGGCTACTACGGATGAGGACAGGAGAAAAGGATTTTCGAGAGGGAGACCGCAGATATCGGTTTTCAGCAGTTCCTCTTCATTTATTTCAACATGTGTCAGGTCTTCCGATATCTCATCATGTATTCTTGTCATAAGCGCTTTGACCGGAACCTCTCCGGGACGCAGGCAGGCATTTTCGCAGGGAGCCGGACAATCCCTGCAGAAAAATGTATCTGTCAGGGAGGCTGCTGCACCGTTTTCGTTATCAAACCAGACGCTGCGGAGTTTTGCCGCCGGATCCACTGCGTGCGGACAGGCAGACGAACAGGGCGCATCATAACACAGAGTGCATTTGATCATATCTGAACGTTTTATGATTCGTTCGAATTCTGAAAGTTTCATAATACCTCTCACTTCAGCCGGCGGCGGTTTTTATTTGCGGAAAAACGCAGTATTTCCCTGATTATAATGGATTCTGTTTGTTTCTGGCAAGGTACTTGCTCAGATAATAATAACATAATGTGATACTTACACCATTTTAGACAGCAGAAACATTTTGTGCTATAATGGTTTACAGGTATAGAAGCGAATATGAGAACAACAATCAAACATGTTTCACCAGAATTCAATAAAAATTTCCGGAGACAGACGAAAGAGCTTGTTTTTATACTGTTCCTTTCAGCTTTTCTGTTCGGTCCGGTTTTCGGTTTTGTAAGGGCAGCTGAAGCCGGTGACGCGGCCAAATGGCCGGCTGAGCCAAGTGGGAATATCCAATCCAGCGGTAAACTGGTAGCTGATCTGAGCAATGCGAAGGAAGGATACTTTCTCGCTGCGATCAGTGCGCCCACAAATCATAAAATGAAGATGCGTGTACAGAAGGGCGATGTGACGCTCACTTATGATATGAATCTCAAAGGAGAATACGAGATCTTCCCGCTTCAGCTTGGCAGCGGGCATTATGATATTCTCCTTTATGAAAATGTATCCGGGAAAAAGTATTCGCAGGCAGGTTACCTGGGGCTGGATGTTCAGCTTGACCGGGAGGATGCCGCTTTTTATTATCCGAACCAATATGTCGATTATTCGATTCTTTCCGCCGCGGTCGCAAAAGCCGCAGAGCTTTGCGAAGGCATGAGCGATCCATTACAGATTTATGAAACTCTCTGCGATTATATGAAAACATCTTTTCTCTATGACTATGTCAAGGCGGTAACCGTTCAGGCGGGTGCGCTTCCGGATATTGACGGAAGCTATGAGAAAAAGATGGGGGTTTGCCAGGATCTTTCCGCGATCCTCTGCTGCATGCTGAGGACGCAGGGAATTCCCTGCCGGCTGATCATCGGTTATGCGGACAAGCAGTATCATGCCTGGACGACAACTGAGATCAACGGGAAGGAGTATTTCTTCGATCCTACGGCTGCATTGAACGCAATAGCTGCGGTAAAGGATTATTCCGTCGAACGTTATTATTGACGGGAAAGACAAATTGAAATTCGGGAAGGACAGGAATTCAATCAATGTTCAATAATGATAACAAGAAAATATCGTCGGCTGAGCTGAGCATTTTTTGCGGTCAGGTCGCATTGATCCTTGAAGCGGGTCTGCCGCTTTATGACGGGATGGAGACCCTTGCAGGGGCTGATAAAGAAAGTGAAAACGCGGAAATGTTCCGCAAAGCCAGTGAAGGCGTTACCGCAACCGGTTCCTTATATGAGGCGCTGAAGAGTGATAACCGCTGGCCGGAATATATGGTCGAGATGGTCGGTATCGGTGAGCGGTCCGGTCATCTGGAATCGATCATGCGCGGGCTGGAATCCTATTATGCCCGTGAGGATCGTATCCGTTCCTCTGTTGTGAGTGCTGTGACCTACCCGATTCTGCTTTCGGTCCTGCTGGCTGTGATCGTATTCATTTTGCTGTGGCGCGTCCTGCCGGTTTTCCGCCGGGTATTGGAAAGTATGGGCGTCGGATTGAACGAGACCGGTGCAGCGATGATGAAGCTTGGTGAGACGGTCGGCTGGATCGTTATGGTGCTTGTCGTGGTGATGGTTATCGCGGCAATTGCGATCATTATCCTGCTGCGGACAAAACATCGTGATAAAGTTCTGGACTTCCTGAAGAAGATCTTCCCTCCGATCGTTGAACTCAACAATAAACTGACAGCTTCACGCGTCAGCGGTGTTTTATCGATGATGCTTTCCTCCGGTTTCCCGACAGACGAAGCGCTGGAAATGACAGAGCATGTCATCAAAGACCGTGATGCGGCTGAGAAAGTGAAAGGGATCCGCGTCGGGCTTGAAGAGGGTAAATCGCTTGCCGATGCCATTCATGAGGCACACATCTTCAGTGAGCTTCACGACCGCATGATCAAAATGGGATCCGCAACCGGACGTGAAGACCAGGTGCTCGGAAAGCTTTCTGATCTGTATGAAGAAGAGGTTGAGGAAGATATCACTCACCTGATCTCCATTATTGAACCGACACTGGTCGCGATGCTTTCCATCGTGATCGGGGCGGTATTGCTTGCAGTGATCCTGCCGATGGCGGGGATCCTCTCCAGCTTGTAAGAGGAAACAATGACCGGAAAGGATATTGTCAAATTACTGGTGGTTGTCCTGGTACTTGTACTTGCGGTCGTGCTCGTCAACCGCATCTCAAATTCCCAGCAGTCAGCAGAAAGCGAGATCGTACGTCAGTCTATCAAAGATGCGGCGATCAACTGTTATGCTGTTGAAGGGGCTTACCCGGATGATTTGGATTATCTGCGGGAAAATTATATGCTGGCTTACAACGAGGATCGTTACCTCGTGACCTATAATTCGTTTTCCTCCAACCATATTCCGGATATTTATGTAACCGAGAGAGGAGCAAAGTAAAGAATGGGCAAGTCAACACATGCCATTTCGGGTGTCTTTGTCTTCCTTCTTTTGGGAATTTTTGCGGTGTTTTCGACCGTTATGGTGCTGATGAGCGCAAAAGCCTACAAAGGGATGGTTGATGAATCCGCCTTGCATAATTCCGTTCGTGTGGCCTCTTCCTATATCCGTACAATGCTCCGCGGGAATGACGAATCCGGTGTGCTGAAGGTCGAGGATGTTGACGGGATCCGGACTATCACGATGGAAAATGACTGGGATGATATTTATGTCACCCGTCTGTATGTTTATGAGGGAAAACTGAGGGAATGGTTTGCCATGGCGGAAATTCCCTTTGTTCCGCAGAACGGCGAATCTGTCTGTGACCTGGATTCCATGAATGCAGAGCTCACTGACGGGATCCTGAAAGTCGTTGTTTCTAAAGACGGAACCGAAATGGAAATTGATTATGCACCGCGTGCATCGGCAGAAGCAAGAGGTGAAGAATGAAATCAGGATCAAGAAGCAATGCGTTACTGGTTGAACTGCTGATCGTGGTCATGTTCTTCATGCTGACGACGACAGTGCTGCTTGAGGTTTTCGCCAAGGCTAATTCGTTCAATAACCGCTCTGAGCTGCTGACGACCTCCATGGTGGAAGCGCAGAATCTGGCTGACCTGCTCTATAGGGCTGAGGATGCTGAGAAACTGCTGCAGGATCAGGGATTTGCAGCCAAAGAAAATGTGTGGAGCAAAGAAGAAAAAACCTACCGGATGGAAGTGCTGGTCACACCGGAAGAGGATGAAACCGGTATATACCGCCGTCAGGAAGTAAGGGTATTTTCTGATGACAAAATGATCTATTCCCTGCCTTGTTCCCGTTGGGAGGTGAAACCGTGAACCGAAGAAGCTCTATCTCATTAGGTCCGGGGGCATCATCCCTGATTTTGATTTTTGTTGTGCTGGCGATGGCAGTGCTGAGCGTGCTTTCCCTGATGACGGCACGGAACGATTTGAAGTTTTCCGAACGGTCCGCGGCTGTGATCGAATCGGTTTATCAGTTAAATGAAGTCGCAGAGGCACGGCGCGCAGAGGTCGATCGTTTGCTGGCAGGCTGTGCGGCTGATGCTGCTGACGATATGGAATATCTGGCCGCAGTTGAAGCGGTTCTGCCGGAGGATATGGAGATTTTTGAAGACGAGATCAGCTGGTCCGAATCAGACGGCACCCGTATGCTTGATCTTGCGCTGCAGGTGCTGCCGTTGGGCGAAAAAGACCGCAGCGTCTGGGTACGGCATAATCTTATGGCTGAAACGGGGGATGAATGGGACTGGTAGATATGCTTGAAAAAGCCGTCAAAATGGGCGGTTCTGATATCTTTTTTGTTCCGGGTGCCCCGGTTGAGGTGAAGGTCAACAATGACATGATCCCTCTGACTGATGAAAGACTGATGCCGGATAGTTCTGTGGAACTGGTGAAAGAAATGTACACCATGGCTAAACGGGATTATGATCTGCTTTCAAAAGAGGGCGATGATGACTTTTCCTTTGCTATCATCAATGTCAGCCGTTTCCGCTGTAATGCCTACCGTCAGCGCGGTACCGTTGCCGCGATCTGCCGTATCATCAACTTTGAAATGCCGGACCCGGAAGAGCGTCACATTCCGCCGCAGGTGATGGAGCTTGCCAAGCTGCGTTCCGGAATGGTACTGGTGACGGGGCCTGCCGGTTCCGGTAAAAGTACCACGCTTGCCTGTATCGTTGACCGTATTAATTCTACACGCAGTGCTCATATTGTTACCATCGAAGACCCGATCGAATATCTGCACCGGCATAAGAAGAGCCTTGTAAGTCAGCGTGAGATCCCGCAGGATGCTTCAACATTCTACCGCGCCCTGCGTGCTTCGCTGCGTCAGGCTCCGGATGTGATCATGCTCGGTGAAATGCGTGACCTGGAAACGATCCATACAGCTATTACCGCTGCGGAAACCGGTCACCTTCTGCTTTCCTCCCTGCATACTATCGGTGCGGCCAAGACGATCGACCGTATTATCGACACTTTCCCGGCCGAGCAGCAGACCCAGATCCGTGTTCAGCTTTCCATGGTGCTGAAGGCAGTGGTCTCCCAGCGTCTGGTACCGACTGTGGACGGCAAGCGGGAAGCGGTTTTTGAACTGATGACAGTCAATAACGCGATCCAGAACCTTATTCGTGACGGCCGGACGCATCAGATCGATAACGCTATTTACGGCGGGACAAGCAGAGATATGATCTCAATGGACAGCGAGCTGCTCCGGCTGTTCAGGGAGCGGCGGATCACAAAGGACATCGCGGTTGCTTTCGCGGTGAATCCGGATACATTGTCGAAACGCCTGATTTGAAATTCGGTCCCCGGTGATTCACCGGGGATATTTTATTGTG
>CACYHU010000133.1 GCA_902774215.1 uncultured Chloroflexota bacterium
TAAGTAGCCTCCTCTTTGCTTGTGGTAATCCCATCATTGTCGACTTCATTTTACTGGTAAATCCACGTGTTCGCAAATGGGGCTACTTCATATTATCTATACTCCCCGCAAAACAGCACATACGGACATTTCAGAACATGATACTCAGTATAGGAATCGCTGACGCTTCTGATGTCAAATACAAAAGCGCCTCTGTCGGTTTGTTTTGGGGTTATGTTCCTGCACCATCCGGCCAGAAACTCTTCGTTCCCGGCTTTTTCCTGAAGGTACGCAGCGCCTTTTTCCGCTCCAAAAAACCACATCTTTTTGAATGATTCAAGAGGGGCTTTGCTGTATCGCTGCAAGGTTTTATACATGGCAATTCCCGGAAGAATATAATAATTACTTTCTTCCTTCAATGCTTCATTATCATTAACGTGGTCTTCCAGAAGCTGAAAAAGCAGCTCCCTGAAATCAGCCATAAAAGTTTCTTCAGGTATATCTTCGGCGGACAAAATATCATGAATGGCTATGAAATGCGGATTTTGAAATACTATCCCGATGATGTCATCGTAAGAACTCATATGTAGGATTCTCCTGCTTCATTTCAATTTGAGGTATAAAAAACCTTTCCCAAAAAACAGTACAACGATCCCCGCCACAATCACTGCTCCGAAAAGCCATATCAATGTTAATAAAAGACGCTTTCTCAGAATTTGTTTCCATGTCTGAACATAGGGAATATCCTCACATCCGGGCAGAATCCAGAATCTGTCGGTTCCGGCCCAGAGCTTATCAATCACAATACCGTCATACCAGTTCATAACTTCCAGAAAAAGCAGCGCCTGCCGGTAAGCAGGTCTGAAGTCCGAAATATGATTCCACAACCCAATGACCAGTACCAAAGAGGTTAGCATGACGATAAAAAACGGGATCATGAATTGTTCCTTTTTCCGGTTCATTGTTTCCCGATTTGTCAGTCCGATCTCAATTGCTCTATCCTGTACCGGTTTCGGATAGAAATACAACCCGTTTATTGCGTTATTACCGACAGCAATTTTCACCATCAGGGTAAACAGAGCACAGTATAAGACAAGCTGCAGAATAATCATGATCAGGCTGTTTCCTTCCTTACTGATTATTGTTTTATCTTTTTTTCACACTCAAAAGCAATCCGTTTTTTGCTTTTACAAGATCATATTCTTTTGCCAGCGGATTCCTGTCTCCGACGATACAGTAATCACAGCAGTCAGAGGTCACGCAGGTGCCTTCCCGGATCAGGCAGGCATGGAGCTTCTGCATGGCAAGGTGGTCGCAGTTGCACATCACGGGGAGCACATCTTCCATATGGTGACGTTTGGCAAATTCGGCGTTCGGACATTGGGTGAAATTGTAGCAAACGATCCCGTTCTCTTTATCGTAGGAATAGAACCCCATGCGGAAGGAAGCCGGAAACTGTTTGATCTCCTTTTCACGAAGAGCAGCGGTTCTCTGAAAGATGCGGCTTGCAAGGCGGTTGTCAAGGGTGCGATTCAGGTCAAATATTTTTCCCATCAAATCAAAACTGCCCATAAAACTCTCATAGATATCCTGCTGAACCTCCTCAAGCGGCGGTTTTACGGGAATCACCCTGTACCAGGCGAAGATCAGGATCGGATCATAGATGCTTACAGTCATCCGGACTCAGCCCAGCGCCGGTTCCTCCCTTAGAAAATCACAGTATTGAAGCTGGATCGCTTCCCATAAATCTTCGGCTGTCTTTTCATCATAATACCGATGAAGAAGCTTTACAACACAATTTTTCGCCTTCTTTATGTAGACCACATGTTTTGACCGATCAAACGGCAGATCAGTTTCTTTCATTTCAGCACCCTTTACTTTATCTCCGGCGATCCGGTAATTGCAGATCGGGTCACCATTGGTTATGGGTTGTTCCCGGTACATCTGTCCATACTGCAGAGAAAACAGGATCTTATCCGACTCACAGCATTTTTACAGCAGCGTATTCCTTCGCGGTTTTACTTTCATCTCCCACATACCAGTAATCGCAGCTGTCACTCCCTACGGTACAGGTATGGGTTCTGATCAGCTTAGCATGGACCAATTCTGGAATCTCAGCCTTCAGAGAAAGCGCTTTTTCATCCCGGAAATATTGCGGAAAATCTTCAGAGACATAGATCCTTGCTGTAAGCGGAATATACAGCGTATCAGCGACACCTTCAAATCTGTTATTCATATTTCAATCCTTCCCAAATTCAACATGAGCAATGAAGAATTTGTCCCTTTTGGATTTTATATATAGTTTTGTGATCAGGTTGTATGAGACTCCCTCCACCGGGTATCCCTCCAGATAACTTTTCACCATGACCTTAGATATGCTGTCACTCATGTCAGGAATCTCTTTCTCCGCATTTTCCATGG
Organism: uncultured Chloroflexota bacterium; assembly: GCA_902774215.1. Taxonomy (GTDB): domain Bacteria; phylum Chloroflexota; class Anaerolineae; order Anaerolineales; family Anaerolineaceae; genus Flexilinea. Next base: position 2,401 of record CACYHU010000133.1, read on the forward strand.
AAAAAGTCATTTTTACGGCGTTGTCTGTCATTTTGATCTGCGCATTTTCGCCGGACATTCCCTTCCCGCTGATGAAGTCAAATACAAAAAGGCCTCCTGGGAAACGGTCTGCCATGGCGGCAACCAGATCCTTAACCGCATCACAGGTCAGATAATGAAGCACACCGGCAGCAAGGAAAATCACACCGTTATCCTGTTCAAAGGGAACTTCATCAAACCACTTGTGATCTGTGATATCACCGACAACGTTCTTTTCCAACCTGCCGCGGGGAATGTATTTTTCACGGCAGGCGATGACATCCGGGAAATCGACATTGATCCACGGGTTTGTTTCATTGTTGATTTGCCTTCGAAGGCAGGACAGACCCGCGCCGAGTTCAACAACTGCAGCTTTCGGGTGTTCTTTCAGATATTCCCGGATCTCCCATGCAAAATCATACTGTCGTATAGCCCCGGCGAGCGCACCGCATTCAAGGTTATATAACACGGTTGGCGGTTTCGTTTCGCCCATCTCATGCAGGAGCCTGACCGCATCATAATCCGGCATGATCTGCGGGAGCTTTTTCACTGCGATCGCACGGCTCCAAAGCGGGATGCAAAGCGTTCTTTCCACACTGTCTTTTTTCAGTTCACTCATATTTTTCCTTTCCCCTTAGATGCTTTTGCTTCTTTTCCAGCCGTCTCCTGCATCGGTATTATGACGGACAAAGCGGAAATCGCATAACTTTCCGCCCTGACAGAGCATTTCTGTCCGGATAAAATCCGTATATGGAAGGGGCCCATAGTTGATGATATCCGCATGGCAGCACATTGAACCGAGCTTCAAAAAGCCGCGCTTCCGGAGAATTTTGGCGTAAATACACTCATTGCATTCAAAGTGAAATTCATTCTTCGGGTCATCCTTATGCCAGGTGTAGCGCCAGCCGACTCCGGAGCCATTTTGAAACCAAGAGGAACGATCTTTTTCATCAGCGGCAGAAAGAACCGCTTTTTCGCCAGTTTCTGCATGCCAGACGGATCAAGGAATTTCCACATTTCCTCTGAGACGATTTTGTAAGCTTCCTCTTCCGATTTTCCATGTTTCTGCAATACTTCATACATGACAATGGAAGTCAGGATCTGCGCCATGTGATTGTAGTTTCCTTTATCACAGTATTCTTTTTCCTCGTCGATCAACTCCCGCATCCGGGCATAAATCCCGTTTTGAATCTCAGCGGAAAGCGTCGGAAAATAGTTCTGATATCGGCTGATATGCACCAACTCTTTTGGTTCATATTTCTTCATTTATTCAAGGTCCCTTTCTTCTATCCGATAAGCATTCCGATCCCGGCAGTGATCAGTCCCGCGATCGGGCAAACCAGAAACGTCCACATGATGTAATGTTCCGGGATCGCCAGTTTCAGCAGCCATTCTTTCCGTTCCCAAGCCTTACAGTGTTCCGCTCCCTTGATCATGTGCCTGATCTTTCCCGGCAGCCAGACATCAAGGATCAGAAAATCGCTGATGCTGACCATTGTCATCTCAGCATACCCTGTCCTGAACAGATACCAAAAACCATCGATCCCCGCAAAATGGGCACTAATCCCCCAGTAAATGAACATCATTAGATACAGCGGATAGATGATGAGCTTCATTGTCCGCACATCTTTTTGATCTACATAGGGTGCTGCTGCTTCCCTGATCTCTTTGGGGAACATGGTACTGTATGCCTGCGGGACAAGCAGGAACCCAAGCCCGACCACAGTATTGAAAAGCAGCGACATGGACAATCCATCAAGGATGATTCTCGGCCAGTTCATGATTTTTTCCCCTTTTCACTGTATTCCTGTATTGCCTGTAATACAAGTTTCCTGCCCCCGAAAAACATCACGATCCAGCCAAAGCTTTCAAATCCGGAAACAAAACCGTTGAACGGCCAGGGGATAAGATACTCCAACAGATAACCGATACCGGCGACGATCAGCGGAGAGGTCAGGATCCATGTTTTCTTCAGAGGGAATGTTCCTCTCAGAATCAGTGAGATCCATCCGATCATGACAGAAAGTTCAAAAGCAAAGAATGTCGTCCAATATGGAACCACCTGCACCATGTAAGAACGGTTCCACAATGACACAGCAAGTTCAGTATTGCCTCCCGTGGCTTCGAAGATCACATTGAAATTGTGGATCAGCGTTCCGCACTCAAGGTGGAAATACAGGAAGCACATGATGCCCAGGATCAGCCCGGCAATGTAGAGTTTCAGAAGCCGTTTATCCCATTTGTTTTCACAAAGTGAAATCCGGGAACGCAGAAAACCCACAAATGGAAGCGCGGCAATTGTATAGCAGGCTGTACCGATCAGACCGCCGATATTGGATACCGCAATCCGCCAGTCGGCGATCGTCAGCCAGCCCGAAGAGATCATTCCGGAAATAGCAGTACTGTCCTTTGGCTCTATTCCCATGCAGTAATCCCCAATCATGGCGAGAAGCATACCGGGGATGATCCAGAGCATCTGTTTGTATGTCTTTTTCAGTTCGTTCGCTGTCATTTGCCCTTACCTCCCTATAACATCGTAAATAACCACGCTGTGACTGCGCTTCCGATCAGGATGAGGATACACTGTCTTGCCTGCTGTTTTCTGTTATAACCAAAGTCCTGCCATCCTCCGCATCCTTCCGTCTCCGGAAAATAATGCTGAAAGAAATGGGTTTTCGTCAGGAGAAAGTAATCCAGACAGATGATGTCAAAAGCCTTGATGACTGCTCCGATGACAAAAAACCGCAGGAAGAACTGTGGAAAAGTAGAACCATGTTTCTTCCCATCTATACCGCCGATGACGAACAGGCCGATATAGCCAACAAGAAACGGGATCAGGATGATCCATCCGAGGAAACGTTTCGGCGACATAGGCAGATTTTCGATCCTCGGTCGAATCCTTTCCTGCACATCTTCCGGAAAGTTTTTCGCCAATAACGCAGTGGACATCGTCACGGTAACGCCCCAGATGCACAGACACAGGAGAAGGCATCCCGATACGGATAAAATCAGCGTCAGCAGCATTTCTTTTTCTACCATCCTTTCATTTCTCTTTCTCCAGCATTTTGATCCACTTGCGCTGCCGGTGAGCGTAAAATGCATTTGCCCACAGCCAGATGAATATCGTTTTCCATCCGGCTTTGATCTCAACATGATCCGTATATTCCGTATGGTTATCGCCGAGCTTTACCAACGTGATGTCATGGTTCCAAACAGGGACATGTTCATTTTCTTCTTTACTGCTGATTCCATCCGTCTCAAATCGGACAATGTGGATCGTATGCGTACCGAAAGGGATCAGGCAAAAAAGATTAAACCTGTAAGATGATGTGCTGCCGACAGACCAGACGGACTGCGTGTTCCCAACCGGCTCAAAAGAGGCATATGGTTTTGCAATAAACTGAAGCGTTTCCAAGCGCTGCAATTTTTGGAAGACCGCTTCCCGTGAAGCAGGAAAAGTTGATGTTTTCTGTACGATCATATTTTCTTCAATAATAAATAGACAAACCAGATGATCATTCCGGCATTCATGCAAAAGGTATCAATTCCATTGACAAACGGAGATGCCGGGATAACATATTTCACTGACGATAAAAGCCCCATCCATAACAGCGGGGTAAAGAATTGAGATGTTTTCGGCAGGATCATTTTTCCTCGAAACACAAAGACCGGCAACAGGATAAGAGGTACACCAACAAGAAAATATGCCGCGTATTGTGTACTCCTGAACATTTTCATCATGTCCGTAACCATTTTGAGCGCAAAATACTGATTTCCATTCTGCATACTCCAGGCGTACACAAAAATTCCGCATGTGACGGTAAAATGGATCAGCAGCCATCCGACCGGGAGAAGCATCAAAGTGACTTTGAGCACTTTTTTTCGTTCCTTTTCCGTTACAAGCTCCGCAATATGCGGACAGCCGGCCATCATAAACGGAACGCCGATAATGCCGGAAAGGAGCGTGATGGACAGTTTTTTCAATTCGTATCCCATTCCATGACCTGCTTTCAGTACATAAAACTGATCCGCAGCCGGAGTTGGATCGACAAAACCCAGCAACCAATCACCGATACCGAACAGGATACAGCCGATGATTCCCAATATCCAATACTTCCTGTTTTTCATCACTTCACTCCGAAGCAGACATAGCTGAAAGGTGTCAGGTTTCTGCTTCTGATGTCTCTGAAACCCGCGCTCCGCAGCATAATCTCCATTTCTTTCCTGGAATACACTTCATGGTCTCCGGTATTCATGTATTTGAAACTCCAATTCAGCAAACAGATCAGCCAATCAGGCCCCGTCAGATCATTGATGAGAACAATGCCGTCTTTTACCAGAATTCTGTTCATTTCAGACAAGGTCTTCTCCGGATGCGGGTAATGGTGGATACTCATATGACAACTGACACCATCAAATGATCTGTCCGGCAGAGGCATGTTCTCCGCATCACCCTCCACAATCTCCGCATTTGGAAGTCTTTCCCTGCTTCGTCTGACCATTTCCAAAGAGTAATCTAGCCCATGGATCGCTATTTCCGGAGCAACTGTATGCAGATATGACAGAAAAGCAGCGTTGCCGCAGCCAATGTCGATGTGATTCGTAACTCCATGATCCTGCAAAATTTTTGCTGTAGCTTTATAATCATGATTCCAATAGCCATTTTTATTCAGACCTGTGCTGGAATGATGGTTGAAATACTGCCGGGATTTTGCTTTATCGTCCACATGAACTCCTAATGCTTTAATGCCAATTCAATATCACATCCATCGCCAGTTTGCGGCTGTCGAAATTACGGAGAGTGGCATCGGTTTTGTGATATCGTATTTCATATTTCTTTTGTTCACCCGCACAATTTGTCAAAATCCGGATCAATCCCGATATTCCAGCAGAAAATTACAGCAATCTCCGCCGCGGCCGATGGTTTTCGTGCGGCCCCATTTCAGCTTCGGGTGAAGATTTCCGTATCCCGCATCATCCTCGTCACAAAAAGCCTGTGTGATCTCCGGACATCCATACCTTCTGCATGTCTCCATATACGGACAGTGCACGATATTGAACCGCGCTTCATTGCCATGACTTTCCGGAAATTCATAAACAAAGCCTGCATCCGTACCGAAACTTTGCTGCGATATTTTCATAAATAACTTTGGGATCCTCTTTGCAAGACCGAACACTTTGATCGCGCGCTGCAAATGCGGGACATATAACGCGGCAAACCGCTGAAAATATTCACGGATATACCAGACCGCTTTTTCACACTCTATACCTTCTGCTCTGAATGCTTCATAAACAGCAATGCCAGGATAAATGCGCTTATAGGTATGTGCCCGCAAAGCTTTACTGTCGCCCGCGTTTTCAATAAGCAGCTCTTCATATCGCTTTTGTGCCGCTTCTGAGATACGCATTGCTTTATTTTTTTCGACATCTTCCTCTGCGATATCACAAACAGCCCTGATCATTTTTTGATATTTCATTCGTTTCTCCGGTCTATTTCCTTTCAGTAAAGGTTCCTGTCAGCAAGTGACAGGCAACAACGCATTTCCCGAATCAAACAGCAAAGCCGTTAAAATTGTTAATTATATCTAACTGTTGCTTATATTATATTCCAATGTCAAACCACGATATGAATCATAATTAATGTAACCGAAAGGGTATCGATAAATCAAAAGTAATTGTTACCATAGGCATTGGAGAAGAAGCCTATGGAGAACAAAATGA
>CACYHU010000134.1 GCA_902774215.1 uncultured Chloroflexota bacterium
GCATGAAGGGAAACCTTTTTATAATGGCCTGGTCAGCTATATTACGTCAGGGCCTGTCTTCGCCATGGTTTGGAGCGGAGATAATGTGGTCAAAGCAGTTCGTCAGACTGTCGGGTCCACAAATCCGACTGAAGCGGCACCAGGTACGATCCGTCATGATTTCGCGGCAAAAATGGACCGCAATCTCATCCATGCCTCTGATGCAGTTCCCACTGCCGAACGCGAAATCGCTCTTTGGTTCAAACCGGAAGAAATTGTGGATTATGACAAAACAGGGATCAATTGGGTCTTTGGACAAAATTCCTGAATGATTCTTTTGAATTCAATAGGAGAGAAAAAGGAGTGCGGAAACAGAGCACTCCTTTTTTTATCGATCTGCATGAATAAATTTCTCTAAGAATTTCCGAGGATCCCGCCTGTAGCACCCCGCTCAGAAACTGTTTGATGGATCTCTTCATAAGGTATTTCCTCCACCGCAGGAGTAAATACGGGCAAGATCAGCATTTGACCGACCGCCTGTCCATATTCGATCTTCAGCTCCTCATCAGCAATATTGGCTATCTTTATCTGAATTTCACCCTGATACCCCGCGTCGATCACGCCCGCACCAAGCAGATGGGTGTTCCGGCTTTTTGGTTTCATGACCCCGGTAAAACCATCCGGGATCTCAACCGTAATGCCGGTTTTTACAACACCAAATGAATGAGGAGCAATCGTAAGCGGTTCGACAGCATAAAAATCAATTCCTGCATCTGCAGGATGCTTCCGGGTAGGAATTATCGCATTTTTCCTCATTTTAGCAGCTTTTATTTTTTTCATATAACCTCCGCAATAATTGTAAATTATATCGGGGGAACCGGAATATCATGATTTTTTCCTATTTTTTGTCTTTTGTTTGACAGTATTGAAAAGAAGTAGTAAATTATTAGCATGCAATTAAGAAAAATTTTGGATTTCACTGCTATGATTATTACCACTACCATCGGCCGTGGTTGTTTTTAATGTTTTGAGGCAGTAAAATCACACAAAAATTGATCAATGGACTGCCTCGAACTGAGGCAGTTTTTTTTGTAAATAATTTATAACAAGGCAGGTAACGATTATGAGTAATAAGATCCCGGTCGCAGTATTAGCCAGTACAGGCAGTGTAGGCCAGCGCATGATTTCGCTTTTGGATGGTCATCCCTGGTTTGAAGTTGTAGAAGTCACTGCATCCGAACGTTCAGAAGGCAAAACTTATCAGGAAGCATGTCATTGGTTCCTTTCCAAACCAATGCCGGACTATGTAAAAAATATGAAACTGCTTCCCACTCAAGCATCTGCATTACAGAAAGCGAAAATCGTTTTCTCAGCTTTGCCGGCAGATATCGCAAAAGAAATCGAACCGGACTTTGCTAAAGCAGGAATGTTCCTTAGTTCCAACGCTTCAGCTTACCGCAAAGATCCGCTTGTTCCCCTTCTTGTTCCTGAGATCAATCCGGATCATCTGGATCTGGTTGAATTGCAGCATAAAAATTATGGCTGGACCGGCGGCATTATCACAAACCCGAACTGTACAACGACCGGATTCGTCATTCCGCTGCATGCCATTGATCAAAAATATCATGTCAAACAATTGTTTGCATTTTCCATGCAGGCTCTTTCCGGAGCAGGCATCCCGGGCGTACCATCACTGGATATCATTGACAATGTGATTCCCTATATTGGCGGTGAAGAAGAAAAGCTTGAATTCGAACCGATCAAAATTATGGGGACAATGCAGCCGGATAGTGTGAAGTACCACCCGATGCAGATCTCGGCACATACGAATCGTGTCGCTGTTGTTGACGCACATACGATCTGCTGCACAATAGCAACTGAAGAAAAGCCATCTGTAGAGGAGCTTATTGATACCATAGAGAATTACCAGGTTCCTGATGTAACAAAAACACTTCCTTCATGCCCGAAACAGGCAATTATTTATCACGAAGAGCCCAACAGGCCGCAGCCGCGTCTTGACCGCGATCTTGAAAACGGTATGGCAACAAGCATCGGCAGGATCCGCAAAGATACGATCCTTGATTACCGCTTCGTTTCAGTTTCACATAATACCATTCGCGGCGCGGCAGGCGGATCCATTCTTAATGGGGAATTGATCGCAAGACGGTTCTTTGGAATGTAGTACTTTCAAAGGATATAAGGAGTTCTCTATGAAAATAATCAAATTAGGGATGATCGGATTCGGTAATGTGGCACATGGGTTTATTCAGTCTCTTATCGAAAAGAAAACCTTCTTCCGAAAAGAAATGGGCTTCGAATTCCTGATAACATCCATAACAGATATTCGCTACGGAACAATTTATAATCCGGATGGGCTGCCTCTGAAAAAACTGGTTTCATCACATGATTTTTCAGAAATGGACCAATCCCTGTTTCGGGATTGGAATACGATCCAGATGATCCGCAACGCGGAATCAGATGTGATCATAGAATTGAGCTTCACGGATTTGAAAACAGGCGAGCCTGCAGTTCTGCATTGCCAGGAAGCACTGCTTTCCGGAAAGCACGTCATTACATCCAACAAAGGTCCAATCGCCCTTCATTACAGCATGTTGAAGGGTCTCGCAAGGGATAACGGCGTTAAAATCGGCTGTGAAGGGACTGTCATGAGCGGAACTCCCGCGCTTCGTCTCGCTACAGACAGTCTGTTGCTGACCGGTATTACCGAAATCAAAGGTATTCTGAACGGAACGACCAATTTCATTCTGACTGAAATGGAAAACGGTTCGACCTACGAAGCTGCTCTGGAAGAGGCACAGCGGCTTGGATATGCCGAGGCAGACCCAAGCGGAGACGTTGAAGGCTTCGACACAGCAGGAAAGGTGGCAATTCTTGCACATCTGGTTTTCGGGACATTTATCAAACCGGAAGATATTGACCGCGTCGGCATTTCAGATATTACACTTGAAGATGTAAAAGCTGCCCTGAAGGAAAATATGCACTGGAAACTGATCGGTTCGCTGAAAAAGACTGAAACCGGTGTCGAAGCCTATGTGAAACCGGTCATGCTCCCGGACGGGGAACGCCATTCAGTACCGCACTGACTTACTCGGAGAGATTACCCTGATCGGACCGGGAGCCGGCCGCAAAGAAACAGCCGCGGCACTGATCGAAGATCTGCTGCACATCGTACAATAAGTTCACAAACCGGGACAAAAAATCCCGGTTTATTTATTTAAACCTTAAACCACGAAGATTTATCGAATAAAAATGAAAACCGGCTGTAAAAGAAAGGCTGCAGAAGAACCCAGCCCCACCCGAACAGCAGGCCCAGCAAAAAACCGGCCAGAACATCAAAGAAATAATGGACACCGGTCGCAACACGGGAAAGCACCATCAGAACAGCCCATACAGCAAATACACAGATGATCCAGGGCTGATTGAATGTATTTATTGCTAAAACAAGAATCAGGCCGCCACGTACAGAATGACCTGAAGGAAAGGAATAAGGGTCTGTTTTACGATAAACACTCCCCCACTCACCTTCAGGCCTCGTCCTCGCAATGATTCGCTTCAGGATAAAAACAAACACAGCGGTTGCTGCGATGGAACCGCCCCAAAAAGCCAGAACTCTCTCACGCTCCCCGCTTGCAAAAAGCCAGAGAATAAATAAAACCCCGCACCAGATCCACGAATCTCCGGAATGAGCAAGCAACGCCGCTATTTTGAAAAGGAGACTGTTCTGATTGTCTATACGAATAACAGAAGATATTTTTTCGTCTGTCTTATTTAACCAATCAAGCATCTTTATTATCAAGAACAGATATGATCACGTCCCGCATTGCTTCCATTTTGTCATCCATATCCGCTGCCAGTCTAAATTGAACTCTCGCACGGTCCAGATTATGCTCCGGATAGGCAATATGGAAATAAACATCTCCCTGCAGATAATCAGCCAAAAACCTGACTCCCGTTTCGAGCGTGATCATTTTAGACGCTTCAGGACAGAGCAAAAGCTCCTCTCTGCTCAGGCTCTCCTTGCATGAGGTACAAAAACCTTCAGCAAAAGCCCGGAAAAGATCCATTCGCAGAAATACTTTATTAAGATCCTTTTCATCCTCTGCAGCGTTATTCCCCGCGTACCGGATACAATCACCAAAATCCATCGCCGCAATTCCCGGCATTGTCGTATCCAAATCAACGATACATAAGGCTTCATTTGTATCCTTGTCAAATAATACATTGTTGATTTTTGTATCATTGTGCGTAACACGGAGAGGAATGACACCATCTTTGACTTTATCAAGCAAAAAGGAAGCAAACTGCTTCTGGGAAAGAACATAACCAATTTCCGCCTTAGCAGTACCGGCTCTTTTGGCAGTGTCTGCGGCCAGTGCTTCCTCAAAGGCACGGTAACGTTCAGGCGTATTGTGAAAATCCGGGATCGTTTCAATCAGTGAATCAACCGGGAAATCCGCGAGAAGATTTTGAAAATTACCAAATGCACGCCCGCTTTCACGGAAAAGTTCAAGCGATTCCGCCTTATCGTAACAGATACAATTTTCCACAAAAACAAATATCCGCCAATATTCGTCTTTTTCGTTTACAAAATAGAATTCACCGCTTTTTGTCGGGATCAGCTGCAGCACTTTCCGCGGATCGTCGACTTTCTTTCTCATAAAATCAGTCAAAAGGACTGTATTTCGCATTAGTCCAACCGGATCGCGAAAAACGTAGGTATTAATGCGTTGGAGTATATATCGTTTCCCATTGTCAGTCTTTATGTCATAGGTCCAATTGATGTGACCGTTTCCATAAGCCTCACACGTTGTGACAGACCCGCCAAGATCATACTGGGAAAGAATATTCCGAATATTTTGATCCATAAATTTCACCTGATTTAATATTCCGGGACATAGATATAAAAATAAACAGGACAAAACATTGCATGTTCACCGGTTCTGTCCCAATGTCCGTCATGAAGCATGGACATGCCATAATTATTCCAATTTCTTACCAGAGTGTAAGCGGCATAATATTTATTGTCATCATGATATTTTTCCGTCGGAGCTCTCATCGGAATTTTCAAACGAATGGATTCACCCGGTTTGACAATATGAGACCTTTTATTCTCATTATCAGGATCAACAGTTTCCCAGATATCAAAAACATAGCGGCTGGTATCTTTCTGAAGCTGGTCACCGGTATACATCATTACATCGATGTTAAAATCCCAGGTTTGAGTACCGGTGTTCACAAACGTCATATCAAGGTCAAAATACTCACCGAATTTCATCTGCTGGAAGTAATACGGTCTGTTCAAAATAGCCTGACAGGCATAACCCTGTTTCAAATCATCCCACGGATCAGTTATAGGACGGTCCAGGCTTGGCTTCGGCACTTCCATTCCATCTGCAAATGTTTCCTTCGCGTTCGGCAAAACAACGCTTTTCGGCTGGTTTACATATTTCGAACGGTCCCATAAGGTTATCCTGTTATTCCCGGCTCCCGTTATTATGTTTTCACCACGGACCGGTGTCAGATATGGGTTCACTATCTGAATAGTTTCGTTTGGCGCAACAGCGGTCGGGCGTACGATCGTATCCTGTGCAGCTGCTGCCGAAAAAACAACAAAACAAAGAAAAATTGCAGCTATCAGCTTTCTCCCCATCATTGTCTCCTTCCAGGTTTATTTTTTGAATACAGTATCCAGAGCTTCATTTATATTGTCAAATAAAACAGCACCCGCATTTTTTAACTGGTCATTTTTCATCCCGGTTGAACGGATACCAAACAGAACAGCTTCCGCGTTATATCCCCATTTCTGCATGATTTCCGCAGCATTTTTGACACTGTTCATTCCGGACACAGAATCCTCGAACACCATTATTTTAATCGATTCATCCTGTTTTATCCACATATCCACCGGAGATGCATTGGTTTTCGGATCCAGTTCACATAATTTTCTCGCTGTTTCCAGCGCAAGGATCTCATCTCTGCAAATACCGGCCATCATAGCGGCCAGAGCGTGGAATGGATGAGGTTTTACATAATATTCCCGGCGCAAACCATATTTTTCCTCAATATAGCATAAACTGCCGGCACCAATCATGGGAACCTTTCCTCCGGACCAGCCTAAAAGACGAAGAGCGCACTCTCCTTCTGGTGTATTAACGAAATATTTGCTGGATATGTTCCCATCGGCTGAAGGCAGCAATGTCGGACGGTAAGTCATTACCGCAGGATAATATGCTTTTCCGGCAATATTCTGCAGAAGATCCCGGTAATAATCTGAAATCAGCATTTGATCTTTTGTTTCCAGATATGATTCACAGTTAACAGGTGGTGTCAGGCCATAAAACTCAACAAATCCGGCTGTTCCAAGCAAACGATTCATTAACTGAGCAAAAAACTGAGATTTTCGCGGATCAAGCGTATTCAGGAAAAAGCGGTCACGAATTGGAAGTTCCCATAATTTTTCCAGGCCTTTCCCTTCATTTGCTGAAAGATAATGCCAGACAGCATTGACCGGCGTTTCATTCGGGTTCAGCATCTTTTGATAATCATGAGCTTTTTCCGCCAGCATTCTATGAAAAGCTGCATTATCATTTATTTTCCCGCTTCCAAGAGCTGCGGGAAATTCCGCACACGGCGGGTCAGACGGAAAAAGTAAGAAATACCAATTAACAAATGCGGCAAGAATCAGCGGGATCATATCCCATTCCGCTGTAACGCCGGAAGCTTCAAATATATCAGGAGTTGTTCTGTCAATAGAAAGGGACAGCTGCCCCATTTGCTTCAAAAAATCGTTGACCGTATCTATACAAGCCAAACGATACCCATAAGCTTCAAGAAGCACTCCATCAATGTCGAGAACTAAAAAATTCTTTTCAATGCCCATAGTTTATTATTCCAAAGGAACTATCAAACCAATCTGTCGGTAAAACTCTTCTTTCAATTCCGTCTTTTCGCTGAAAACACCGGTGAAACGGGTTGTAAGCAATTCCGTATTTTCCTTCTTTACACCGCGCATGATCGAGCACATGTGCATTCCGGAAGTCAATACAGCTATCCCTTTCGGATGCAGGATCGACTCGATCGCATCACAAATCTGCTGCGTCATACGTTCCTGTACCTGAAAACGGCGTGCATACATCTCAACGATCCGCGGGATTTTCGAAAGACCGATGATCTTCCCGTCCGGAAAATATGCCGCGTGGACTTTACCATAAAAAGGCAGCATATGATGCTCACACATACTGTAAAATGAAATATTTCTGACCATAACCATGCTGTCACATGGTTCATCAAAAATTGCTCCATTGACAACAGTTTCCAGATCCATTTGATAACCGGCACATAATTCCTTATACATTCGCTGTACCCGCTCGGGAGTGGCTTTCAAGCCTTCCCTGTCAGGGTCTTCACCGACACCTGAAAGGATCGTACGCACCGCATTTTGTATTTTTCTTGAACTATTCATCTCTTTTATACCGTCCATCTGAAGAAAAAACTGATCATTTTCCTATTATCCAACCGGCTGCCGCTGCAGGAAGGTCATTTCTTTCTGCCGGTCAGCGAACCAATCACGTTATCAAGTATTACCTGATATTCATTCTCAACATGATATGGGCTGAGAGTTTCCACAGCCTCTCTCAGATATTTCTCACTTTGAGCCAATAAATAATCCGGAGCTCCCGCCTTTTCCATGAATCCGGCGAATTCCCGAACACGATCCGCACTTCCGTCATAATTCTGCCATTTTTCCATGAATTCCGGGACTTTTGCAGCTGTATAAACAACAGCCAGGGTGTTCTTTTTATCCATGATATCAGCTGAAATGGATTTACCAAGCTTTTCTGCTTCACCCCATGTTCCCAGATAATCATCCTGAATCTGAAACGCAATGCCAAGCCTTTGCCCTGCATGATCAAAGTCAGAAATTGTTCTGCTGTCAGCACCGCCGGCCATTGCACCCAATGCGAAGCTGCAGCCAAGCAATGCCGAAGTTTTTCCTTCGACCATTTGCAGATATTCACCTTCGGATATACCCGGCCGGTTCTCAAAAGATATATCTCTGTGCTGACCAAGGTATAAGGATTCAGACATTGCCATCATTCTCCGCAGCCCCGATTTACCTGTGATATCATCAGCTTCAGCAGCAGCGGATAAAGCTGTTTCATAAAGCATATCTCCGGCATTTATCGCCAGTGCCACTCCGTTCCGTCTCCATAATGCCGGACGGTTATGACGGGTATCCGAATTATCCTCTATATCATCATGGACAGGTCAGGCAGCAGAACAAAGGCCGCAGACGCTTTCCTGACTCAAGCAAAGATCCGTCATTCATAAAGCCTAACGAATAAAACAACATTTCCTGCAGGTCTTTATCCTGCTTCAGAACGGGATGATCCGATAAATATTGAAATATTGTCTTATTTATTTCATTAATAATCTGTTTTTTCATTTCAGCCTACACACACTTTTCTATTCCGGAACTGATAAACATGGCAATTTTATATTGCATGACCGTACGATTCAAAACATCGCAAACAGCGTTTGCTCCTTCCATTGCTGCCGGAAGTATATTAGCAGCCATCCCGGCAATGGAGGCACCCAACCGGACAGCCTTTGCCGCTTCAACACCATTGGTGATCCCGCCTGAGGCAATCAAAGGAATAGAAGAATCCATATCATGTATACTTCGCAGACATTCCGCGGTCGGTATTCCCCAGTCATCAAATGCTGCTGCCAGCGATAACATGCCGGCATTTCCATCTATCCGGCTTTCCACCCGGGACCAGGACGTACCTCCGGCTCCGGCTACATCGATCATAGATATCCCCGCACCTCTTAGCTTCATTGCCGCATCACAGCTGATCCCCCATCCCACTTCTTTGGCAACGACCGGTACAGGGAAATCCCTGCACAAGCTTTCAATTTTATGGAGCAGTCCTGAAAAGTCAGTATCACCGCCCCGTTGGATCAGCTCCTGCAGCGGATTAAAATGCAAAATCAACGCATCAGCTTCTATCATATCTACCGCACGGAGAAAATCATCCCTCCCAAAGCCATAATTCATTTGCACTGCTCCCGCATTTGCAAGAATGGGAATATCCGGAGCAAATTTCCGATAGGGAAAAACCTTCACATCAGGATCAGTCAGATAAATACGCTGTGAACCAATCGCAAAAGGCAGGTCTAATTCAGCAGCCGCTTCGATCAGGTTTCTATTGATCAGCTCACCCTGTTCTGTTCCTCCGGTCATAGAGGAGATCAAAAAAGGAGCTGAAATCTTTTTCTCAAGGAAAACAGTCGCCACCGAATAATTATCAAAATCCGCTTCAGGAAGCGCATTATGTATCAGCCGGTATTTCTCAAAACCGTTGGTGATATGAGACCTGACATCTTCTCTTAAACAGATATCGATATGATTATTCTTTCTGGCAGCAATTGTCATCGTTTACTCATCCTTACAATTATTATAATATGGATAAAAACAAATCGCTCTATTCTTACTGATATATCCATGAATTGCACTCAAGCCGCAAAATTGCATTCAGATATTGACAATATTATAAAACCCGTTATACTTATGAATAGTTGTTCATATGTTGCGAGGTTGATATGAAACCGGAAGATGAAATTGAATTCAACGGAGAAGGTGTGATCCATGAAGAAGTTGTCAGGAAAGCTCTTTCCGAGCAGCCTGCTGAAGAACTACTGGCAGATCTGGCAGATCTTTTCAAAAACTTCAGCGATACAACAAGGATCCGCATTCTTTCCCTGCTTATTTCAGATGAAATGTGCGTTGCCGATATCACTGCGGCATTAAATGCCACACAATCCGCAATATCACATCAGCTCCGGATCCTGAAGCAGTCCAGACTGATCAAATCCCGGAGAGCAGGAAAAATCGTTTATTATTCCCTTGCAGATGAGCATGTAAAAACAATCATCGCCATGGGACTTGAACATATTACAGAATAGGAGATGTGTTATGAAAAAAGTTATAAAACTCAAGGATCTGGATTGCGCAAACTGCGCGGCAAAAATGGAAAACAGTATCAAAAAGATTCCGGGAGTCACCAATGCTTCGGTCAATTTCATGATGCAGAAAATGACCATCGAAACAGAGGTTGAAGATTTTGACTCACTGATGCAGGAAATTATCAATGTTTGTGCAAAAGTTGAACCGGATTGTGAAATTTTGTATAAAAAATAATTTATCGAGGCTGTCATGAGCAAAAGCCAGAAACGCCGTCTTCGTTCTATATTGATCAGCGCATTTCTCTTCTTATTTGCGCTTATTTTTCCGTTCGATAAGTTTTTTCCGGAAAAAACATCTTCTATCATTTCTGCTGTAATTTTTCTTGCAGCCTACCTGATCGTCGGTTGGAATGTGCTTTATAAAGCAATCCGGAATATTCTAAACGGGCAGATCTTTGATGAAAACTTTCTTATGGCAGTTGCCACGATCGGCGCCATCGCTCTGCAGGATTACAAAGAAGCTGTCGCAGTCATGCTTTTTTACCAGATCGGAGAACTGTTTGAAGACTACGCAGTAGGGAAATCGCGCGAATCTATCGCGGCAATGATGGACCTTCGTCCTGATACCGCAAATGTTATCCGCGGCGATGATGTGGAAGAGGTCGATCCTGAGGAAGTTGAAGTGGATGAGATCATTCTGATCAAACCCGGTGAACGTGTACCGCTGGATGGCATCGTTACAGAAGGCGAATCACGCCTGGATACTGCTGCGCTGACAGGGGAATCCGTGCCACAGATTATTGCTGTTGGAGATGAAATTTATTCCGGTTCGGTCAATCTGAATGGATTACTGAAAGTCCGTGTCACAAAGCCATTCGGCGAATCAACGGTATCACGTATTCTGGAGTTGGTCGAAAACGCATCTGATAAAAAGTCACGCTCAGAGAATTTCATAACTAAATTTGCTGCTGTCTATACACCTGTTGTGGTGGTTTCCGCGGTACTGCTGGCAATTATTCCGCCTTTGTTTTTCCATGGAGAATGGTCTGTCTGGATCAACCGGGCATTGATATTTCTGGTTGTCTCCTGTCCATGTGCGCTGGTTATTTCCATCCCGCTCAGCTTTTTCGGCGGAATCGGCGGAGCCTCCAGGAAGGGTATCCTTGTCAAAGGCAGTAATTACCTTGAAACACTGTCAAATGTAAAAACCGTCGTTTTTGACAAAACAGGGACTCTCACGAATGGGACATTCACCGTCACAGCCATCCATCCCGATTTGATCTCAGAATCGGAACTGTTGGAATATGCCGCACATGCGGAAGGGTTTTCTTCACATCCTATTGCGCAGTCGATTAAAAAGGCATACGCCAGGGAAATCGATCTCGCGAGAGTAACCTCTAACGAAGAGATATCCGGAGAAGGGATCGTCTCTATCGTGGACGGAAAGCAAATACTGGCAGGAAACATGAAGCTCATGGACAGATTTTCCATCAGCGCTCATGAATGCCATCTCAGCGGGACCGTCATTCATGTGGCAGCAGATGGCTTATATGCCGGGCATATCATAATATCCGACACGATCAAACCCGATTCAGCGGAAGCTATCAGGGGATTGAAAGCCAATGGTATCCGCAGGACAGTAATGCTTACCGGGGATAAAAAGGCCGTTGCGCAAAATGTCGCATCAGAGTTATCCCTGGATGATTGTTACGCAGAGCTTCTTCCGCAAAACAAAGTCGAAATCGTGGAAAAACTCCTTGCTGAAAACACAGGTAATGAAAAACTGGCATTTGTCGGAGACGGGATCAATGACGCACCGGTTCTGACTCGTGCTGATGTCGGGATCGCAATGGGGGCAATGGGATCAGATGCTGCAATTGAGGCTGCAGATGTCGTACTGATGAACGATAAACCGTCAGATATTGTAAAAGCCATTGAAATAGCCAATAAAACACTGCGTATTGTCCATGAGAATATTATTCTTGCAATTGGCGTCAAGGTTCTCGTGCTTATCCTGGCAGCTTTTGGGCATGCGACAATGTGGATGGCCGTCTTTGCGGATGTAGGCGTCGCATTTCTGGCGATCCTGAATGCAATGAGATGTCTTAAATAGTTTTGTGACATAAATTCCAATCAATAAATGGCTGTACAAATCAGCCATTTTATTTTAAAATTAAATCAAGAAAAAAATAAATCATTCTATAAGGAACTTTTTCTGATCGCGTTACGTTTTTTGTCTATAAAAGCAAGCTGGAGGAAAGAACTCACCATGAAAAAGCCATCTTCACTTTTCCTGATTCTGATCATTTGTCTGTTTTTCACTGTTCCATCAGTACTGGCTGACGGACTGCCTCCGATTAGCAATCAGCAGTCTTATCCGATACCACAGTTATATCCAATCGGACAATATCCTAATCCGAATTATAATCCCGGCCCGGTCAATCCGAAACCCCAGTATCCAAGTCAGCCGCCTCAGACATATCCATATGAGCCGCAGCAGCAATATTATTATCCACAGCCATGGCAGGGGCCATATCCTTATGATCAGAATATGGTATACGATCCTTATTCGGGCACATATTATTACATAATCAACAATGATCCGGGGCCCTATCCATTTCAACCATCCTATCCTTATTATCCAAACCGCAACGTTCAGGTCAGCAAACAACTGAATTATGATGGGTCATTAAGTCTCAACTGGCTTCTCCGCAATGTCACCAATGAAGACTGGGGAAAGAAAAATGTTGATATCAAATGCATTTCGGGATGCCACCTGCTGGTTGACCCGAACCGGACTTTATGGGATCTGCCGTATACTGTTCCGCGTAATGGGACTCTTTCTTTTACGGTCAACATCTGGCAACCGATGTACGGTGAAACCATGACATTTTCCATTGTTGCCGGGTCAAAAACAATTTATACTTTTGATGTAAACCCTAATTAGAATAATATAATATTTCTTTTGATCTGCACTGAAAAAGAGACAGATGTGAACATAAGTCTCTTTTTTATTTTAAAATTGTACAGAGATGCAGGTGTTTATAAAATCAAAAACTCATTTTGTCAACATCGAGGAAGCCGCCTGCTGAAGCTGAACACCAAAATATCAGACTCATAACAATTTTTTCATGTATAATGATATAGTGCTCAGGAACAGGTCCTGTGAGCCAAAAATGAAGAGGTGCAAAAATGAGAATAAGATATACTCTGCTTTTTATTTTGGTTTCTGTTTTATTTACATCATACAGCTGCTTTGCAGATAATCTGACATATGAAGATTTCACATACACAATACTTGCTGACGACAGTGTCGAAATTTCAAAATACATTGGAAGCGATGAAGAAGTAACAATACCTGCAATGATCGAAGACCGTATCGTTACATCAATCGGGTCAGCAGCATTCAATCATAATGAAACACTTTCAGGCATTGATATACCGGAAACTGTGATTTATATCGGGGATCACGCTTTTTCTGAATGTACATCCCTGAAATCAGTGACATTACCGGATCTGTTATTTTACCTTGGTGAGCTGGTCTTTCAGGGCTGCACTCAATTAGAGAACATCACACTTCCGTCATCTCTGGTCCATATCGGAATGAACCCTTTTGACCGCTGTGAAAAACTGACCGAAATTAATTTTTCTGAAGAAAATAATTATTATACCGTTGAAAATGGCGTATTGTTTGACAAAAAGGAAACGATTCTGCTTGCCTATCCGGGCGGAAAACAGGATAAATCATATGAAGTGCCCGATAGTGTAACAGAGATCGCTTATGCGGCATTTTCCGAAAACAATTTTATAGAGGAAATAAACCTTCCGGATTCGGTTTCAACCATAAACGGCAATCCTTTCTGCGGATGTCTCGGATTGAAGTCCATACATATTTCACCGCTTAACAGTTTTTACGAGGTCTATTCAGATGCCCTTTTTGACATTCATAACCGTGAATTGATAGCTTACCTCTGGAACAGCGAAAATGAATCATATACGGTTCCCGGCGGGACCAGATCTATTGGACAGGAATCTTTTTACAAACACAAAGAATTAAAGTCGATCGACCTTCCTAAAACACTTATCAGCATCAAAGATGCGGCTTTTGCCGAATGCGGCTTAAAAGAAATCGACATTCCTGAAAATGTAACCGGAATCGGGAATAACGCATTCAGCAGCTGTAATGAATTGGAGTCAGTTATATTTCCATCAGGGCTAAGCTGGATCGGGAATTATGCCTTTTTTGAATGTCCGGTCCTGTCTGCAGCTGAGTTTCCGGAAACGCTTGTCTCTATAGGAGAAGGGGCATTCCTGCAATGCAAAGGATTAACCGAACTTGTTTTCCCGGAAAGCCTGCATTTCATAGGCAGTTACGCTTTTCTGGAATGCACCGGTATAAAAACGATCGATTTCCCGTCCAAACTTTTTTCAATCGGCGGCGGAGCCTTTTACGGGATCGAAGATTTGAAGGTGACAGCAGAACCGGGATCCCTTGGAGAAGAATGGGCTAAACAAAACAATGTGCCCGTTGAACATAAAAATGTAGATTATCTCCCGGCGGATATGGTCTGAGCCTTTTTCGCCGGATTCTCACCTTTGCGGTTTGATTTATAGTAAGATAATTTCTATGAAATGGTATGAAGATTCGACCCGTAACGATAAAAACACTCACCAGATGTATCTTGCATTAGCGATCACCTTTTCAGGTAATCTGCTGCTGGCGGTCGGGAAATGGATCGCCGCTTTGCATGCCGGCAGTGCTGCTCTTCACGCTGATGCACTGAATTCATTTTCTGATGTATTATATTCAATAACGCTGATCATCGGACTTTTGATCTCCATTAAACCCGCAGATCTTTCACATCCGCACGGGCATGAAAGGTTTGAACCGGTTGTCGGCCTTGTGATCAGTCTTTCCATGGGGTGGGCAGGCATCGCAGCATTGAGGGAATCTGTCCTGAAACTGACCGGCGCACCTTTTTTGATTGAACCGGGAATGCCCGTCCTGGTTCTTCTCGCGTCAGCAGCTGTAAAATTCCTGATGTTTTTTTCTATACGCAAAATCGCTTTGAATATTTCCAATCGGGCATTGGAAGCGGCAGCGCAGGATAACCTGATGGACACCATGACATCAGCCGCGGCTGCGGTGGGCATTCTGCTGTCAAACCTTTTCAACCCGCTCGCGGATCCAATCGCAGGCATTCTGCTTTCAGCCTGGATTCTCCGCACCGCCGGCATAACCTTTATTGAAAATTTCAATTATCTTACCGGTCACGGAACATCACAGGAAAAATTGAACGATTTGCGTCTGGAAATTGAATCTGTCCCCGGTGTTATCAGTGTTCATCAGTTATACGCAGAATATATAGGAACGAAATTACGCCTTGATGTACATATTGATCTGGATGGCGAGATGCCATTGCATCGTGTTCACGACATCGAAACGGAGATAGAAAATAAAATGGCTCAGAGGGGAGACATAGATCATGTATTCATCCATGCAGAGCCCCTTGAAAACAGGTAGCTTTAAAAAAAGTCTTTTATAATATTTATTTTTTTGTTATAATAATTCCAGAAAACCGAAAGGAGTTTATATGAAGAAAAGTTTGATCTTTATTGTCATGGCATTGCTCATGCTTGCCAGCTTCTGCGGAGTTTATGCAGAAGATATTGTTGTTGTTTTCACCAACGACGTACACTGCGGTTATGAAGATAACCTTACTTACAGTTCTGTCGTCGCAATAAAGGAGTATTACGAAACAATCACTCCGAATGTGCTGCTTGTCGACAACGGCGACGCAATCCAGGGCGATGTGATCGGTGCTGTCTCCGAAGGCGAATTGGTCATTGATTTGATGAATGCAGCAGGCTACGATTATGCCACCATCGGCAATCATGAATTTGACTACGGCATGGATCGGTTTGCGGAGCTGGCTGAAGACGCCGACTTCCCCTATATTGCCTGCAATGTCAATTACACCGGTACAGAAGGCAATAAACTCGACTTTGTGAAGCCTTATGTCGTCCATGATTTCGGTAAAGTGAAAGTCGGGTTTGTAGGAGCTACGACCCCGCTGAGCATTGCTACTTCCACACCGGCCTTCTTCCAGGAAAACGGTAAGTTTGTTTATGACTTCGGTCAGGGTGAAAATGGAGCGATCCTTTACGGAATGATCCAGGATGCTGTTGATAAAGCACGGGCT
>CACYHU010000135.1 GCA_902774215.1 uncultured Chloroflexota bacterium
ACCTTTTTGGGGACGTCCCGCCTGTATCCGCATCCCGATGGGAAAAGGCGTCTGCGGAACCGCGGCTGCGGAAGACCGTGTGCTTTGTGTTCCGGATGTACATGCTTTTCCCGGCCATATCGCCTGTGACAGCCGTTCCCGTTCCGAGATCGTTATACCCATCCACGCTGAAGGAAAAGTTGTCGGCGTTCTGGACATCGACAGTCCGGTCCCTGCCCGTTTTCAGGAAGAGGATTCAATCTCCCTGCAGTCCTTCGTCCGCATCATAGAGAAAAACTGTGACTGGGTGGGGTTTAGTGTTTGTTAGGAGGTAGGTGTTAGGTATTAGGTTATAGGTGTTAGGTTATAGGTGGTAGGTTATAGGTGGTAGGTTATAGTAAATCCAACCCGACGCGAAGTATCACCTGTTACCGATGTTCGGGTCAGGCAGAATTAGCCCTTTTGGGGATTTTCACCTGACTCTAACACCGACAGCCGCGAACTGTGAACCGGCAACAGGCAACTGGTAACTATAACCTACAACCTAATACCTATAACCTAATACCTGAAAACCGATTAATCACCATTTTCTCAAATTCCCTTTACAAATATTTGAGCAGTGATACAATATTGTTTGTCAAAAAGATGGGCACTCGTCTAATGGCAGGACAGCAGACTCTGAATCTGTATGTAGAGGTTCGACTCCTTTGTGCCCAGCTTTTTTTATTATAAATCCCGGAAAATCACTTCGGGATTATTGTTTAAATCATTTGACGGGAAGAATCTATGCGGGGTATCCTATCGAATCCTTTGCATCACCAAAGAAATTCATAAAGGTATCATCAGAGACATTACATAAGAAGAACGATTATTTCGCCTTGACTGTGGTTCGTGATTTCGATGATACCACTTTTCTCCAAAGATAGCAGAAGGAAAAAATCATGTCGATAGTGTGTTGGTACAAATGATAAGGAATTTTTAAAATGATAAAATGCTCAAAATGTGGGAAAGAAATATCTGAAGATGATGAGTTCTGTAGATATTGCGGTACAGGAGTAAAACATTATTATTATGATGGTAACCGTAACAAAACTGTAAATAAAAAACCTGTAATGAAAGAAGAGAGAGAGCCTGTCTCACCCAATGGCATGATTATTATATGGATTTGTTTAGCTTATTGGGGATTCATTCATCATGGTTTTTATAGTTACCAAGCCCGGGAAGTTCTTATTGGTTTTATCACTTCAGGTATTGTTTTTCTGTTATGTAGAAAAAAATTGAATACATTCTGGACTTATCTTTGGACTATTATTGCATTGATAATAGGAATGTGGCCAATATATCTGATTACAGGTCTTATGTTTGTTGTTTATAAATTAGGTTTAGTACAATAATATCCATCAATGATTTATCATATATAAGCTACTTATCTTTTACAATCTTCAATTGAATTGCACACAATCGGTTGTAAAAAAAATTCCTTTGTTATCATATTTTTTTACAATAGACATCTTAACATTATCTGGAAGGTCTAATGATAAAAAATTTTGATTAGAGGGAGAGTAAAAAATATCATCGTTATTTAGATTTTTTAATTGATTATATAAACCATATACTTGTAAAGACAAACCAGCTGCTTCTAAAATACTTTCATTTGGAATATACATATTACATCCTCGAATATATAAACTTACATTTCCTACTTCGTTTATTCGTCCTGGTACGTCAAATCCAACTAATAAGGCTATGTAGCCACCGTCTTGGCATCTCATATTATCAATGAGATAATACCCTTTGTTAATTTCTGAATTATTAGGCACTACGCTGTAGTTTGGATATTCACGCTCAATGAAAGATCTGCTCTTTCCTAATAAAAAGTGGAATAATTCATTATTATTTTTTAGAGTGTTTTCAGATTTATAAAAAACATCATTTCTTTCATCCCAAGCGATTAGATACCCATTGAGAGCAAAGCCAATGGTATATTCATGTTGTTGCCTATCATTAGAATATCCATTCTGTATAGGTTCAAACCATTTTATATCATTTTCAGAAGAAACGCTATTTACTTCATTAATCCACTTACTCTTATCCAAATCTTCTGCATTAATGGGAGTAATAATAATCAGAAACAAAAATGTAAACAGCAATTTTTCTAAATGAAAAAATCTTCTCATCTATGATCTCCATTTAATAAATATTCTTTATGAGTATATCATATTTGTGTACAAGCGTTATTCTTATGAAAACATTGTTGCTAGTTGTCAATTGCTGTTGTACTTCTACTTATCGTTCTTTCCCTCATTGTCATCTCTATCGGCTACCGACACCGGCAACCGGTAACAATAAACCACTAACCACCAACTACGAACTACCAACTACGAACCGCTTGTCTTTTCCCAAAATTCGTCTATAATTCAGGTAGCATATAACACAAAATTGCTGTATCAGGAGTAACAGAAAAATGCCAAAAATTACGTTCATGGGAGCCGGATCCACGGTTTTCGCAAAAAATGTCCTCGGGGACAGCATGATGACTCCGGCTCTGGAAGAAAGCACGATCGCTTTATATGATATCGATGCGGTGCGGCTGCAGGAATCCGCGGCTATGCTGGAAGCCATCAACCGGACCAATGGTTCAAAAGCCCGTATTGAAGAATATCTGGGCGTTGAAAACCGTAAAGATGCCCTCCGCGGAGCAAATTATGTCGTCAATGCCATTCAGGTCGGCGGGTACGATCCCTGTACCATCACCGATTTTGAGATCCCGAAGAAATACGGCCTGCAGCAGACTATTGCGGATACGCTCGGTGTCGGCGGCGTGTTCCGTGCGCTTCGCACCATCCCGGTGATGATGGATTTCGCGCGGGATATGGAAGAAGTCTGCCCTGACTGCTGGTTTTTAAACTACACAAATCCCATGGCTATGCTCACCGGTGCCATGCTGCGCTATACTCATGTCAGGACTGTCGGCCTGTGCCACAGCGTGCAGGTATGTGCCCCGACGCTGCTCAATGAACTGGGTATGGGATATGACGATTCTGTTCAGGCAAAAATCGCCGGCATCAATCACCAGGCCTGGCTGCTGGAATGCACCCGGAACGGGGAAGACCTTTATCCTGAGATCAAACGCCGCGCATTGCTGCTCAATGAAGGCAAACTGGATATCGGCCCCTTTGAAGAGTGGGTGGAACGGATGACGAATGGTGAACCGCGTCCGGGCGAGTGGAAGGATCATATGAAAGAAGAATATGACCTCTATCAGAAGACCGGCCGTCACGGCGATATGGTCCGGCTGGAGCTGATGCGCCGCTTTGGTTATTACATCACCGAATCCAGTGAGCATAACGCCGAATATACGCCTTATTTCATCAAAAAGAATTATCCGGAATTGATCGAACGTTTCAACGTGCCGCTGGATGAATACCCGCGCCGCTGCATCCGCCAGATCAAAGACTGGAAAGAACGCGGACATGAGCTTACGCAGAATCCGAACCTGACACACGAACGCTCCCGCGAATATGCCAGCTATATCATGGAAGCTATGGAAACCAACATTCCCACACAGATCGGCGGGAATGTCCTGAACACCGGGCTGATCACCAATCTGCCTTATAACGCCTGCGTGGAAGTTCCCTGTCTGGTTGACCGCAATGGTATCCAGCCGACCGTCATCGGCGATCTGCCGGAGCAGTGCGCCGCGCTGAACCGTACCAATATCAATGTCCAGCTTATGGCTATTGAAGCTGCCATGACCCGCCGCAGGGACGCGGTCTATCAGGCGGTAATGCTGGATCCTCATGCTGCAGCCGAGCTTTCCATCGATGAAATCGTCAGCATGTGCGACGAGCTCATCGAAGCCCACGGCTCCTGGCTGCCGGAATTTAATTAGTCGGCAGTGGTTAGCAGGCAGCAAGCAGTCGGCAGCAGGCAGTGGTTAGTATGCAGCAGGTAGTTTCCGGTTGCCGAAGGGATAAAGCGCTCATCACGAGGTCGTTTAAATAAGAATATTACAGAAGAACCCGGTTTCAGAAAAAAACCGGGTTCCTTTTTTTAATTACTGCCAAATACTAATTTCTATTCACTTCTCATCGCTGACCGCCAGCTGCCTACTAACCTCTGCCGACTGCCAGCTGCCGACTAATTAAACGGCTTTACATCCTTTACAGCATCTGCGGGTTGGATGCGGGCGTCGTCATTGTCGATATCGATCAAAATATAGCGGTCGTTCCCCATACCGAGCTCCTTCATATAGCTCAGCTGGCGCAGACCGTGACGGGTCTCGATGCGCTCCACCAGATCGTGATGTTCCTCTTCCTTCATGGCATAAACAAGATCAATGGAAGCCTGGTCCGCTGCAAGAATATCGACGGAAGCCACGATCCCCACATTCGGCGTGACGACCGGAGCTGCGGCAACACCTTCGCAGTCGCAGGAAACGGACATATTGCGCATAACATTGATATAAATCACGTTCTTCCCGAAGAAATCGATGGTGGCTTTGGTGGATTCGGCGATGCGTTCCATCAGCTCTTCCATGGCGATGGACCACATGTTGTCGGAACCTTCCGCCTGATGGATCCATTTCTTCCCGATTTTTCCATCCGCACAGCCAATGCCGATGTTCTTGTTTGAGCCGCCGAAGCCGCCCATCAGGTGGCCTTTGAAATGTGTCAGCGCGACCATGGAATCATAATTCAGCATGTTTTTCCCGACAGACATATTTTCGAACCATTTGCCGCCTTTGACGGGGAGCAGCGCGGTGCCTTCTTCATCGGTGATATCCACCGGGCAGAAGTCCCAGCCGTTGACTTCCAGTGTCTTGCGGTGTTTTTCCGTCGTATCACGGTCGCCTTCGTAAAATGTATTGGTTTCGATAATGTGGGCATCCGGCAGGTCTGCATAGATCAGATGTTTGACCCATCCCCGCGGAATAATATTGGGACCGTTCTTTTCACCGGTGTGCAGCTTGATCGCAACCTTCCCCCTGATCGGTGCACAGACACGTTCGTAGATTTTCTTCAGCCCTTCAGCGGAAAGATCCCGCGTGAAATAAACGATCGATTCGTTGCCGCTTCGTTCGGCATAAGGAACATAATGGTCACCATTGGTGCCCGGTTTTACATTGCACATAATCTCTCCTGTATAGCGGCATTTTTCAAAATGCCATGTCTGCCGTTCTGTCGGCATTTGAACAACTGTGATATTTCACAAACAACAGCGGGTACTCCGTCTGCGTTTTCTCAGTTTCTATTTTAATGGAATTTTTGGATTTACCCGGGAAAAAACTGATAATTGGATCCATAAAGAAGCGGGCTTATGATATTATTGAAGAAGAGGAGTAAACCGTCGTGAAGAACGTAAATTGCAAAATCAGAGATATCGACGAATTCGGAGGCGCAGTCCTGGATCTTACGCCTTCCGAACTGGCTGAGTTGGGATTTGAACTGGGGGATACCCTTGATTTTCATTTCAGCAATGGCACGATCCTGGAAAAGGTTCCCTATTACAATGGCTATTACACGGAGCTTGGAGTGCCGGTACTGGTTGCCTATCCCGGCTACACCTATCCGACGATCAACCTTAATGGAGGTAATTTCACGCATCAAAGCGGTGTGCGCTCAAGGGACAGCGTGACGATCATTATGCATGAAAAGGGCGGGAAAAAGGATGTCATGGATCTGCGCGGGGTGGTTTACAGCAATGATCCGGAGGATTACCGGACGCTTGATCAGTTCGCAAACGCGCGTATGTTCTGTCCCGGAAAAATCGCTCCCGGAAAGCTGTATCGCTGTGCCAGCCCCTTTGACCGGATAATGAACCGTCCGGATGCGGTTTCAGCGTTTCTGGAAAATAACAGCGTCCGGTCTACGCTTTCGCTTTCCGAAAGCGATAATACGCTGAAACTGAGTTATGCGGATATGCCCTCTTATTCAAAAAAAATCTATGAGAGCGGATGTGCGGTCCCGCTGCGTATGGGAGCAGATTATTTCAGCGAAGCATTCCGTGAAAAGCTCGTTTCCGGATTGTGCCGGATCATGGAAAAACCGCTTCCGTGGGCGATCCACTGTCTCGAAGGAAAGGATCGCACCGGTTTTGTCTGTGTTGTTTTAGGTGCTTTCATGGATGCGGGGCATCAGGAACTCGTGGATGATTTTATGGTGACCTATGATAATTATTACGGGATCACTGAAGCTTCGGATTCATTCCGTTATAATGGATTCCGGAACACTTTTGTCGAAAAATATCTGTGTATTTTTCGTGAAGCGGATCCTGACGGACAGAGTTTCCGGAAAGGTGCCGAAGACTATCTCCGCAGCGGCGGGATGAGTGATGCACAGATGGAAAAGCTCAGAGATCTCATCAGTTGAAATACCGGGATAAGTGGCTGTATTTATACATAGCAGAGAAAATCATGCTCAATGTGGCAGAAAGAGTTTGAAAAAGGTGTCAGGATTCAGGTGTCAGGTTTCAGAACATCTTATTTTAATGACGCATTGGTGAATCCTGATTTGGATTATAAGAATGGAAAATGCTGATTTATTCAGTAAGAGTCAACAGAACAGGCTGCTTTGACTCATATCCCGCGAAAGAGCATATGTTGAAAACGGGGGTGTCGGGGGCAGCGGGTGACCGAAGGTCAGCCCGCGCCCCCGACTGAAAATCAGGGCGCGGGAAGATTCTTCCGCTACCGGCTGACGCCCGCTCCGCGCCTGCTGCGCAGCAGCATAAACGCCGGAGGGCAATCAGCTTTTTTGAGCTGCTGCTCTTTCAGTTTTTGTCACTGAGCCACTTATTGAATGATCCCCCGTTCAAGGTATTCAGCCTGATTGCGGCGGATCCACTCTTCGGAACGCTCCACAGCCACCTTTTTCATGTCATGGGAGACCATTTTGCGGACCAGTTCTTCAAAAGAGGTCTTTGTCGGATTCCAGCCAAGTTCCCGTTTGGCTTTGGCCGGGTCACCCAGCAGGTTTACCACATCCGTCGGACGGTAAAAATCAGGTGAAACCTCTACCACCACTCTGCCGTTAGTCCGGTCAATACCCTTTTCATCGATACCGCTGCCCTTGAATTCCAGCTCAATGCCGACGTTCTGAAAAGCCAGTTCGCAGAATTCGCGGACGCTGTGCTGCACACCCGTGGCGATAACGAAATCTTCCGGTTTGTCATGCTGCAGGATCAGCCACATACATTCCACATAATCCGGCGCGTATCCCCAGTCCCTCAGGCTGTCCAGGTTGCCGAGGTACAGCTTATCCTGTTTGCCATGCGCGATGCGGGCTGCCGCGAGGGAAATTTTCCGCGTGACAAAAGTGTCGCCGCGCCGTTCGGATTCATGATTGAAGAGAATACCGTTGCAGCAGAACATGTTATAGGCTTCCCGGTATTCCTTGATGATCCAGTAGCCGTAGAGCTTGGCGACCGCGTATGGGGAATAGGGATGGAATGGTGTCTCCTCATTCTGCGGAACAGCTTCCACTTTTCCGTAAAGCTCTGAGGTCGATGCCTGATAGATACGGCATGTTTCTCCCAGACCGCACATCCGGACCGCTTCAAGGATCCGCAGTACGCCCGTCGCGTCGATGTTGGCGGTGTATTCCGGTACGTCGAAGGAGACCTGCACATGGCTTTGCGCAGCCAGGTTGTAGATCTCATCCGGTTTAATGCGGCTTATGATTGCCATCAGGCTCATGGAGTCGCCAAGGTCTCCGTAATGCAGATGGAAGTGCTCACATTCTTCGAGATGTGCGATCCGTTCACGGAAATCCACCGAAGAACGGCGGATCATGCCGTGTACATCATATCCCTTTGACAGTAATAACTCTGCCAAATAAGATCCGTCTTGTCCGGTGATCCCGGTGATTAATGCTTTTTTCATAAGAATTCTAATCTGATAAATCTACTCTGATAAATCTACTTTCATGCAGCGGCAGCCATAAATAAGATTTCATCGACTGCATCTTCTACAGAATAATGTAATTGCTGTTCCGGATATTTTTCTAAAGTTTCAAAAAACCTGGTTTTCCCGATTACATACGGGATTTGTTCATCTGTATAACCGCGTCTGCTCATCTCAGTATAATCACGTTTCATCTCAATCTCCTATTATAGAAGTATAGTTCTTATATATCAGCTGAGCGCTTTTCAGGTTCGTTCCATGATAAAGAATCATTTCATTTCATTCCTTTATTTTTTAATTGTACCATAAGAAAAAATGCTGCTGATCGGCCGGCATTTCCTTCAATTTCATAACATCATCCGCAAAGAATTTTGATATAAAGAACGGAGCATACGGTGCAGTGCCTTTCGCTGCCGCGAAACCCGCACGAACGGCCTTGCCCCCGTGCTGCGTCATCCGGTCCTGAACAGATACCATAATTGTAAAAATATAAACCCGTATGCGAAACAAATGTCATATATTTTTATGAAAATTGTCATTTTTTTCCAATCCCTTTTTATCATTATTATGTATTTTTGTGGGATTCCCCGCATTTCATTATTATTTACAGGAAGGTATTATCATGGCGGAATGGTGGGAAAGCATTACCAAAACATTTTACAGATGCTTTATTCGTGATAACCGCTACAAGCTTCTGATAACAGGGCTGGAGAACACGATCCGCATCTCACTGGCAGCTGCCTGTCTCGGCATTATCATCGGATTTCTGCTGGCAGTCTGCAGCCTCTCAAAAAACAGGTTTCTTAACGGGATTCACCGCGTTTATACGGATATCATCCGCGGTACACCGTCTGTGACGCAGCTGATGATCATCTACTTTGTGGTCTTCGCTACGGTCAACTGGCCGAAATGGCTCATCGCTTCGATAGCTTTCGGGATCAACTCCGGCGCTTACGTCTCGGAGATCATCCGCGGAGGAATTCTTTCTGTCGATATCGGTCAGACAGAGGCAGGCCGCTCGCTTGGCCTTAACGGCCGTCAGACCATGTTTGAGATCGTTGTTCCTCAGGCGTTGAAGAACATTTTCCCGTCACTGGGCAATGAATTCATCACACTGATCAAGGAAACAGCAATCGTCGGCTATATCGGTCTGGTTGATATTCAAAAGGCCGGTGACTTCATCAAAAGTGCTACCTATGAAGCATTTATGCCGCTCATCGGTACGGCGATCATTTACTTTGTGCTGATCAAACTGCTGACCTTTGGTTTGAACAAGGCAGAAACCAATCTGCGCAAGTCGGATATTCGGTAAGTGGAGGTCAGAATGATCGAAGTCAAAAATTTACAAAAACATTTTGGTGATCTTCATGTACTCAACGGCATCGATGAAGTGGTTCATGACGGCGAAGTGGTCGTTGTGATCGGTCCTTCCGGTTCCGGAAAATCCACCTTCCTGCGCTGCCTGACGCTGCTGGAAGAGCCTACCGACGGTCAGGTGATCATCGACGGGCAGCAGATCAATGCCCCGGGTGTGGACATCAACAAAGTCCGGCAGAACATCGGCATGGTCTTCCAGCATTTCAATCTGTTTCCGCATCTCACCGTACGTAAAAACATTACGCTCGCTCCGGTAAAGCTGAAGAAAATGACGCAGGAACAGGCGGACGCCAAGGCAATCGAATTGCTTACAAAAGTCGGCCTGGCAGATAAAGCGGATGCCTACCCCGCACAGCTTTCCGGCGGACAGAAGCAGCGCGTTGCCATTGCCCGTGCGTTGGCGATGGAACCGAAATATATGCTCTTCGATGAACCGACTTCCGCTCTGGATCCGGAAATGGTTGGCGAGGTGCTGGATGTCATGAAACGCCTGGCACAGACCGGCATGACCATGGTGGTCGTGACCCATGAAATGGGATTCGCCCGTGAAGTCGGTGACCGCATTCTCTTCATTGATGAAGGTATTGTAATGGAGCAGAACAATCCGAAGGATTTCTTTGCCAATCCGCAGAATGAACGGACAAAGTCTTTTTTGAGCAAAGTGCTTTAATTTCGAAAATTATGAAGAAAAACAGAAATATAATATTCACTCTGTTTTTACTGTGTGTTTTGGCGCCCTTTTCTGCTGTAAACGGGCAGGGTTTCCATTGGGCAGAATTAGGAAGGGATCTTGGACCGGCTGCAAAACTTGTCGGTGATATTGAGCTTCTGCTTGTATTTATCAGTACTCCGGAACATCCATGGTCAGAGGAAGAGATCACAGACTTTTTCAATATCGTCCATACTTCTAAAGATTTCATTCTGGATGAAGCAGACAGATATGGTGTTCCGCTGTCTTTATCAGCCCAATACTTTGAAGCTTCCATCCCTTACGAATTCGACGGCAGTGATTTGAACAATATTGATCTGTCATGGTATTGGTATCTGGTGAAAAATTATTTTCACACAGACGGCATGACTTCCATGCATGAAGCATACGAGGAGCGGTTTGGAAAGGATAACACGCCTTTTCTTTTCGTCTTCAATAATTCTTACCGGAACATAACGTATTCAACGAATCTGTTACATCCGAATTGGCAGGAAGAGTTCTCAATTTATTATGGACAGCAGCTGATGCGTGATAATATGATCGTCCATGAACTGATGCACCAATACGGTGCGGTCGATTTGTACGATTTGGGCAGCGAAGGCGTCGAGGAAATATCAGAACAAATCTTCCCGGATAGTGTTATGCTGAGGCAGGAAGGGACAGAAATTGATGAACTGACAGCGTATCTTATCGGCTGGATCGATGATTCGTCTGAGTTATCTGATGATACGTTGTTTTTTCTGACCCTGACGGATGGGCTCAGAGAATCACTGGAAACTGATGAGTACGATTACAGTGATATTGATGAATATCCGGACAATTATAATTCTTATAATATTTATGATGATTACACAGACTTTTCGACCGGCGAGTTCAGTGATCTTCTTTTTGATCTCAATGATTTCGATATGTATGAAATATATTGAATTACAGGATGATTTAAAAAGAGTAATCTCGCTATTTGCGGGTGAGTCAGAAAAAGAGCCCTGAAACACAGCGGGGGTATGGGGGCCGCAGGCCCCCGAAAATCAGGCGCGGGCTGCGGCTTTCGCAAACACACGAACTTTCGATCCCGCGCCTTGCGAAGCATGTCCTCCGGAATGCAAAGTGAGCTCTTATAGTAGATTGATAATCAAGGTCGATGGTAATCCTATGACAAATGTCACATTTTTTTTGTGATTTTTAAAAATGGTATTAAAAATATAGCAGGTTATTCAAACGGGTCCGCCCGTTCCTTATAAATGAAAGGAATTATCATGAAAAAATTATTTGTTATTCTTTTTGCACTGATGCTTGTCATCACCGGCGCCGCTGCGGCTCAGGATACCCTGACCTTCGGTACCAATGCTGAATTCCCTCCGTTTGAATTCGTCACCGCTGAAGGCGTTATCGATGAATTTGACGGTATTGATATGGTCATCGCCAAGACCATTGCCGAAGAAAACGGCATGACCGCGAAGATCTCCAACATGGAATTCGACTCCCTGCTTATTGCTCTGCAGAGCGGTATGATCGATGCCGTTATCGCCGGTATGACCATCACTGAAGAACGTCAGGAAGCTGTCAACTTCACTACCCCGTATTACACTGCGACTCAGGTGATGATCGTCAAGGAAGGTTCTGATATCAAGACCGCTGCTGATCTGGCTGGCAAGAAAATCGTTGTTGTCCAGGGTTACACCGGTGAGACCGCTGTTCAGGGCATGGGCTTCACACCCGATGACTATGTCGCTCTGAAGAAGGGTTCTGAAGCGATCATTGAACTGCTCAACGGAAAAGCTGACGTGTTTGTTATCGATTCCGCAACAGCCGCGAACTACGTTGCTGACAATGATGACCTCGTTATCATTGAAGATCCGGAAGCTTTCGGTGCTGAAGAATACGGTATCGCAGTCAAGAAGGGCAATGATGAGCTGCTCGAAAAACTGAATAAATCCATCGAAAAGATGCTCGAAGACGGTACGATTGGTGATATCACCATCAAATATACCGAAAACAGCGAAAACTAATAAATACTTTCTCCTTTTTGAAAAAACCGGTGCACAAAGCTGCGCCGGTTTTTTTTCAGGCAGTGCCGGCGGGAGTGAACGGTACAGCCACAACAAAGATATAGTATAATCAGACGTAACTGTTCAGAATAAACTGTCTTCGGAAGCTTCGCTTTGCTCCGGTTCTGATCAGTAACAAAGTGATAAAAAGGCTGATATTCGAGTAATGAAAGAAAAAAAGATCTTTTCTTCCCGTTTTTTCCTGATCATGATCCTTATTGAGGCTGCCCTGATGATACTTGCCGGATTATGGGCATACCGCGGTATAAAAAGCCTCAAACCGACCGATATTGATATTCATTATATGACCTGCCTCTACACGGTTTATCATGACGGGGCTTTTTCTGTTGAGGATGATATGCTCAACAGCGGGGAAGAAGTTGATTTTCTCTTTGGTCCCTCAACGCCGCTGAAAAAAGGTTCTTATGTGGCGCACATCGAATATGAGACCGAAAAGGATCAGTATGTGATCGCAGGCGGTACGAATTCTAAAATGCTGCTTGTGATACCTCCCGAATTCGTAAAAGCTTCCAAAGGGATCCTGAGCCGAAACAGCAATACGCTGGCCTACAAGTTTGAAATACCGGAGAATGTTCAGGAATTTAACCTGATTTTTCATTACAATGGGGAGGGCAGCTTCAAGATCAAGACGATCGCGATCAATCCCACAGCGACATACTATAAACGGACGCTTGCTTCCCTGTTTTTCGTTTTCGCGGGGATCGACCTTGTGTGGCTGCTGCTGAAAAAATCGAAGCAGGTCCAAAAGGACGCGCTGCTGATCCTGGGCCTTGCTTTCTGTGCTGCGATTCCCATTTTCTTCAATCGTGTCGGCATGACCGGCGGGGATATGGAATTCCATCTGCTCCGCATAGAAGCTGTCAAGCAGGCGCTGCTGGACCGTCAGTTCCCGCCGAGGATCCCTTCAACCTGGCTGTACGGATTCGGTTTTCCGGCTTCTATTTACTATAATGATATTCTCTTCCTCTTCCCTGCATTTCTGAGGATCCTTGGATACGATATTGTCTTTTCCTATAAAGCCTATCTCTTTGCGGTCAATCTTTTCTCCGCTGCGATCGCATTATGGTCCTTCCGCGGTCTTTTCCGCAATAAAAGGATCGGTGACCTTGTCGCCTTTTCGTATATGCTGGCGCCTTACCGACTGGTGGATGTCTATATCCGCATGGCGGTCGGGGAGTTTACAGCTTTTACCTTCCTGCCGCTTATTGCCTATGGTGTCGTGAATATGTACAGGGACGACGGCAGTAACTGGAGAAAATATCATCAATATGGCTTCGCGCTTGCTTTGGGTATCACCGGTGTGGTGGCCTCCCATGTGCTGACGCTGCTGATCCTGGTTTTCTTCCTCCTTCTGGTGTTTCTGGTGTTTTATAAACGATCCTTCCGGAAAAATACACTCCGGCTGTGGGTCGATACCGCGCTGCTTTCACTGGCACTGAACGCTTATTTCCTGGTTCCCTTCGCTGATTATTACCTCAACGTGGATACGCTCGTCAAGCAGAATGCACTTGTTCGCGGTTCCGGGATGATCCAGTATAATGGTGTCAGTCTCGGACGGCTGCTGGCCTTTTTCCCGACATCCTTCCCGGTTTCCACTTTCTTTATTTCCGAAACCCTCATGCCGCTTACGCCGGGACTTCTGCTCTTCCTGGTTCTGATCCTCGGCTGTTACCGCAGCTATAAATTCCGTACCCGGAAATATCTGCCGTATATCGCTTTTTCACTCCTCAGCTTATATCTTTCCACCGATTTCTGCCCATGGAACTTTCTGGAAGCCAATACCCATATTGGTCAGCTCTTGGCGCAGGTTCAGTTCCCCTTCCGTTTTTTGATGGTCTCTGATGTCACGCTTTGCCTGCTGCTGGGTGAGCTGCTGACTGATTTTAAGATGGAACCTGTCGAAATGCGGCGGAAAGCGGAGAATGCCGTATTGCTGCTGAATTTCGTTTTCCTGATTTTCTTCGTCAGTGATTACAGCTCGGGCAGGCTTTACGAGAAGAAGTATGAATATGAGTCCCTTGACAGTTTCGTGACCGGTCTGCTCTATCTGCCGACGGATGCGCCGACCGACCGCTATGATTACACAACTGATTTCATTACAGACGGCGTGGAAGAGGTTTCGCTGCTTTCCCGCACCATCCACACCATGCGAATCCATGCCGCAAGCCAGTCAGGCGGAACGGTCGAAGTGCCGGTTTTGAATTATAAGGGATACCATGTCCATGACACGCAGGGTAATGAGTATCCGATTTATAAAGGCACCGGCGGCCGCATCGCTTTCCGCCTGCCTGCAGGTTTTGACGGCGGTCTGACCATTGCATTTATTGATCCCTGGTACTGGCGTGCCGCCATTCCTCTCTCATTAGTCTCTGCGGTGATTTTGGCTGTCGTTATGCTGAAGCGGAAAACCCGCCTGCCCGTCCGCCCCTGAAGGAGACGGTCCCCGCAGCGCAGGGGGACGGGTTACGCGCGCACGGGCGATTCCCGATCGTTTCATGTACTTTTCGGCGCGCGGAACCGTCAACCGGGGACACGGCGCCTGATTCCCGGAGCGGTGACCCGGAAACGGGTCAGATGTGTACGTCCCCACAATATCATCGCCTATGGAGGGGGCAGCCTCTCGCAGTCCTCATCCCCCCATTTTCCTCAGCAGGCTTGAGCACCCATATTTCCGGACTTGTGCTCGCAGAAAACCGCCGGCTTGGCAGCTGCTCCGTCTCCTCCGTTGCTTACCATAAAATCGAACATTTGTCAACCGCCAATATTGGCGGTTTTCTTTTTTAAATTTTGGTGTATCCTATGTTTATCAGTGAAAAGGGGTACAGCCGCAGGCGG
>CACYHU010000136.1 GCA_902774215.1 uncultured Chloroflexota bacterium
GCTTCAGGCTGCTGAAAAGGTTCACCCCCGCTGATGGTGATCCCGTCACAGGGGATGATTGTCAGCTCTGAAAATAATTGTTCAACAGTGGTGATTTTTCCTTTGGCAGGGTCGTGTGTAAGCGGATTGAAACAGCCGGGACAGTGCAGTGTGCATCCCTGGAACCAAACGGCATTCCGCTTTCCGGGGCCATTCGCATAGCTGCCTGTCAGTATTTTGTGTATGCGTATATTCATTTCGGTCAGCGGCGGATCTTCACCTTTTCAGCTGTTTTTAATGCAGCCTGATCATATGCTTCACTTGTAAGCTCCCGCTGAAGAATCTGATTTCCCAGCAGATTCTCAATTTCCTCCGTGGCTTCCAGACAGGTCTCCCCGGAAAATCCAAGAGTGTGCAGACGGATTTTTCCGTCTGCACCAATCGTAACTTCTATTTCTTCAATTTTCATCCGATTTTCCCGGTGTCAGGGTACAGATCCAGCGGCATTTATGCCGCTGATCATTTTCTGCTAATTGTAATCGTCTTCTTCGTCTTCTTCGTCCATCCAGGGATCGTCGTCATCATTTTCATCGTCGATATCTTCTTCATCCGCATCTTCCCATTCGTTGATGTTATCGAGTTCGTCGAGATTTTCATCGAGCGGAAGATCATCGTTCGACTGATAGGTCAGGCATCCCTTGTCGGAGTCCAGGTCGATTTGGGCGGAAATGCAGTAGCCCTCATCCAAAAAAGCACAATCCAAATACTTGCAGCGAATTTTTGTGGCCATTTGAACCTCCAATAGTCCGGATATTTTTCTTCTCATTTTTATCATCCGGTGAAACTTGCAACATTTTACAACAAATATGTAATCATGTAAAGGGAATTGGAAATTAGTTGGCAGTTGGCAGTCCGCAGCAGGATGCAGTTCATTGCCTATGAATGATACCGACCGCCGGACTTACATTACGACCCGGTTGCGGCCGGCGACTTTGCCCATGTATAGTTTTTTATCGGCTTTTTCGAGGATACGGTCGATGGATGAGCGGAAGTCATTTTCTTCCAGTCCAATCGTGATGGTGATCGAAAACTCATTGCCTTCAAACGAGATCTGCATTTTCCTCACAGCTTCGCAAAGCTCAAACATCACATTCCAGGCTTCATCAATATTTTTCCCGGGCATAAAGAAACAGAATTCCTCGCCTCCCCAGCGGCAGACGGTGTAATTGCCTTCCGAGAAACTGCGGAACAGATCAGCCAGCTGCTGGAGCGTATAGTCGCCGCAGTTATGTCCGTAGGTATCGTTGACTTTTTTGAAAAAATCGATATCTCCGATCGCAACGGTGAATGGACTATCCGGAAATTCACTTCTGAATGAACTGATCTGATCCTGCATTGCCCTGCGGTTCGGAAGCTTTGTCAGCGGATCTGTGTCAGCTTCTTTGTGCAGAAACTGGTTGTCGATACGCAGCTCCCGTTCGGTATCCTGAATGCTGGAGCTGAAGATAATAAAATCGACGGATAGAATGATGAACAGTAAAATGCTGTTTATCGTCTGGAAAATGACGTGTGAAGCTGAATCAAGCGGTATGGCAGGCAGATTATATAATGACCAGTAGTACAGGAGCATTCTGAAAATGATCAAACCCACTGCATTTATTATCTTCCGCCAGGGCGGATTAAAGATGTTGAAAAAGTTGAAAGCCAGCATCGGAATCAGCATAAGCTGACCGCCGGAGCCCCAACCGAAAGAATAAATGTACCATCCGCACCAGACCAGGGTGACGAGCATATATGTAAGATTATTCATCCGCATGCTCATATTCTTTGAGCTGCGAATGATAAGGATCATAATGACGGACAGTGCAAGGGGCAGAATTCCGACTTTATGGATCCGCCAATAAATCAGGACTTCAAATGCAAGGAAATACAGAGCTAAAATGCTTTCATTCAGCATGAGTGCACTGTGGTAATATGCAGGCATCTCGGTTCCAGCTTTCGGAACTTTCTGATGGAAAAATTCCAGCAAATATCTCACAACAAACCTCTGTTTCCCATAGTTTGGACTTCTACCTATATAAATTATAATATGCTTAATACGTTTTTGAAAAGTCAGTTGAGATAATTTCTCGTAAGTATTACAAGAATACACAAGGAAAGACAAGAATCAGCAAGACCGGCAGCCGGTATTACCCTGTCTATCCGTTTTTTCCGCAGGCAATTTTCGGTTTTATGCTTTTATGAAGGCTGAGCTGAGTGCGGACCTGTTTCTGCCTACCCCGGATTCCTGCGGTAGGCTTCAACTACGTTCGGAAGTGCTTCCAGCTTGTTGAGGAGGCGGCTCAGTTGTGAAATATCCTGTACGTCTACAACAATATCCGTATTGACATAGTTGTGCTGGGTTTTAACGTTGATGTTTTCCAGATTAATGGATTCGGAAACCAGCAGATTGGTGATATCGTTGATGAGTCCCTGACGGTCGTAAGCCTTGATGGTGATGGGCACAGAGTATACCTGTTTCGGTTCTCCCCAGGAGACGTTGATAAGCCGTTCCGTGTTGCGGATGCGCTGGATATTCGGACAGTTCACCTTGTGGATCGTGCATCCCCGCCCGATTGTGATGTAGCCGATGATATCATCTCCCGGTGCGGGATTGCAGCATTTGCCAAAAGTTGTGTAAATGTTCCCGACACCAAGGACGGTGATATCGGAATCAGTGTGCTGCGGTCTGGGTCTGGGCTCGAGCAGCGGGGGCATGTTCATCGCTTTGATGTCTTCGTTGATCTTGTTTATCACGCGGATCGTGGAAAGGTCGCCGCAGCCTATGGCAACGTACATGTCATCGGTGTTTTTGTAATCGAGCTTTTGGGCAATTTCTGTCAGATCCGCATCCTGCAGACCCAACCGGGTCAGTTCATGGCGCAATGTGTCCCGCCCCTGAGAAAGGTTCTGTTCCCGGTCCTGCCATTTGAACCAGGCACGGATCTTGGAACGGGCACGCTGGGTATGGACCAGTCCGGTGTTGGGGTTCAGCCAGTCACGGCTGGGACCGCCCTGTTTGGCGGTCGTAACTGAGACCTGATCACCGTCTTTCAGTATATAACTCAGCGGAACGATTTTCCCGTTCACTTTGGCTCCCCGGCAGCGGTGGCCTACTTCCGTATGAACGGCATAAGCAAAATCGATCGGTGTGGATCCTGCGGGCAGGTCGAGAATATCCCTGTGGGGCGTGAAGACATAGACCCTGTTTTCGAAAACATCGGATTTCATCCCTTCAACAAATTCATTGGCATCGGAAACCTCCTGCTGCCAGTCCATTGCGGTGCGGAGCCATTCGATGCGGCGTTCGAAGGAAGGATCCTTTACCGAACCTTTATAGCGCCAGTGTGCCGCTACACCGTATTCCGCGTTCTGATGCATTTCAAATGTGCGGATCTGCACTTCCAGCGGTTTGCCGTCATCGTACATGACAGCGGTATGGAGGGATTGGTAGAAATTGTCTTTAGGGTTGGCGATATAATCATCAAATTCGTTCGGAATCGGGCGCCAGTGAGTATGGATCTGCCCGAGCGCGGCATAACAGTCGGCAACTGTGTTGACGATCACGCGGACCCCGCGAAGGTCGCGCAGCAGCTCGAAAGGTTTGTTGCGGTTGAGCATTTTGCCGTAGATGGAGTAAAGATGCTTCGGACGGCCTGTGATCTCACATTCAATGTGGACTCCGTCCATGATGTCGCGGAGCCGTGACTTGATTTCGGTGATCTCCCGTTCCCGCAGTGCGTGGGTCGCAGCCAGGTTTTCGGCGATCTGGGCATATTCATTGGGATGGATGTAGCGGAAGGCCAGATCCTCCAGTTCCCATTTGATGCGCCAGATACCCAAAACGTTGGCGATCGGCGCGTAAATATCCAGCGTTTCTTTGGCGATCCGTTCCTGTTTTTCCCGGGATGTATAACTGAGCGTGCGCATATTGTGCAGGCGGTCCGCCAGCTTGATGATCATCACGCGGATATCTTTGGTCATGGCCACCAGTGTTTTGCGCAGTGTGGCGTTTTTCAGCTCCTGCTTTTGCAGTGCTTTTTCGTTTTCATTGAGCGGTTTCTGGCCCTGATCATCATCCTGATGCCCCGGATTTATCGGTGCACCGATGCGGTTTGTGTTGGGGAGGTGCGTCAGTTTGGTGACGCCGTCGACCAGTGTCATGATCTCCTCTCCGAACTCTCTTCTGATGTCTTCCGTTGTAATCGGAGTGTCTTCCACGGTATCGTGCAGCAGTGCCGCGGCGATGACCATGCTCTGCACTTTCATTTCGCACAGAATTAATGCCACGGCAACACAATGTGTGAAGTACGGCTCGCCCGAGGCGCGTTTCTGCCCCTCATGGGCTTTTTCCGCAAAATAATATGCTTTTTCGATCAGGTCCTTGTCCGCCTGTGTATAGGAATCCGGTATGTTCGCAAATATATCATCTAAAAGCATATTCCGCTCCTTTTTTATAAATTTTCGTCAGAAGCACCTGCTGCCTCTTATGCTGTCCCGGGCAGTCTGAAAGACTCTTTGTTTTATTCTGTATATCCGATGACTTCCAGAAAACCGTTTGGATCTGTTAGATCTTTCAGAATAAAATCCGGGTCATGTTCGAGCAGCTGCTCTTCAGTGTATCTCCCGGTTGGAACGGCAAGAACCGCAGCCCCGACCGCCCGGGCGCAGGCGATATCATTGGGCGTATCGCCGATGATGAGCGCACGAGACGGGTCTATCGGGCGGCCTAACCAGGCAGACGCGGAGGCGAGTGCTTTATTGGCCGCGTCTACCCGTTTCGGACAGCGGTCACCGAATCCGCCGTAAGGAAAATCTTCCCGTTTCAGTCCGGCAGCGGTGAGCTTCGGCCCGACGATCTCCTCCATATTACCGGTCAGCAGACCGGGTGTGATGCCGAGATCCACGAGGGTCCTGATGAGATTCTGAACACCGGGAAGGGCTTTCAGTCCCTGTTCCCGCACCCGTTCGATGACGATTTTTTTGACATCCGGGGCAATCTTCTCTTTCAATTCTTCCTTTTGAGCATCACTCAGCTCAGGAAATTCAGCCAGATAACGATCCATCACTTCCCAGTCGGTACAGCCGCTGGCTTTCCATGGCGTGGTTTCGATTTTCAGTCCCTGATTGGCAAAGCCCTGCTGAAAAGCGGCCGGCATCAGGACGCCGTTTTCGACCAGTGTGCCGTCCATGTCAAAAAATAACGCGTCGAATTTTATCATATTTCCTCTTATCATAAAAAGTGCAAAAAGACCGGGATGGGTATTCCCGGTCTTTCCAGTCTATTTTTGTATTTTACTTCATTACAGCCATAACCATTCGGAGAGCACTGCGAACGGACCACTGAGCCGGATGGTTCGCATCAAGAGAGCAGGCGTGAATATTTCCGGTGAAGCGCTGTGTATTTGTGTCCCAAAAAAATCTCACTGCCATCCTGAATGCCCTTATAATATCGTAAATTTTTATAAGTTTATAAAATACTACCACAGATTTTTGTCAAATGAATAAAAAATGATATTTGCTTTTTGTTATTAAATAAGATAGATATAAAATGAAACAGATTA
Organism: uncultured Chloroflexota bacterium; assembly: GCA_902774215.1. GTDB lineage: Bacteria > Chloroflexota > Anaerolineae > Anaerolineales > Anaerolineaceae > Flexilinea. Next base: position 5,583 of record CACYHU010000136.1, read on the forward strand.
TAATTAAACGACTATGAACCAAAATGACCAGCCCCGTATTTTCGGAATTACTTCGTGTCTGACGATCCTTGTCCTGGGCATGATGGTTTTTGTCGGATTATTTTTCTTCTTTGCTGTACGCCTGCCGGTAAATCAGGGCGGTACCGCTGATGAAAAATCGCGGGCTCTTTTGACAGTTATCCCCGCACCGACGCTGACGCCGACTGTTTATGCCACGAAGGTTCCACAGACGCTTGAAATTCATTATGTTTCGGAGGACGGGCTTTCTGTCGGTACGGTCGTTGAAGTATATGATACCGGCAGTACCGGCCTGAGCGTCCGTCCGCAGCCGGGCACCGGCGGATATTTGAATTTTGTCGCTCAGGAAGGCGAACGGTTCAAGATTATTGATGGTCCTGATTCCCGCAATGATTATATCTGGTGGAAGCTTGAATCTGTGAATGATCCGGACCGCAGCGGCTGGGCTGCCTCAAATTTCCTGCGGGCAGTCAAATAAGAACGTGAAGTGAAAAACGAAGGGTGAAGGTTTCCCCTGTATACAGAAAGATTGGTTTGAAAAATGGATAATAATTCTGCAAATAAAAGATATTTGATCCTGGTTGTTGATGATGAGACCCGCATCGCCCGAATGATCCGTATGAACCTTGAGCATGAAGGTTATGAGGTTATAGAGGCTTATTCCGGTCAGCAGGCATTGGATATGGTCCGCTCCCGGATGCCGAATCTGGTGATCCTTGATGTGATGATGCCCGGACTGGATGGCTATGAGACGCTGCAGATCCTGCGGGAAATCAGTCAGGTGCCTGTCATTATGCTGACGGCAAAAGGCGAGGAGGAAGACCGCATCCGCGGGTTGGAGCTCGGAGCAGATGACTATGTGACCAAACCCTTCAGTCCCCGTGAACTGATGAGCCGTGTGAGGGCTGTTCTGAGACGGACGGAAGGTTCTGCTTCCGGCGGCGGAGATGATGTGGTCCAGGTGGATGACCGGCTGAAAATCGATTTTGGAAAACGTGAGGTCTGGGTCGATGGTGAGCTGGTGAAGCTGCGCCCGACGGAATACCGGCTCCTGTATCATCTGGTCCAGAATGCCGGATGGGTGATGACCTATGACCAGCTGCTGACGAAGGTCTGGGGGTATGAATACCGGGACGAAACACATTATGTCCGGCTTTACATCAACTATCTGCGCCAAAAGCTGGAGAAAGATCCCTCCAATCCGGAATATATCCTCACAGAACGCGGCGTCGGTTACCGATTTGTGGATTACAAACGGAAAAACGCGGAAAACTGACAATTCGTTAATTTTTTGCTTATCAACTTCTAATAAACCGCAAGCATAAATCTTATACTTGCGGTTTATTATATTCAACATAAGCTGATGAGAGAGAATCTCACAGAAAGAAAAAAAACAGCAGCCGCAAGGCTTATTAGAAAAATGGAGGATCATTATGACACTTGTACATTACAACCCGAACAGAAGTTATCTCACTATGCAGGATACCATGAACAGCCTGGTCAACGCCCTTTTCAACTCTGAACTTTCCGGAACGGCTCCTGAAAGCGGTGAATATGCCCCGCGGATGGATATGAAAGAAACAGAAAATGCTTATGAAGTGAAACTCACAATGCCCGGAATCGACAAGGATAACCTCGATATTTCTGTCACCGACGGAATTCTGACTGTGAAAGGTGAAACGAAAGAAGACAATGAAAAAGAAGGCGAAAACGGCAAATGGCTGGTTCGCGAACATAAACACTTCACATATTACCGCTCTGTACGGCTTCCTTCCGAAGTCGAGGCTGATAAGGCCGAAGCGGAATATAAGAATGGCGTACTGAATCTGACACTCCCGAAAGCAGAGGAAGTAAAGCCGAAGTCGATCCCTGTGAAAATCAGCGACTGACATACACACCTCCTAACCATTGTTTTATCTAATCATAGGGCAGCGCACATGCGCTGCCTTATGAATTTAAGGCTGAACAACGGTTATAATAGTCAGATGGAGGATACTTATGGAACACGAATGTATGATTTACTCCAATAATCCGGAACCGGATCATCTGAATCTGTATTTTGACCGGGACGGACAGGAAGTCTTCCGGGAAGAATTCCATGTCAGTGATAAGGCCAAGGATTTTGAACTGAAATATGTACACGTCTGTGAAAAAATACAGGCTGTCTGTCCGGAGCTTTGGGAGAAGCTTGATTCCAACCGCAATTTCCGCAGGAGACTCCGTACCTGTCAATGGATCGAGACCTGGAAACTGCCATGTCTGTAACAGAAATCGGAATCAGAAAATGAAAATCGGGATCGACCTGGGTACTACAAATACGAAAGCGATCGCTTTATCGGATGCCGGTGAAGTGATATATGAATGCTCCCGGCCGACAACAGTGATCACTGTTCCGACAGGCGGGGAACTGGATGCCAGGCGCCTGGCGGTGGACCTG
>CACYHU010000137.1 GCA_902774215.1 uncultured Chloroflexota bacterium
ACTTCCGGATGGAGCAAACCGGCCATATCCTTGATAGCGATACGGTCAACGCCCTCATTTTCGAGAGATTTGGCGTAATTTATAAAATATTCGGTCGTGTGAACCGGACTGGTTGTATAGGAAATTGCAGCTTCTACCTTACCGCCATAAGCCTTGGTGGCAAGAATAGCCATGCGCAGGTTGCGGATGTCATTCAGTGCGTCAAAAATACGCATATTGACGGATCCGCTCTCAATGGACTGCCGGATAAATGCGGTCAGCACATCATCCGGATAAGGATTGTAGGCGAAAAGGTTCTGACCGCGAAGCAGGGATTGGATCTTTTCACCGCCGCCGAGACAGTCACGGAATTTTTCCAGTCTTTCCCACGGGTCATCACGGGTAAAGCGAATCGCTGAATCAAGCGTGGCACCACCCCAAAGTTCAAAAATATTATAGCCTGCATCTTTGATGATCGGCAGAACTCGCATACACTGTTCGGTTGTCATACGGGTCGCGGCACAGCTCTGGTGGCCGTCGCGAAGCGTAACATCATTAAAATATACTCTTTTTGCCATTATATCTCCTTAAAGCCTGCTGTTTAATCGTCTGCATGGACGGGCAGATAACTCAACTCAGTGCAAATATTACACTATTAATATCATAATTGAAAATTCAATTTTTGGCAATATTAATACCATATGGATGTGAAAAAAGGTGCTGAATGGTGTATCCAATATATGCGAAAAGTTAAGAAGATGATCTTTTATTACTCTGAAGTAAAGCGTTATTTGTCTGCTGATTCAAAATAAAAATCAGAAGAGCCCCCAATCCAATTCAAAACCTTCTTCCATCATACCCGCATCCCAGGGATCCATCCGCAGATCAATATTTACACTCGTGCCGAGTGCTGTTTCAGCTCGTGTTCTGACATCCTCAACCATTGTGGGCGCATATGGACAGAATGGGGTCGTAAGTATCATGGTGATCAGGTAACGGTTTTCCTGAAACACAACATTTCGGATCAGGCCAAGCTCAATCACACTGTATCCCATCTCCGGATCACGTACTTCACGCAATGCATCGCGCAGAAGGGCAGCTTTTTCAGGATCATCTGATTCTAATTCCCATACAGCAGGATTTTTTTTATTCGTTTCTTCTTCCATATATTACTCCAATCAATATCTGCAATTATACCTGTATATCAACAAATATTTCGTGTTCCATCAAAAACCTGCGGATTTCCCCGATACCTTTCGGGTCAATGACAAGAGAGGTCAGGTTGATCTGCTGCAGGATCCATTTCTCAAATCGGGGCGTATTCAGTAATTCTGCAAAGACGGTTTCATTTGGGATCGTCAGGATCGTAGCATTGAAAATCGTAGCGGGCAAAGCTTTGACCTCTGAGGAGTCCAACATGCGTTCCAAAGATTTGGGAACTCTATTCCCTGTAAACCGCTTCAGCAAGGTCAGAAATGAAGATCTGCTGAGTCCGCGGCTTTCAGCTCTTGCCAGAGATGACGGCGTTATTCGAAGTGTCAGTGTTTCCCCTTTGATATTATCAATTTCACAAAAACGGACTGCCATATAACGAAAATATCGGGGAACTCCGGTACCGCAGGAAATCGCTCCGTCAGAGGAAATAATCGGGAATGCTGTTTCCAGATTCGGTTTAGAACGTATGGATCCTGAAACCTGTTCTTCGATTGATTCAGAAAGAAAAAATGCGGTATCCCGGTCGATGCGAAAGGCTGAAGCTTCGTTGTGTGATTTATCTGTATAAGCAATTTGAATGAGTCCAAGCCATTGCAGCGGTCCAAGAAGAAGGTAACGAATATAAGCCCCTTCCAATTGATACCATGAACCGATACCGCTCAAATCATTTCCTTCAATGTCCAATATTTGACTTCTGTTATGCTGAAGATTTTTACGCAGAAACAAAGGATCGGTTTTTTTTACAGATGAAATAAAGCCATTGATGCTCCACCAGACATCAGAGGGCAATTCGGAAATAAAGCGAATGATCGTTTCGCGTGGTGATTTTTTGTCGTAATCAGGGAGATCTACGATATTTAATTCCTCACATTCAGACAATTCGTCGTATGAAAGATTATTTCTCCAGAATCCGATAAGCTGAATTTTTGCTGAGGTCCGGTTTTGTATCAGAAAATTGCGTATAGAAATAACATCTGCTTCATTGTCTGCTTCAAAGGAAAATGCTTCATGCAGAGTGCTTTCAATAAATTTTATGTATTTTTTGGATAAATTTGCTCCGGGAAATTCCAGGATCCTCTTATCACGCAGCAGTGATGCCGAAATCGCAGCAAAATCAGGAATTGAATTGTTCAGCGGATCGACGGATTTTGTTTCGGCAGGTATTGCAGGACGGACCGTAAAATCCTCATGTGGATTCGTTACCGGGCTGACATCAGTAACGAATTGTTGTATTACCCGGCTCAGGTCTTCAGGAATAATGTAGCATTCTCTTGGTTCTGAACAAATAATACGGTTTTCACGAAATATCAGACCCCGGTACCAAAGCTTTTCAGTTATCGAAACCGGTTCTTCCCAATATTTTTCACGCAATATCTTATCAATTCCGGCAAATCGCAGCGGTCCAAAGGCTTCTTCAAAACGCTCTGCAGTTTCGATCCCGTCACGCTGCAACAGCCTGCTTAATGCCGGAACCAGTTCTTTCCCCGAAGTCGAATTAAAAAATATTTTTTGTTTATCAGGAGCCAGCATCCTGGCACACAGTATACGGATCAATTCTTCATAATTCGGTTTGGTTTTTATATTGATCCAATATGAAGCGATGACCGGCAGAAAACGAAGTTCAGTTCGATAAAGCATTTGGCGCAGCAGCATATTCTTCTTATCCTATGTTGATCCTGCGCATTTCAAGAACTTCGATGTAATCTTCCCGCTGTATTCCCACAACGATCACGTCCATCGGATCCGGAACCGGTGTGACCGCTATGGTTTGTGCCTGTTCCTCAGTTAATGGGCAGCATAATACCGCGACCTGCTGATCATGGAACATCCAGACCATCCTGTCATAATTCAGTCCGCGTTTGGCAATGGAGCTTCCCCCTGAGTCGCCTTCATCCGCTTTATAATACCTTGGATAAAAAGTCCTTCCTTCCAGGAACACGAGCTCTTCATCACTGTATTTGGAAATATCAATGGCTGTGGCATCATCACCGGATAACCATTCAGCTCTTATCTGATCCGGTGTTTTAGGCGTGAAGTGTCTCGGAATGATAGTTTCGCATAGCGGAAGAATTGCACCGATCATAGCCAGCAAAATGAAGGCGCATGCAAAAGGCAGCACCTGACTTTTATTCTTAAAATAAGCATTTTGTGCAGAAGCCGTTTCTGTCATTTCATGTCCGGCGGCATTTTTGTCATCATTTTCCGAAATTTCATCCACAGATAAAATTTCATCGGGAACAGTTTGAGCGAAATTGAAAAGACACAAACGATCCCAAAAATCAAATACTGCGCTGCATCCCAATGCGAAATACAGTAAAATGACCCAGTCTGCAGGTAAAATAAAGCGAAATCCGGATGTGAGAGCAAATGCATTGCCAAGGTTATATACAATATGGAAAAGAAATGGTATTAACCCGCCGAAACCGTTTTTTCGAACCGCTGAAATGACTCCGAACGAGATCAGGATAAGATAAACAGCAATTAGTCCCTGATTCTTTTCTATGGTCTCACGCGCGTTTTCACGGTACCAGAAAAGATCACCGTCGTAAAATAACTGTTCTGCCTCTTCCGGTTTGATAAGCCGGATCGGCAAAATAAGAAGAGATGATATTTCGTTATTTAGAAAATGAGATACAACAGCTTCTGCCGCTTCGGCAGGGTGATCTGCGATGAGATTAAAAAGCCCTTTGTTTTTATCGGTTTCGCCTGTTTCTGTTCTGTACAGGGAAATCAGATATTGATCTTCAGAAACATCTTTATTTACGGTCGTATTCGGATTGATTTTTCCCCATATTGTCCATGGAAGGAATACGATCGCGAAGCCAAGCATGCTCAAAAGGATCGACTGCCATTTTTTGGAAGGTTTTTTCCTGGCCAGGATAAAAACAAGCCATAATGCGGGAATCATTACAAAGCATTGTGTACGGAGCAGCATAGCTGTACCGATAACTCCCCCGCAAAGAAGCGAGCGGGTTTCTTCATTATCATAAAGGTACCATCTGATAACGCACAAAATGGTCAGTAAAACGAGCATCATTGTCGGGAGATCGGACATGAGCAGACGCGAATTTGAGACCTGTACAAGGTTTGTGATACGAATAGAATAGATCTCCCTCCAAATGACCCATGCTGCCGCAGTCAAACCGGCGGCTGTATGATGTAGATTCTTTCCGATCAAAAAAATCAGAACAGGGATCAGGGCGAGAACCATGATCTGTCCGTTAGTAAGATGCATGTAATTGTTGCCAAAGATACAATGCAGCAAAGCCAGAAAAGCGGCATAAAGCGGGCGGACAACTGTTAACCCGTTGCGGAAACCATTGCCAAGTAAAACACTTTGTGCAAGCAGATCATAATTTTCCGCATCAGATGCAGGGTAAAAGTTATTGTTCGGCGGACGTAATGCCGGGGCAAAATAACTTCGCCCTTCAAAAGCGGCGGTCTGCCAGAGCCAGACGGCTGCAGCCCAGACCAAAACGGTTATTATGAAAGGTCCTGCTGCCGAAATCTTTTTCCTCTGTTTTTTTCTCGCAGCGACAGAAAAAAAGGGGTGCAGTAAATAAAGGAACAGCAGCGGAATTACCAGATGCCCCTCAAGAAGTGATACACCCTGGCGATAAAATGTCTTTGAACGGAGATCCAGCCCATTGCCTGATGAGAGTGCGTAATAGACAGCACCTGCCATGAGAACAAAAAATCCTGCTCCCCATAACAGCGCGGAAATAACGGAAGTTTGATAAGACCACAGCGCCGCTGCTTTTTGAATCAGCAGCAATATTGAAGTGAGAATAATAAAGCTGAGCGCCCAGTATCCGAATGGTTTGAGCCGTTCAAAGAGTGAACGCTCCAGGGAGGTTTTTCCGATCGGAGGTGTCAGGAACAGAAACCCGATCACAAGCAGAAACAAAAGAACAAATGATATAAGCCCCGCTGTTTTTCCTGAAGCTAAGGGAGACTGACTGTTTATGAAAGAAATAACCGCAGCGGCGAGACAGCAAAGGATCAGGATCAGCATTCCGCAGCAAAATGCAAATTTACTCTTTGACATTCCAAACAGAAATGCATTATCTGCTTCTGAAGCAAGCAGAAAAGTATTCCGGAGCGCAAAACCGCCGGCTGCAGCTTCTATGACCCAAAATAAACTCCAAATCCTTTTCATTGCTTAGATCTTGTCTTTTGATTTTAGGGAAATCACATCAATTTTGCCAGGAAAATCACTGTATTGTCCTTCAGCTTTGCACAGATTTCCAAACCGCTGCCGCCCGGTTCCTTATACCAGTAAAGAGTATCGCCTTCATAGCAGGGCGTTTTATATTGGTATTCAATATCCTGAATGTTTAGTTCTTCAATCTCACGGCTTGAAAATAATCCGAATAAAGCCCTTATATAAGCTACATTGTTCATGTGTCCTTCGAAATCGATATCGATTGACCTGACTGTGTATTCCGCAAAAGGATCACCTTTAAAATCAGATGTGAATCGATAAAAAGGTTCCTCAAATATTTTTTCATTATAAAATTCAAAGGATTCATCATAAAGATTATCCAGCATAAATAATCGGTTTTTTTTCCGATCGATGACAGCCCATTCCGTACTGGCTTCTATGATCCTTTTCCCGTCTTTTTCAAATGTATAATTTCTTCTTCCACGGATACGGTCCGGCTTTTCCGGCCATGTGCTCAACTCGACATACTGACCTGTAGACGGCCGGTCATATATTATTACTCTGCCCTTTGAGGTTACCCAGAATAATCCTTTTGGTGTCAGTATGCTTTGATCGTAATTAAGTATTTCAGAGTGATCTACAGCAATGTTTTGAAATAAAGCAAAAATATCAAAAAATCCCAAACGTGAATTGCAGTCAACATTGCTGGGCATTATTTTAATTTTCTCGGTGAGTTTATTTACCATAAATAATACCTCTAATAATATATTGTATCTGACTTATTATAGTCTAAATTCTACTATCACTTTCGGTCTGCGTTTCAAATTTATCAGTTTATTTGTATCTGTTCAGGACCATGCTGCGCAGCACGGATGGCAGACCCTTCATGTGGGCTCAGCCGCAGCAAGGTGTCTGTCAACGTGTTCACCGTGTGTTCACCGTTCTGAATAAGTGCAGTACTTGTTTATGCTTATATGTGATTTACAATTGCAGTCTCGTTATCATAAAACTTCAAATTTGTCAAACAACCCAGCAAAAGTTGACTTTTTTGAACAACAAGAGTATAATTGCGCAGAAAAGTTTTAATATGAATATTAGGTTTGCATAAACTTTTACGTCTGATATAAGTTTATGCACTTAAGGTTTACATAGTGAATAATACTAAAACTGAAACATACACGACCATCATTGAGCCAACAAAAGGTTGGAAAATGGTGAATTTTAAAGAATTATTCATGTACAGGGAATTGATTTTCTTCCTGACATGGCGCGATTTAAAGGTTCGGTATAAACAGACAATTTTGGGAGTCGCCTGGGCCGTTATTCAGCCTTTAATGACAATGGTGGTCTTTTCAATTTTCTTTGGCGGTCTTGCAAAAGTACCTTCAGATGGCATACCCTATCCATTGTTTTCTATAGCCGGGTTAATGCCGTGGCAGCTGTTTGAAAATTCGATGCGAAATGCGAGTAAATCTCTTGTCGCGAATCGAAATATGATCACCAAAATTTATTTTCCCCGGGTTATTTTACCGATTTCAAGTATTCTTGCCAGTTTAGTTGATTTCTTTGTAGCTTTACCGATACTGATAATTATGATGATCATCTACGGTTATCATATAAATATATATATTTTATTGATACCTTATTACATTTTTTTGACAATTCTGACATCTTTCGGTGTCAGTCTTTGGTTTTCTGCGATGGACGTCATGTACCGTGACGTGGGTATTATTGTCCCGTTTATAAGCCAGATCTGGATGTATATTACACCGATCGCTTATGGCTCAGGCTTGATTTCAGATCCTAAATGGGCCTTTATCTATAATCTTAATCCGATGGTTGGCGTAGTCAACGGGTTCAGATCAGCTTTCCTCGGTGTTTATACTCAGATTCCGATAGAAAGTATGATTTTCAGTCTGCTGATTTCTCTGATAATTCTGGTTGGCGGTTTGTTTTATTTTCGCCGCATGGAAAAACAGTTTGCTGATTTGATTTAGTGAGGAAACAGTGACAAGGTATTCGGTTGAAGTAAATAACATCGGAAAACGATACAGGATTGGTGTTTCGGCAAAACAATATAACACACTCAGAGACACTATTACCGGTCTGGTTCATAATCCCAAAAGCCGCCTTCACCAAAAGATGACAGATGATAATTCTTTCTGGGCACTGAAAGACGTTACTTTTAATGTTGAAGAAGGAAAAGCGATAGGTATTATCGGAAGAAACGGTGCCGGGAAAAGCACTTTATTAAAGATCCTGTCCCGCGTTACTGAACCTACTGAGGGAAGTGCTCATATAAAGGGTAGGGTCGGGTCTTTATTGGAAGTTGGTACGGGTTTTCATCCGGAACTTACGGGCAGGGAAAATATTTATTTAAACGGTGCGATTTTAGGTATGAAACGATCTGAAATCGACAAAAAACTTGATGAGATCATTGCCTTTTCCGAAGTTGAAAAATTTGTGGATACTCCGGTAAAACGTTATTCGAGCGGTATGTATCTGCGTCTTGCGTTTGCAGTTGCTGCCCATCTTGATCCGGAAATTCTTGTCGTTGATGAAGTGCTTGCCGTCGGAGATGCCGAGTTCCAGCGGAAATGTCTTGG
>CACYHU010000138.1 GCA_902774215.1 uncultured Chloroflexota bacterium
GGTACCGGTATTGATTACGAGATAACCAACGAGGCTGTCATCACGATCTCCGGTAAAAAGGTCTGGAAGAATGATACCGAAGCGGACAGACCCGAAAGTGTCACGATCCATCTGTATCAGGAAGGTGTGGAGGAAGAAATCGGCCACACCACTGCACAGGCTCCTGACTGGACCTGGCGTTTTACCGATCTTCCTGAATATGATAATAACGAAGAGGAGATCCAATATATTATCGAAGAAAGAGCTGTTGATAATTACGGCCACGTAGAAAGAACCAGGGAAGAGGATGGCACCTGGACAATAACCAATACCCACACAGAGGGGCAGACGATCCTTGAGGTCAGAAAAGCGTGGGAGGATAACGAGCATTATAAGGATATGTTCCGTCCGGAATCAGTCACTGTACAGCTGCTTCGCTTTGACCGTGAGACAGAAACATGGGTCGAGGTTCCGGATGCGGTCCTGACGCTGAATCATGGAAACGCCTGGGAAGGAATATTTGAATACCTCCCGGAATATGAAGAGATCGGCGGCAGACCCGTCAGAATTCAATACAGTGTGGCGGAAATCGATGCTCCGGAAGGTTATGTTGCCACAGGACCTTTTGGTGATATGACCGACGGTTTTGAGATAACAAACACAGAGATCACAACAGTCGAAGTCCCCGTCCGGAAGGTCTGGAGCGATCCGAATTCCGCGCATGCCGCCGTTACCGTGATCCTGGATCCTGCCGGTGCGGAGCTGACGCTTTCTGAGGAAAATGCTATACGACGGAAATCAGATTTGACCGTGAAACCGGTGAATTTGTAATCACAAACAACCGGAATGGAGAAAAACCGAAAGGGCCGCAGTTCTTTGTTATTGAACTGCCTGAGCTGCCGAAGACCGGGTTCTCCGCGGTCCGCCCGACCGCACTTGCGGAACAGCCGCTGAACCTGCGGTATGCCCTCTCCGGCATGACGCTGGAAATTCCTTCACTGGATGTGAGCGCGGATATCGTTGAGGTGCCGTATGCGGATAACGAATACGCGATCGACTGGCTGGATGAGCGGGTAGGCCTGCTGGAAGGTACAATGGTACCGGGCGAAGGGATCAGTATCCTGACCGGGCACAACCATCTGAACACGATGGAAGCCGGACCGTTCGCGTTCCTGAAGTTCATGAATGAAGGGGACATGATCTTTGTCCGTGACAGAGCCGGCGAGCTGCAGTCCTTCAGGGTCTACGCGGCTGAAAAGATCGGTGCCGCGGATACGGCGAAGCTGGTGCGCATCGCCATGCAGGATGAAAATTCACTCACCCTGATGACCTGTGAGGATGAGCTGCCGGATGGCGGATATGCCTCCCGCCGTGTGGTGGCCGCCCGCCCCGCAGGGAAGTAAGCTAAAAACAGTTCCCGGTTCCCGGTTGTCAGTTCCGCTCCTTCGATCGGGCACCGGGATCCCGGAAAACAAAATAAACAATGGTGTCAGGGGACACGCGTGAGCTTTCGCAGCGCGTGTCCCCCGACTGAATTAACACCGGACGCGGGGATCACTTTCGCTCCCAGCTGACGGATATTCCGCGTCCCTGCGAAGCACTCCCTCCCGATGGCTTATATAATTTGCTGCAGCTCAGCATATTTAAGGTAACGCTGATTATTTGCTGTTACACAGAGAACAAGTCAAAGCAACCTGTTCTGATGACTCATTTTGAGTCAACGAAAACAGGTCACTTTGACTCAAACTGAATAAATCAGCGTTTCCCTGAAAATAAAAATACCCGCGCAGCGGGCATATTAACTTCACATTTCACACTTCACACTTCACACTAATTAAATATCATATCCTTTGCACGGAAAACGCGGGAGCGGAACTGGTTGTCGGTCTGGAGCAGCTGTGCCACCTTCTCACAGGCGTGGATGACCGTGGTGTGGTCCCGTCCGCCCATAGCCTGACCGATCTGCGGCAGGGAAGCGTTGGCCTCTTCCCGCATCAGGCCACATCCTTTGTGCGGTCGCGGCTCATGATCTTCTCCACCGGGACGCCGAAGACGCCGGAGACTGATTCAATGATCTCGTCAGTGGAAGTGGTATGCTTCGGGCTGGACATATCCGTCAGGGACATCCGGACCAGTTCGCGGTCCAGAGAATGGCCGCAGAGGTCGGAGACTGCCAGGACGCGGTTCAGCGCGCCTTCAAGCTCACGGATGTTGGAGGTAACCTGGCGGGCGATCTGTTCGAGGACTTCCATCGGCACCTGTTTGCCGGCCTGTTTTGCCTTGGCGGAAAGGATGGCGATGCGGGTTTCAAGATCGGCAGGCTGGATGTCGACCGTCAGCCCCCATTCAAAGCGGGAGCGCATCCGTTCATCGAGTGTGGCCATGGCTTTCGGGGCACGGTCGGATGTGATGACGATCTGCTTGTTCATCTCGTAGAGCTTGTTGAAGGTATGGAAAAAGGCTTCCTGCGTGCTTTCCTTGCCGATGATGAACTGGATGTCATCGATGAGCAGCACGTCCGCTGAGCGGTATTTCTCCCGGAAGGTCTCATCATCGCGGTTCTGGATGGAACGGATGAAGTCGCTGGTGAATTCCTCGGATGAGGCGAAAACCACATTCAGGCCTGAACCGTTCAGACGGTTGCCGATCGCGTGAAGCAGATGGGTCTTGCCCATGCCGACGCCGCCGTAGATGAAAAGCGGGTTGTAAGCAGTTCCGGGGGTTTCCGCCACAGCACGGGCAGCGGCAGCGGCCAGATTATTGTTGTTGGAAACCACGAAGCTGTCAAAGGTGAAGCGGGCAAGAATTGAATCACTGCGGGGTCTGGCAGCGGCTTTGGGAGCGGCTGCGGGCTCTGCGGTCTGCTGCGGTGCGGCGGCCTGCATAGCCTCTTCCGCGGGTTCTCTCTCCGTTCGGACGGGCTGCCAATTCGCGGCGACAACGAATGTGACCTTTTGCGGGCTGTCACTGATGGCAGAAAGGATCTTTTCGATCGTGCCGCTCAGGCGCTGTTCGGCCCAGTCACGGGTGAATCCGTTTGCCATGCCGACAGTATAAACGCCATCCTCGCAGGCGAGCAGTTCCGCGTTCCCCAGCAGGGTGCTGAATGTCTGACGATCCATGCTACCCTTCATCTGTGCCATTGCGGCTTTCCAGGCATTTTGTGCGGAAGCTGCAGCGCCGTTGAGAATATGAGGTTGTGGGTTCTCGTTTCTTCTAACCATTGTCTGTTCAGTCACATTCTGTCCTGTTTCCGGTGCGGGCGCAAGTCTCTCCTGTCCGCTGCTTTTAATGCGGTTTGGAAAAAGGACGCTGTTTTATTTTCCGGATTGTTTCAGTGCTTCCGGTTTTGTGAAACCGGTCTTGTCCGTCCGAAGTGTGATTATTTTAACATAAAAAGGGGATGGTAAAAACAGGGCTGAGCGGAAGCAGTTAACCTTAAAATATGAGAATCCTTTAAGATTCGCTTTCTTAAAAGATTTAATATTTCCTGAAAAAACGTTTCAAAAAGGCAGTTTTTGAACCTTTTGGAGAGCCCTCCTCACCAAAGTCAGGTACAAATTGCGTGTAGATAGTAAACAGGTGTTCTAAACCCTGCTTTCTTAAAACTTGAAATGCCCTGACAGGTTTTTCAGGCTTTGCCAGTTTCAGAAAAGGCAAAATTAGTTATTCTTTTTCCCTTGACAAATCAGAAAAAACTGTTTGTCAAAGTTACTACTTTTAATGTTGCAAAAGGTGTGCCAAAATACAATCAAATTTCAAAGTTCAAAGTTCAGGTAAGGTAAGGTGAGTTTTTTTATTTGAACTTTGAACTTTTAAAATTGAACTTTTAAAGCGCTCTGTTTCTGTTGAAGACCGCGATGAGCTCTTCCCTGGTCCCGACGTTAAATTTCTGTTTGAGGGTCTCGACGTGGTGGCGGATACCGGAGCGGGAAAGCTGCATGGCGCGTTCCATCTCCCCCTCGCTGGCGCCCTGCGACAGCAGCTCCAGGATCGAAATCTGATTGGCGCTCAGCAGCGGTGACGTTTCTCTTTCCGCAACCAGCAGATAATTCTGCAGCCGCACGGCGGTGGGGTCTTTCATGGCGACCGGACTTTCAAAGCATCCGAGCCGGATCTCCCGGCAGAGTTCATCCGCGGTTTTCGCAAAATCCTTGTGAATGTATGTGTTCCCGTCCAAAGCGATAATTACATGTGTCATTGTGCTGCTCCTTGCCTTCAGTTGTTCTATGAAATCAGTAATTTCTATAATAATAAATAGAAATTAAATAATTGTCAAGAAAACAGAACAAATTGAATTATATAGAACATTGCTGATTTAAATAAAAAAGCCGACCGGATTTCCGGTCGGCTGTAATTTGCCTGCGTAAAAAATTAGGCAGCGGCCTTGACTTCGACTTTGGCGCCGGCAGCTTCGAGTTTGCTCTTGGCATCTTCAGCAGCTTCTTTGGCAACGGCGGAAAGGATCTTGGTACCGGCGGTTTCAGCCATCTGTTTGGCTTCGACGAGACCGGCGGAGGTCAGGGTGCGGATGACTTTAATGGTGTCGATCTTCTTGGCACCGGCGTCAACGAGGACGACGTCGAATTCGGTCGGTTCATCAACCGGGGCAGCGGCGGCAGCCGGGCCGGCAGCGGCGACTGCTACGGGAGCAGCGGCGGAAACGCCCCATTTTTCTTCCAATGCCTTGACGAGGTCAGCGGCTTCCAATACGCTCAGGGCGCTCAGTTCTTCAACAAGTTTAGCAATATCTGCCATTATAAACTCCTAAATAGTATATTTTAAAATTATTTTTTGTTTCCGGGTGCATCCCCGGCGAAAATGCCGAACGATTATTCGGCAGGTGCATTCTGTTTATCAACGTTCGCCTGAAGAACAGCAGCAAGGCCGCGGCCAGGTTCGTTGATGGTGCGTACGAGCTGGGATGCGGGAGCCATAATGGTTCCGAGCAGTTTTGCGCGCATTTCCGGAAGAGACGGCAGGGTACCGAGTTTTGCAACTTCTGCACTGTTGAGCAGACCTTTGTCAAGGTAGCCATACTTGATCTTCATGCCATAGTCTTTGACGATGCCGTTGACAGCTTTCGCCACAGCGGCTGCGTCAGTGAACGCAAAGTTGACCAGTGTTGTTCCGGTCAGTTCATCACCGGCGGGGTATTCTTTATCAGCAAGCGTGCGGGTGATCAGTGTGTTTTTCACAACGTGGGCTTCGCCGCCTGCTTCACGGATCTTAGAGCGGATCGCGTCGATGGTGGGCATGTTCATCTTGTCATAGGTGAGCATGAACATGGCCTGGCTTTTGTCCAGCCATTCGCCATACTGTTCCATCATCTTTGATTTCTCATTCTTTGTAAAGGCCAATGTAAAATTCCTCCTTCCCGTTAAAAATAAAAAATCTTTGCCGCCGGATGCACAGACAAAGACAAAAGATCAAAACAATGGGTTTGACTTTTCTTCATTCGCCTCGGCAGGATATTAAGCCTTTCGGCACCGGCTGTCATCAGTGAATCGCGGACGTTTCCGTCCAGTTCAATTTACCGTGGACTATATTATCACACTTTTGATTTCCAGAGGGAAAAAGGTGACAATTTTTAAGTTGGTAGTTGTTAGTTGGTAGTTGGTAGTTGATAGTTAGAATGAAGTTACTACCAACTACCAACTACTAACTATCTTTCAAACGTCGTTAAGGCGTGGTTTTCAAGGTTGCGGACAGCGGGGAACTGGAACAGACCGGAGCAGATGTCCGCTTTGGCAGGGAAATAGGTGACGCCTTCGAAATCATAGGTGTATTCACCGGTGATCTTCGGGTCGAATGTCAGCTCCCAGTTGATTAGGATGGGGTTGACGCGGTAGATCAGCAGAATATCGGCGATGCGCAGCGGCGGCAGCTGGTCCCAGGCATAATAATTTCCCTCGCCAAAATAATCCGTGTTGAGGATCGTCTCGGGAAAGTAGCTGATAGAGCGGTCCCGGACGTAGCCGGTGAGCTTGAAGCTGTCGGTTGATATGCCGTGGAATACGCCGGAGGTCATGTTCCGGATCTGAATGCGGACCTGCAGCAGCAGCTCGTCCGCGTCAGCACTGGCCTGAACATAGGATGCGTTGGTGAACATATGTCCGGTGGAGATCACGTCCGGAAAGGAGAGCTCAAAGGTATCACCGCACATATAATGCGCTTTCTGGTCCACCGGGATGACCTGGAGTTCATCTCCATCAGCAGCGGCGGATGATACGCAGACGGCAGTTACGAGCAAAACAGTCAGAAGGAGGATATTTTTGATGACGGTTTTATTTCTCATGGGTTCCCTCTTTCATTGGAAGATGGCCGCGGGCAGCGTGAATTCGACCGACTCATCAGGATCCTCACCCAGAACGTGTGGCCTGAAGGTCATGATCCAGCTGTCCGCCTCAGGAAAAACGTCAAAAACAAGCATGGTGCTGAGTGTTGCACCGGGCGCGATCGGTGAGTAAAAGGCATTCATGGAGTAGCCTTTTGCCCCTTTTGCGCTCATGAGCGGGTCAAATTTGTAGGTCCCGTAGATACGGTTGCGGTAAACCTCTTTGATCCCGAAGGAATCCGGAGAGAGCCAGCCGACAGTTTCCTCACTGTTGTTGGTGATGGCCACGCGCAGCGTCAGGTACCTGAAGTCATAATCACCGACGATGGAGTTCATGGATTTTGTCACCAGCGGCAGGTACATCAGGCTGATGGAATAGTCTCCGCATTCAACCGGCTTGTAGAGTTCCAGCACCTCCGGCAATTTGCTGCCGTCCGGAAACGGGTAGTCTTCCGTAAAAACGATCTGATATGCCGCAGCCGGGAGAACTGTGAAGCACAAAAGAACAAAACAGCCAAGGATCATTTTCGTTGTTTTTTTCATTTTCCCGCTCCTTTAATGAACCGGTGTGGTGACGATGAAATCACCGAGGGCACAGGTGACCGTCAGCCCTTCTTCGTTCAGGATGGGGCCATAAGACCAGGATACTCTTTCCGGGATCAGTTCTCCCTTTTCATCCGTTGTTTTCAGGTTGTCTGACGATGAATAAACCCTGACGCCATTGATGTAAATGGTTGAGATCCCGTTTTCCCGGACCACTTCGACCCGGTAGGTTTTCACTTCCGGAGACGCTTTCATATGGAAAGCGCCTGTGATCGCTTCATAATCATGCGTAAACTGCTCATCAACAGCCAGCTGTGGATATTCCGTGGCGCCGATGGATGACGCTGCAATATTTTCAGGGTCGAAGGTATAATTTTCCGGGTCAAGCTCCTGGATAAGCTCCAGGCTGTGCTTGATGGTATTCGGCGTGTAGGTGGTATGCCTGGCACCGCCGTAAGAGTTTGTCGCTT
This sequence comes from uncultured Chloroflexota bacterium, assembly GCA_902774215.1. GTDB lineage: Bacteria > Chloroflexota > Anaerolineae > Anaerolineales > Anaerolineaceae > Flexilinea. The sequence goes on from CACYHU010000138.1 coordinate 7,330, forward strand.
CATAAATACCGCTTTCGGGGTCTATCAGGATGCCTTTGCTTTCTTTGAGGCCGATCATCAGTGAATCCGAGTAATACACGTAGCAGGAACCGGTATCCTGCGGGTAGTTATCTTCAATAAAAAGCGTGGCGTACAGGTAAAAATCTTTGTAGATCCCGCGGCTTTCTCCCGTATCTGTCCCGTGCATGGTTAATTTCTCCATGGGGCTGTTCCCGTACAGGATCTGATTATATGATATGCCGTCAGTCCAGCGGCCGAGCAGGACCCAGTTTTTTTTGCTCCATTTCTCATGAGGAAAATATGACAGATCGATGGAATCAAAAAACAGCACATCCGGTGAAAAACGGTAGTACATTATCGGGATATAGGCGTTAAACTGATCCCGGATCCTGATGGTGGGGAAGCGCTGCGCAAGAGGGACTGTCTCTTCCTCTTCCGCGCTCTGCTCCGGTTCCGGAATCTCTTCCCCGGATGTATCGATATCTTCTTCGATCTCCTGAGCATAAGCTGAGAAGGCCGTGAAACCCAGTAATAAAATCAAAATCAGCAGTACAGTTTTCTTCATATTCCTTATTCCCTGTGGTCAGTGGTCATCAGTGGCCGGTGGCCGGTGGTCAGTGGTCAGTGGTCAGTTTCCGGTCGCCGGCTGCCAGTCCCCGGCCTCACTATATCCTATATCCTACAACCTACATCCTACAACCTATAACCTATTCCCTATAACCACTATCCCCTATCCCCTATCCCCTATCCCCTATATCCTATCCCCTGCACTCCTACCTCAAATTAAGAGGAACGTCGATTTCGCAGTAGGGACTTTCCGCACCGCGTTCCGTCGGCCGGAAAACAAGCGTCCATCCGTCAAGTTCATATGGAACGTTGAAAACCAGGTTGGTGATCCTGAGGTCAGTAAACTTGAGCGGTTTTGAGAAAAGCGGCCAGTGGACCTTCAGGTTCGACATCATGGAAATGGCGTAATTCAGGGGATAAAAGGTTTCGTTTCCATCCGCGTCAGTATGTTTCAGGGAAAAACTGGTGCGGTCGATCCCTTCCCATGTGTCGTCGACCAGAAACAGGATCTCAGCGGGGAACAGGATAAAATATTCCGGAGCTGTCCGTCCGCTCGCGACTTTGCTGATGATTTCCTTCTGCATCAGTTCAATAAAAATGTCATTTTTGCAGCCGAATACCTTTTCATTCGGTTCATCCAGAAGGATCGGATCAATGATATCAGCCGCCGCGCAGGGCAGGGCAAAGCTGAACATCACGAGAAGCAGGACCATGGTCAAAAAACATTTTTTCATCAGTATCGTGCCCTTTCTCATTTGATCCGCATGGAAAAATCGTCAAACGCGCATCGGACGCGGGTCCCGTCAAGATGAAGCTCCGCGCCGCCTTCGAATGAGACGGTATCGACGATCCCGTCTTCATAACTGAAGCGGAACTTTCCGTTGACATAGACGTAGGTTACACCTGCAAGACGGATAAAGTCAAATTTTGAAGTTTCCGAGGGGTCCAGATCGGAAAGATCACCAATACCGTCATAAGCCAGTACCCCGTCAACATAGTGAAAAAAGTAAGCCTGATCTCCGGGATAAAAAATCACACCGCTTTCATGCCCCGGGTTTTGCTTTAATATGTTGCTGTAGCCGATCCAGCAGATACCGCCGCCGTCCACAGGCAGGTCTTCCCTGCGTACGACAGAATAGGTAACATGAAATTCCCGCTCACGGACCTGCTCGAAGACAAGCCGTTTGTTGGTAGTACGGACCACAGCAGCCGAGGGCTGCATGGTCATCAGCATGTCTGAACCCTCTCCGTCATATATATAATATTGATGGACTGTCACCGGATTTGGAAACTCATTCACATAGCCCTGATCTTCGGAAAAGTCAAAACTGAATGAGAAACGCTTGAAAATTTCCTCATCAGCAATACGAAGCAGCTTTTCGGGATCGATAATTTTTTCTTCTGTTTCATCAGCCTGTGCGGCTGCGTTTTCCGAAATCAGGATGAATACCAGGAAAATCAGCAGGGTCAGGCATATTTTTCTGTTTTTCATTGCATATTTACCTTTCTGACGGATAAATTGTCAAAAGAGCAGCTGGCTGTGTCGCCCCCCTTGAGCGCTGCGACTCCGTAGATCAGCTGAAACGGGCCCTCGATGACTTCTGTGAATTGTCCGGCGAACTGCCCATTAATATAGGCATACGTCTGTCCGGTGAAACGCACGATCGACAGCGTATACTGATCACTTTCAGAAACAAGTATTCTGGTGAATGCACCGGAGTTTCATGTTTCAGCGCGGAAGCGAGATCGTTCATGTATCCGATAAAGCACCCTGCCTGGTCAGCCGGGTAAACATCGCGGAGCACTACATCCATGCTCAGCATAAAATTGTCCAGCTGGCCGGCGTTGATGCGATAAATATAGCTTCGGTCGTGGATCAGATCGGGATTTGAAAAGAGTGTGATGTTGCGCAGGCCGAAATCGGTGTTTGTTTCAAGCGCGGTTTCCGGGCCGATATCAGAATAAAGAGCCTGTGCCGGGGTCATGAAGTTTTCTTCCATGCCATGGATCGGGTAAAGATTGTCCAGATTTTCGGAAAGGACAGTGATCATATCCCCCCAGGAAGCGCCGCTGTTGTCCGCTCCGTACACAGCCTGTTCATGGGTGAACCCTTCCGCGTTGGATTCCAGCAGCTCGATCAATTCGGACCGTTTGTAGGTCGTGACCTGCAGATAGGACTTTGCCTTTTCCGCCGCCATTTCAAACCAGTCGATTTCGGCACTGAGTGCCTTTACGGCATCGGCGGCCTGTTCGTGGGTGAAGCCGAGAGATTCTGATTCCAGCTGCCGGGTCAGACCTGTCTCCGACATCGGAGAGTGCTCCAGAATGCTTCGGGCTCGTTTTACAGCCATGTCGTCCCAGTCTACATCTTTCCCTGCGGCTTCAGCACCGTAAACTGCCTGCTCATGGGTGAACCCGACACGTTCGGATTCCAGCTGCTTGATCAGTCCGTTTTTTGAAAAAGCGGATGAGCGCAGGTAGAAGGCAGCCCGGTTGGCAGCCATCTCATTCCAGTCAACATCTTTTCCTGCCACGGAAACGCCGTACACCGCCTGATCATGCGTGTAGCCTTCCGCCGCGGATTCCAACAGATTGATCAGGCCTTTTTCTGAATAATCGGAGCTGCTTAAATATGATTCGGCACTCAGAACAGCCATTTCATTCCAGTCCGCGCCGCAGTTGTCTGCCGCGTACTCCGATTCCGAGTCGGAATATCCTGCGAATTCAAGTTGTGATATCAAACCGCTGCGGGAAAAGGGCATGGTTTCAAGAAATTCTTTGGCGGTCTGTAACGCTTCCTCTTTATCAGCCAGTGCAGATGAGGAAAATAAAAACATACACAAAGTCAGGGAAAACAGAAAAGTAATTATCTTTCGGCAGGATCTCGGTTTGGTTCCCATTCTTTCTATCCTTTCAAAAATGAACACATGCTGAACTATTATAACAGAGTTTACCGGTTTGGTTAGACGGATGTACCGTCCGGTCAGAGCGTCTTCGGGCCTGAGCGGCAGAAAAGGGGCTGTCGCACATCTTTTATGTACAACAGTCTTTTTCAGAAATATCATCAAAAGCAAATGCTCCGCAATGGCGGGCGGTGCCGGCAGGAGAACTTCCCGCAACATATTGATATTGCCGGGGCCGGTCGAGCTGACCTTCAGTCACCCGCCAGCTTTGGCGCTTTTTAAATAACGCGAAACGGCTCATCTTTTGTTTTGGGGAATCATCTGAATAATCGTATCTTCAACGGAGTGATTCATCTGCTTATACAGGGGTGTCGGGGGACACGCGTGAGCTTGCTCAGCGCGTGTCCCCCGACTGAATTACCCGGGACGCGGGGAGCACTTTCGCAGGCAGATGACGCTTATTCCGCGTCCCACGAAGCACTCCCTCCCGATGGCTTTTCAAAATTATAATTTACGACAGCTCCTTCTGCACAAAAAGGCGGGAACTGTCCCGAAATAACAGTTTTGCCTTTTACTCCACTGAAATGGAGAAATAATAATGCGGCTGACCGCCGTAATGGCATTCTACCTCATGGAGAGGATATGCCTGTTGTACCATCATCGTATATTTCTCCGCTTCGGCGTCGGTCATACCGTTGCCGTAGAACAGCGTGATCTGTTCATAATCTTCCGTACCGATCTCCTCGAGCAGCTTCAAAAGGCCATCGGCAACAGTATCGGCTGAGATCACCAGTTCACCGTTGTGAATCCCGATCACCTGGCCTTCAGTGACTTTTACGCCGTTGAGTTCAACGGTTCGGGTCGCTCTGGTCAGTTCACCGGACTCCACCTGAAGCAGCGATTCATTCATCGCGGCGACAGTTTCATCAAAATCCCCGTCAGGATTCAGCATCAGCATGGAAGCGATGCCCTGAGCCACGTTTTTGGAACGGATCACAGCCACCTGCTTCTTTGACTGGGTGATGGCATTGTTCGCGGAAAGGATGATATTCTTGTTATTCGGCAGTACGATCACCTTATCGGTCGGCAGGTCTTCCACAGCTTTCAGGATCTGTTCCGTGCTGGGATTCATGGTCTGACCGCCGGAAATAATGGCGTTGACACCGAGGCTTGCCAGTACGCGGGAGATCCCTTCACCCGGGGAGACCGCGATGATGCCGATCTGGCCCGGTTCCACTTCAGCCAGTGTATATTCCGATTCCTTTGCCTTGCGGATGTCTTCCATCTGGGCGACCAGGTTTTCAATGGCTACTTTGGTGACGGTACCGAGCTCCATGATGTAATTGATAGGCGCGTAAAGGTTTTCTGTCGGCACGTGGATGTGCATGCGGTACATCTCGTCACCTTCACCGACCTGGATGGAGGTGCCCATATCGCTCAAACGGTCATAGAAGGAACTCAGCTCCAGCTCTTTGTTCGGATGGAAGTCGACTACGACTTCATAATCCTGACCTGGTTCAATGGTTTCGTCCTCGTTCATGCTTTCCAGCTGTGCCAGAGAAACCATCGGCGGGATCTCGGAATTGATATCCAGCGGCTGACCGGTGAGCCAGCGGAGGAATCCCTCAAAGATGTACTGCAGTCCGCGGCCGCCGGAGTCGACTACGCCGGCCTGTTTCAGCACCGGCAGCAGCTCCGGGGTCCGGTTGACAGACTCTTCCGCGGCATTGACGGTAACCGTCAGCAGCTTCTGAAAATCATCACATTCCGGCAGTGCCTCAGCGGCAGCGTTGGCGGTGTCCTTCAAAACGGTCAGGATCGTGCCTTCAACAGGGCGTACAACGCCTTTGTAAGCGGTATTTTTTGCTTCGGTCAACGCCTCGGAAAAAATCTTTGGCGTGAAGGTTTTGTAATTCGACATCACGCGGGAAAAACCGCGCCATAGCTGGGACAGGATCACCCCGCTGTTCCCGCGGGCGCCCATCAGGGCTCCCTGTGCCGCGGCACGCATGATCTGCCCGGCATGATTGGTGTCCATTAAAACGATATCCGACCAGGCTGTCTGCATGGTCAGCAGCATGTTGGTTCCTGTGTCTCCGTCCGGTACCGGGAAGACATTCAGCGCATTGACAATATTTTGATTCGTTTTCAGCCAGAGCATTCCGGCTTCAAACATGGATTTCCATTGGTTCCCGTTGAGGGTCTTCAGTGCACCCTTTCCGGCGGGATTCTTTTTGTCGCTTGATTCAGTCATTGGTCTCCTGGCTCTGCTTTATTTATCGGGGTTGCTGACACGCAGGCCCTTGACATGAACATTTACGTTATCGACATGCAGACCGGTCATCTTTTCAACCTGGTATTTAACATTGTCGGATACACTGTCTGCGACAGATGTGATGCGCGTCCCGTACTCTACAGTGATGTACAGGTCGATCGCGATATTTTTCCCGTCAGATTTGACACTGACCCCTTGTGAGGAATCTTTTGTGATGGCCGCGGCAAGCCCGGCAGCTAAATTCTTGGGGGAAAGTCCGACAACTCCATACGACATCTGCGCCGCATGAAGGACGATCGTGGAAATCGCCCGGTGGGACAAAAAAATGTTCCCCAGCATATTTTGCTCAGTTTCGTTCATGTTTACTCCTTCTCTTCCGGTTTAAATGGAATGAGAACCCGGGGTTACAAGTTTCCCCTTCCCTTATTCTAACATCTTTTGGTCTGCAAACGGTCCGAAAAGAATTTTAATGTGAACAGGGAAAAATTTTTAATGAAAATCTAATATATTTTCTCGTGATTTTCGTGTGTCAGGTTTTTCTGATAAGTTATAAGCTAAGAAAGAAACCATGAAATATAACGCGGATGATTATGCAGTTGACGGCCGGTTTTTTCTTCCTTCAGGCTCAGGTGAATACATGGGAGGTCGATAATGTATCAGAATACCAATAATAAAGGAAATGCTTCGCCGAAAAAACAGATCAGTGAGGAAATTAACGCAGAGAATAAAGATAGAAATATTCCTTTATTGGTCGGAAATGAAGGAATGAACCAAATCTTATCCGCGAGTGATGCCGGGAATAACGGGGGAGCCGGCAATGTGCCCAATTCAATGGCAAATGCGCTCATTAATGCGGCAGAGAATGTGATAGAAGAAAAACCAAAAAAGAACAAGCCGTTATTTTATCAGGATCCCGAAAACGAAATACGGAACCAGGAATTTGAATTTGATGTTGATGACGACATGGCTGCGGAGATGGACCCGAATGAATCACAGGAAGTAAGTTATTCTGAAAGAAGGTCCGACGCTCTGGATGATGACATGCTTATCCGTTCCGATACGATGGAAAAGAACGGGAAGAAAGGCGATCTGAAAGAAGCAGAAAAAGACCAGTACCCGGTAAAGAACTGGAATTTCACCGCACAGAAAATGAAAGATGTGAAGGGTACCAACTGGTGGACGAAATTCAAGAACAAGGCAGCCTACATATTCAGCAATGTTTTCGGCTTTTTGAGCTCGGGATTCGGTTTAAAACAAACCATAGCTGCTGTAAGACAGCATGTTGCTAACAAGAAGAAAAGGTCACTCGAAGCAAACTCAAAAATACAGAAAAAGAAAGATCATACAGCGATTCCCGGCTGGGAGGGAGCGAAATATGACCAGAATGCCAATTCCGGTGAGGATATACTTGCCGATTTCCGCCGTGTCCCGACGGTTTGGTCCGAAATAATCGGAGAAAAGGCATCAGAGGTAGTAAACGATGAAGAAAAACCCCTGCCGCCGAAGGTTACGATCTATGTAGAACAGCCGAAAGATAATTCCGAAGAAAGCATGGCAGGGAGAGAAATGGGACATACCATGATCGGTATCGAATACAGCCGTTTCAGCCATCTCTCGAATAAATATGAGCGTTACAAACTCCAATACGGGTTTTATCCGGTGACGAGTGTATCAAAAGGCGCTTCCAGTACATTTGCCATGATGAATGATGCCATCATCCCGGGGCAATTGATGAATGATGCCGGTCACATTTATAACGTGAGCCGCACTTACCCTGCTACGGCCAAACAGGTCAATGCCATTCTCCAGGCCTCCGAAACTTATGCGGACGGCGGTTATGGTTATTTCGCCCGTAACTGTACGACATTTGTCCGGGATATGGCGAAGATCGCGCACCTGCCGGTCAGTGACAAGTTATTTGAGCTGGAAGAAGTCGGGTTTTCCACCCTGGCAAACCTCGGCAGGATCGCATCGGATGTTATGGGCGAAAACAACGTGTCCGGATTGGAAGAAGGTTTGGTATCAAACAGCCAGAGAGAAGATCAATCGTATGCCAATTACGGCAACAATCGGGTAACGGAGGAAGATTTTGACACGCTTAAGTGGTCTACAAAGGGGGGACCGTCAGAAATAAAGGAAACTTACATTCCTGCTTCTGTCGGACAAAAACTGCGCACAGAAACAACCGGTCAAATCGGTTCCTTCTATTACAAGGGCAATATCGAAGACAGTGACGAATATAATCTTGAAGAAATCCAGAGGGAGATAGATAAACAAGGGGTGGCTCTCAAAGAGATTTTTGTTAGACAGATGCTCCCGGAGGCAACACAAACCAATAAAAAGATCCCGTCTGAACTGAATAAATCGATCAATTCGATCACAATAATGGGAGGCTCACTTAATATTGTCAAATTAAAGCATAAGAAAAATACTGTTCCGGACATAAGCCAAATTCAGAATGCCCGTAATTATATGTAAAAGGATATCGCCCTCCTGAACACTCTTTATTTCCAATATTTCAAAGGAGATAAAAGACTGCATGAACCTGTAATGAAGATGATCTCTCTTCTGAATATAGGCATCAGGCTTTTGGATAATGACTATGTACAAGCGTATAATGCTTATGTGGAGGATTCCGACCTCGGCGCGGTTTCGAAGGAACTTTATCACGATAAAGATATTAAAATTGGTGATAAAACAGTAAACATTTCACCCACATTATATGAGGCTTATCTTCAGATCTACAAAACACCGGAAAGAGCCATCGAAGAATATTCTAAATATGAAAAACTCAAACAATCAAATAAAGAAGGTTCTTTAAATTCCAGAGAAAAAAAAGATTGGGGAAGGGCAGAGCGAATGCATGCACTCGCCAATGAGTTTGTAAAGTCTCATCGCTATATGCTGGATAAGGATAATTATAATCAGCAGGATGTAGATTATGCATTTATGGAGTATAACCGCGAAAAAGAAAAGGGCAAAAACAGCGAAAAAGTGACAGGAGAACTGTTAAAATCAACCACAGGGGAAACCTATATTTCTTTGATTCTTGGAAAGATTTTCGGGGGTATGCGACAACGTTATAAAGAAGATTTTGTGAAAGAGAAGTCGAAGGTAGAAGATAGAACAGGTGACGCCATACTCGATTGGCTGGATAAAGATTTGTCCAATTCCCTTTTGAAAAACAGGGATAAAATGATCCAGGTTATTCGCGGGATGAAAAAATCCATGAAACCGCCAAAACAAGAGGACGGAAAAAATACGGAAGTAAAAGAAAATGATTTGTTTTCTAATTTATATGAGACTATCTATTTTTCCTGGGTCGGCAAGCTCTTTAAAAACAACGACGAAAGAAAAGATATTGACCTAAACGACATCATGTATATACAGCAGTCTTACTCAACAATGCCAGCGAACTCCAAAACAAAATTTCCAAAACTGTTAAAGGTACTCATCAAGCAGGTATTGCTGGAAGAAAAAACAGCGGATGATTCCCTG